>CAMVPS010000055.1:0-13099 GCA_947169405.1 uncultured Bacteroidales bacterium
CCTTGTCACCAACCAAAAATGTCAATGTCACCAACCAAAAATGTCAATTATACCAGACATTGCTCCGTCTTATATTACCCAGGAAGACCCCGGACCCCCTCCGTCGGCTTCGCCTCCGAGGCATGCTGCCTCCTACCGTGCCCAATGTCCCTTTTTTCGATTCTTTTTTTTCGGGGTGGGGCATTGTTTTTGTTTTTTCGCTATATTTGTCGGAACGAACACACAAACACTAAATCAATACAGTATGAATCTCAGTGACATCATCCTCCAGCAGGTGACCAAGAATGTGGCCAGCAGCAACATTCAGATCCCCCAGAACCTCCAGCAGCAGGTCCTCGGCGGCCTTTCCGATTCCATCCTCGGCTCCCTCGCCAAGACGGCGACGGCCCCGGGCGGTCTCGACCAGATCAAGGCCCTCCTGACCGGCCAGGCCGACGCGGCCAAGAGCCCGGTCACGGCGCTCGCCGGCAACATCTTCAACTCCAACGTCCTCTCCAAGCTCAAGCTCGGCGCCGTCGGCGCCGCGCTCCTCGCCTTCATCCCCAAGATCATGGGCGGCCTGAAGAACATCATCAAGGACCAGGACGGTGACGGCGACGTGGACCTCAACGACGTGCTCCTGACCCTCAAGGGCGGCAGCGGCAGCATCCTCGGCAGCGTCCTCGGCGGCGTGCTGGGCGGTGGCGCGGCCAAGCAGCAGAAGGCCAGCACGGGTGGCCTGGGCAGCATCCTCGGCGGTGCGCTCGGCAGCATCCTGGGCGGCAAGAAATAAGCCGGATCCATTCCATCGATTCATTCCGGGCGGCCCTTCGGGACCGCCCGATTTTTGCATTTGTGGGCAGGATTCCGTATTTTTGTCTAATTATGTGGAAACTCGTCATCCTTGCGGTCACGCAAAGCGTGTTCCTCTGCGGAGGGCAGGTCCTGCTGAAGCTGGGCCTGGCCGCGTCGGGGCCTTTCAGCTGGACCTGGTCCTTCTTCAAGAGCCAGCTCACCAACTGGTGGTTCCTGCTGTGCGGCATCTCCTTCGGCGTCGCCACGGTGCTGTGGCTGTACATCCTGAAGCATTTCCCCTTCAGCATCGCCTATCCGCTTTCCTGCCTGAGCTATGCGTTCGGGATGGTGGCCGCCATCCTCGTGTTCCACGAGCAGGTGAACTGGGTGCAGTGGATCGGCGTGTTCCTGGTCATTTCCGGCTGTGTCCTGATCGCCCGATGAAACGCTGGCTCCTCATATTCGCCGGCTTGGCGCTCGCGCTGGCCGCATCGGCCCAGGAGGACATCCTGGACCGTCTGAAGGCGGCCAATACCTACGAGACGCTGCAGGCGTCCTTCATCCAGACGCGGCACAGTTCGATGCTCACGAAGGACCTCAAGAGCGAAGGCCGGATGGTCCTCGCGAGCCCCGACCGCATCCGCTGGGAAGTGCTGAAGCCCTATCCGAGCGTGTTCGTCTCCAGCGGGGAACTGGCCATCGCCGGGCGTCGTTTTCGGATGCCTACGGAGAAAGATTTCACCGCGACCGCCCTGGAAGGGGAGGAACTCGCCGTGAAACTGGTGCCGGTCCGCCGGGACCTCAAGTCCCTGTTCCGGGAGATCATCGTCCATGCCGACAAACAGACCCTCCGGATCCGGTCCGCCCTCCTGATTACGCCGGACGGCGACTGGACGCAGCTGGAGTTCAAGGACTTCGTCGTGAACCGGCCCGTGGATGCCAAACTCTTTGAAAAACAGTAAGATGCTGCAGGGAATCCTCTACGAACTCGTCTCGGTCGACGCCGCCGGCGCCACCATTCGCCTGCTGCCGGAAAGCCCCGTTTACAAGGGCCATTTCCCCGGGTATCCCATCACGCCGGGCGTGTGCCTGGTGGAGATTGCGCTGGAGCTGATCGCAGAGATGGCCGATCAGGTCGGCCATGACGAAGGGGAAGTCGCCCATGACGAAAGGGTCCGGCTTGTGGGGGCGAAGAACATCAAGTTTACGAACCCCATCATCCCGGCCGAGGCGACGGAACTCCGTTTCAACCTGGGCGGGGAAGAGAGCGAGCGGACGGTGGAAATCCTCTCCGGAGAAACCCTTTGTGCCAAAATGAGCCTGTCCGTGGCGTGATCGATCCCCGTCATATCTGCGCCGTCATTCCGACGTTCAACAACGGCGGGACGGTCGCGGACGTGGTCCGCGGCGTCCTCGCGCAGGGACTGCCGGTGCTCGTGGTGGACGACGGCAGCACGGACGATACGCAGGAAAAGTTGAAGGGCCTGGACATCCGGGTCTTGCGGCACGAAACCAACCGGGGCAAAGGCCGGGCGCTCAAGACCGGCCTGGAGGCCGCGCGGAAGCACGGTTACCGCTTCGCGGTGACGCTGGACGCGGACGGCCAGCACGATCCCGCCGACATCCCGGCGCTCGTCGCCGCGGCGGGGGAGCGGACGCTCGTCATCGGCAGCCGCAACCTCACGGCGGAGGGAATGCCTTCGGGCAACACCTTCGCGAACAAGTTCTCGAACTTCTGGTTCACCGTCCAGACCGGACGGAAACTCCCCGATACGCAGACGGGTTTCCGCGTATACCCGCTGGAGGACCTCCCTTCCCTGAAACTCCTGACCGCCCGGTATGAGGCGGAACTCGCGCTCCTCGTCTTCTCCGCCTGGAAGAACCTCCGGATCGTCCCGGTCCCGGTGCGGGTGTACTATCCCGAGGACCGCGTGTCCCATTTCCGGCCCTTCGCCGATTTCTTCCGGATCAGCGTGCTGAACACCGTCCTGTGCGTGCTCGCCCTGGTCTATGGTTATCCTCGGATGCTCCTGGGCCGATGAAAAAGCTCGTCCTGCATATCTACGACTGGCTGTCGGTGCACAGGGGCCGCGCAGCGCTCATCCTTGTCTTCCTTCTGGGCCTTTGCACCTTTTCCGCCCTTCGGGTTCACTACGAGGAGGATATTACGGCCTTCCTGCCGCAGAGCGAGGAAAGCAGGCGGTATTCCGATGTCTACAACCGCCTCGGGCAGGACCGGATGGCCGTTTTCTTCGAATCCGACGAGGAGGATACCGACCGCCTGATGGACGCGATGACCGCCTTCGGCGAGAATTGGGCCGATGTCGACACCGCCGCGCTCGTCCCGGACCTCCGGGTAGCCGCCGACGCGGGCGCTGTGGAGGAGGTCTTCGGTTTCATCCGTTCCCATTGGCCCTATTTCCTGACGGAGGCCGATTACGCCCGCATGGACTCCCTCCTGGCCGTTCCCGGCTATGTGGAGGAGCGGATGGCGGAGAACGAGCGGAGTTTCTACTCTATGGGCTCGAGCTTCACTTCCCAGTATCTCCGCAGTGACCCGTTAGGCTTGTTTTCTCCGGTACTACAGCGGCTGGAGGCGCTGAATCCTGCGACGAAAAGCCGCGTGGAGGACGGCTTCCTGTTCACGGGCGACGGCCGTACCGGCGTCGTCCTGTTCAATTCGCCGTTCGGCGGCAGCGAGTCGGGGAAGAACGCGCAGCTGGTAGCCCTGACGGACACCGTCAAGGCGCGGACGGCGGCCCGGTTCCCGGACATCCGCATCTTCTCGAGCGGCGGCCCCGAGGTGGCCGTGGGGAATGCGTCCCGGATCAAGAAGGACTCCTTCCTGGCCCTGGCCATCGCCGCTCTGCTGATCTGCATCGTCCTGTGGCTCAGCTATAAACGCTTCGCCGACGTGTTCTGGATCCTCGTGTCCATCTTTGCCGGCGCCCTGTTCGCCCTCGGAATCATCGCCTGCTTCAAGAGTTCTGTGTCACTGATCGTCCTGGGCATCGGGTCGATGATCATCGGCATCGCCGTGAACTATCCGTTGCACTATGTGGACCACCTGAAATACCAGCCCGACAAGCGCAAGGCCCTCGCGGACCAGGTCAATCCGCTCCTGGTGGGCAATATCACCACCGTGGGCGCTTTCCTGTCGCTGCTCCTGCTGAAGGCGGGAGCCCTGCACGATTTCGGCTTCATCGGCGCGATGATGCTGGTGGGGACGATCCTGTTCGTGCTGGTGTTCCTGCCCGTATTCGTCCCGGCGGCCACCCGGCCCCGGAACACCCTGAAACTGGACTTCGACCGGCATATCGACCTGTCTCCAAAGGCCCGGAAATGGGTTTTCATCGGTTTCCTGGGCGTCACGGCCATTCTTTGGTGGCTCAGCCGCGGCATTTCGTTCGATGCGGACATGCACCACATCAACTACATGACGCCGGAGCAGGAACGCGGCTTCGCCCTCCTGGAGGAAATGGGCGCCTCGGCCGACGGGGCATCGACCGTTTATGTGGTGGCGTCCGGCGCGACGGCGGAGGAAGCGCTGCAGAGCAACGAAGCGCTCGCGCCGTTGCTTGAGGACGCTTCCGGCCTCGGCACGTTCCTGCCTTCGAAGCAGGAGCAGGCGAAGCGTCTGGCCCGCTGGAACGCCTTCCTGGAGGCCCATCCCGACCTGTCGGACCGCATCATCGACGCGGGCCTGAAGGCCGGTTTCACGGCCCATGCCTTCCAGCCTTTCTTCGACCTGCTGGCCGAAGAATGGGCGGTGCAGGAAGTGGACTATTTCGCGCCCATCACCGGCACGCTGGGAACGGCGATGTACCTGCCGGGGGAGGAGAAGGTGCAGGTGGTGAATTACTTGAGCACCAGTGACTTGGAGGGGACGAAAGCGGCCCTGCGGGCCGCCGTGCCCGACGGCGCCTTCTGCTTCTCGATGGACGACGTGTCCGGCACGCTGGCGCGGATGCTGTCGGAGGATTTCGACCGGATCGGGCTCCTGTGCAGCGTCATCGTCTTCTTCTTCCTGTGCCTGTCCCTGGGCTTGACGATGGGCGTCACCGCCTTCCTGCCGCTGGCGGTGGGCTGGATCTGGATTCTCGGGACGATGCGCCTGTTCGGCCTGCAGTTCAATATCGTCAACATCATCCTGGCCACGTTCATCTTCGGTCAGGGAGACGACTATTCCATCTTCATCACCGAGGGGCTGATGTACGAATATGCGACGGGCAAGAAGATCCTGCGGTCGTTCAAGAACGCCGTGGTCCTGTCGGCCCTCATCATGTTCATCGGCATCGGCGCCCTCATCGTGGCGAAGCACCCGGCCCTGCGGTCGCTGGCCGCCGTGACCATCGTGGGCATGTTCACCGTGGTGGCGATGGCCTATTACCTGCCGCCGCTGGTGTTCCGTTTCCTGACGACGAAAAAGGGCAAGCCACGGAAGATCCCTTGGACGCTGGGCGGCGCCCTCCGGACCGGCTACATCTTCGTCGTGTTCCTCCTGGCGATGCTGGTCCTGACCATCTGGACCTTCTTCCTGTTCCTGGGCGGTTCGACGCCCGGGAAGCGGGAGCGGTACCGCAAGGCTTTGACCAAGACGGCGCGGTTGGCGATGAAGGCCATCCCGGGCTGCCCGTATACGCTTTCCAACCCGCATGGGGAGGATTTTTCGAAGCCGGCCGTCTACATCTGCAACCATCAGTCCCATTTCGACGTCCTGCCCATCCTCGCCCTGCATCCGAAGGTGATCCTCCTGACGAACGAATGGGTCTGGAACAGTCCGTTCTACGGGTATCTGATCCGCAAAGCGGAGTTCTACCCGGTGATGGAAGGGCTGGAGAAGAACCTGGCCCATATGAAAGACCTCGTGGCGCGAGGCTATTCCATCGTTATCTTCCCGGAGGGCACGCGGAGCCTGGACTGCCGGATCCAGCGCTTCCACCGGGGTGCCTTCGTCTCCGCCCGGGAACTGGGCCTGCCCATCCTGCCGCTGTATATCCACGGTTTCGGATACGCCCTGCCCAAGCATGACTTCCTCCTGCGGAAGGCCGGGCTGTATATGGAGATTGGCGAGCGGTTCGATGTGCCGGAAGGCGACATCGCCGCGTTCACGCGGAAGGTCCGCCACGACTATGAGCGGGAGTACGCCCGCATCCGCTGCGAACGCGAGACTGCGGCCTACAACGCCACCTTCGTCCGCTACCAGTACCTATACAAGGGGCACGACTCCGAGGTGGAATGCCGCCGGGTCCTGACCCCGGAGACCCTCGCCCGGGTCGATGCCCTGACGGGCGATTCGCTCGTCATTCCGGAAGCCGGTTGCGGCGTATATGCCCTTCTGGTGGCCCTGACCCATCCCGAAATGCAGGTGACGGCGTATGAAGAAGACGAAGACAAGTACCTGACGGCCGACCGCTGTGCGGGCGTTCCGGAGAATTTGACGTATATTTGTGGGAAATGCGAAGATTCCTGACGCTGTTGCTCCTCGTGCTCTGCACGGCCCTGCAGGCCCAGACCGTGAAGATCTGGGAGGGGACGTCCGTGCACGCCGGTTCCACGCTGACAGCCTATCTGCCGGAAGGCGAGCCGAAGGCCGCCGTCGTCGTGTGCCCGGGCGGCAGCTATTTCTGGCTGGACAAGGAGGGGGAAGGCGAGCTGGTAGGCGAGTGGCTCGCCTCCGAGGGCTTCGCCGCCTATGTGCTCCTGTACCGTACGGGCGGCTGGTTCAATTTCACGTTCCATACGCGAGCCGTGTTCGGCGGCAACCGCCATCCGGACATGATCGCGGACCTGCAGCGGGCCATCACCCTGGTCCGGCGGCAGTATGACGGTCCCGTGGGGGCGATGGGCTTTTCCGCAGGCGGACACTTGGTGATGTCGGCGGCGGAGTTTTTCGGGACGGATTTCACGGAGTGTGCGGCGGGAACGCCCCTGCGCCCGGATTTCGTCGCGCCCATCTATCCGGTCGTGTCCATGCGCGATCCCAGCACCCACGCCCGCTCGCGGCGCGGTCTGCTGGGGGATGGAAGGACCGGGAACCAAGTGATGCGGGACTCCCTTTCGCTGGAGTGCCACGTGCGGCCCGATACGCCGCCCGTGTTCCTGCTCCGCTGCGACGACGACCCGGTGGTGGACCCGCACAATGCGGACCTGCTGGATGATGCCTTGACGGAGCAGGGCGTGCCGCACCGCACCATCCGGTACCACGTGGGCGGTCACGGGTTCGGCGCCGACAAAGAGAAATTTACGGAGGAAACGGCCCGTTGGCAGGCCGAGTTCCTCGATTGGATAGCAGAGATCGACTATGGAAGACATTGAGTTCCAGAGGCCCGAAGCCATCAAGGCCTATCAGGAAGGGCGCCTCGCGGGGGCCCTGCAATACTTGGCCGAACATTCGAAGTACTATCAGCGGATGTTCGAGAGCTATCACATCGACATCGCGAAGATCCGGACGCTGGAGGACCTGGTGAAGATTCCCTTCACCGAAAAGAAGGACCTGCAGCTGTTCAACGACGATTTCCTGTGCTGCCCCAAGGAGAAGATCGTGGATTACGTCACGACTTCCGGCACGCTGGGGGACCCCGTGACCTTCGGCTGCACGGACAAGGACCTGGACCGCCTCGCGTTCAACGAAGAGAAATCCTTCGCGTGCGCCGGCGTAAAGCCCGGGGACATCGTCCAGCTGATGACCACCATCGACAAGCGCTTCATGGCGGGCCTGGCCTACTTCCTGGGCATCCGGAAGCTCGGCGCCAGCATCATCCGCGTGGGCAACGGCATCCCGGAACTGCAGTGGGACACCATCCAACGGCTGAAGCCGGACACCATCATGTGCGTCCCGTCCTTCATCCTGCGCCTGATCCAGTACGCGGAGGAGCACGGCATCGACTACCGGAACTCCTCGGTGCGGCGGATCATCGGCATCGGCGAGGGCCTGCGGGACCAGCAGTTCGACTTGAACCTCCTGGGCCGCCGGATCAAGGAGAAATGGGACGTGGAGCTGTTCGCGACCTATTCCTCCACCGAGATGGGCGCGACCTTCTCCGAGTGCCCCTACGGCTGCGGCGGACACGTCCATCCGGAGCTCATCATCGTGGAGATCATCGGCGAGGACAACCTGCCGGTGCCCGACGGGGAAGTGGGCGAGATCGTGGTCACGACCCTGGGCGTGGAGGGAATGCCGCTCCTGCGCTTCCGCACGGGCGACATGGCCGCGAAGGTCACTGAGCAGTGCAAGTGCGGCCGCTGGTCGTACCGCCTGACCCCGCTTGTGGGCCGCAAGAACAATATGATCAAGCTCAAGGGTACCACCCTCTATCCGCCGGCCGTGAACGACGTGCTGGACAATGCGGACTATGTGGAGAACTACGTGGTCATCGTCGATGAAAGCGACGCCGGCACGGACGACGTGCTCGTGAAGCTGGGCCTCAAGTACCAGCCGGAGTTCGACGCCGTGAAGGACCTCAAGGACCGCTTCCGCTCCCGTATCCGGGTGGCGCCCCGCATCGAGGTCTGCCCTCCGGCGGAGGTGGCGGCCATCCTGTATCCCGCCAAGTCCCGCAAACCCGTGAAATTCATCGACAACCGACCGAAGCATGTTTGACGACATCCGCCCCTATACCGACGCGGAGATTCCGGCCGCGATGCAGCGTCTCGTCGCCTATCCCGAGTTCCGGGTGGTGTGCGGCTATCTGTTCCCGGAAAAACCGTTCGAGGAGGTGGTCTCCACCGTGGTTTCCTGCCGGAACGTGGAGGAGTTCCAAGTCCGTTTCATGATGCCCGTGGTGGAAGCCCTGATGGACAAGACGACTGACGGGGTGATCGTAGAGGGCATGGAGAAGCTGGACCCTGCGGTGAGCTATCTCTTCGTCTCCAACCACCGCGACATCGTGATGGACGCCGCTTTCCTGCAGGTGCTGCTGCGCCGCGCCGGTCTCCGGACGTCCGAGATCACCTTCGGGGCGAACCTGATGCAGGGCGGCCTGGTGGTGGATTTCGGCAAGTCCAACAAGATGTTCCGGGTGGAGCGGCCGTCGACGGTCTCCTCCCCGCGGGCGTTCCTGACCAGTTCCGTGCGTCTGTCGGAGTACATCCGGTGGACCATCACCGAAAAGGGGGAGTCCGTCTGGATCGCCCAGCGGAACGGGCGGACGAAGGACGGGGTGGACGCGACGGACCAGGGCATCATCAAGATGTTCTCGCTGGCGGGCGACATCCTGGACCTGCACATCGTGCCGCTCGCCGTTTCCTATGAATGGGAGCCCTGCGACGTGCTGAAAGCGGCGGAGCTGACCGCCCTGGAGCGGGACCGCTATTACGAAAAGAAGCCCGGGGAGGACCTGAAGAGCATCCTCACCGGCATCACCCAGCCCAAGGGCCGGGTCCACTATACGGTCTGCGACCCGGTGACGCCGGAGGACCTCGCCCCCTGGCAGGACCTTCCCGTCAACACTTTCTGCCGCGAGACGGCGGGCCTGATCGACCGGCGCATCCGGGCCGGGTACAAGATCTGGCCGAACAACCGCATCGCCGCGGACTACTTGGAAGGCAATTCGTGGGGCGGCTATACGCCGCGGGAGAAGGCCGCCTTCGAAGCCCATCTCGCCTCCGTTCCGGAGGAATTGCGCTATACCGTCCTGAAAATCTACGCCGGACCCCTGCTATGAAAAAGATCCTGACCCTCCTCGCCGCCGCTTTCCTGGCGCTGAACCTGTCCGCCCAGGTGTTCACGGACGCATCGGCCTTCCCCGTGTACGGAAAGGCGTCCGATGCGACGAAAACCCGCTACCAGCGGCTTCCGGCCGCCCTCGAGGGCGTTTCCCGCCCTGCCGTCTGGCGCCTCGGCACCCAGAGCGCAGGCCTGTACATCCGCTTCCGGTCCAACTCCACGTCCATTCACGCGCGGTGGACATCGACCTACGGAAGCTGGCTGTCAAACATGAATCCGACCGGCGTCCGGGGACTGGACCTTTACATCCTGGTCGACGGCGTCTGGCGTCCCGCCGGCGTCGGACGGCCCTCGCAGGAGAAGACGAGCACCGACTGCCTGGTCAAGAACATGACCCCGGAGTGGCGGGAGTACATGCTTTACCTGTCGCTGTATGACGGGGTCGATTCCCTTGAGATCGGGGTCGATGAAGGGGCCTCCCTGGAGCAGCCGCTCGCTGCGACGCCGCGCACGGAACGCCCGGTCGTGATGTACGGCACCAGCATCCTGCAAGGGTGCAGCGCGAGCCGGCCGGGCATGGCCCATACGAATATGATTTCTCGCGCCCTGGACCGCGAGGTCATCAACCTGGGCTTCAGCGGGAACGCCCTGCTGGACCCGGAAATCGCCCGCCTGATGGCCTCCGTGCCCGATCCGGCCGTGTATGTGCTGGACTACGCGCCCAACGCCTACGCTCCGATGATCAAGGAGCACGGCGAGGAATTCTTCCGCATCCTCCGCGACGCGCATCCCGACGTGCCGGTGATCTTCATCGAAGATGTCATCTTCCCGCACACGCTGTTCGACAGTGCCATCCGGAAGGAGGTGGAGGATAAGAACTTTGAACAGAAAGCCCTCTTCGAGCGCCTGCAGAGCCAGGGGGAGAAACTGATTTTCTACATTCCTGCCGCGGCGATGACGATGCCGGACGGCGAGACCACCGCCGATACGATCCACCTGACGGACCTCGGCATGCAGCGCTATGTGGACCTCGTTCTCCCGGTCATCCGCAAGGCCCTTCGCAAAGCGCGCAAGTAGATTCCTTCGCTTCGCACGGAATGACAGAAATCTTATTACCTTTGTAGCGTATGATTCACAGCGACATGGTTTGGGACCCGCTCCGGAAAAAGAGCGTCCGGCTGACCCCCGAGGAGGAGGTCAGGCAGTGGTTCATCTCCGTCCTGCACGAGGGAATGAAGGTGCCCGAGCACATGATGATGAGCGAAGTTTCCCTGTCCTGGAACGGCCTCGACTACCGGGCCGACCTCATCGTCTATGACCGGCAGGCGCATCCGCTCCTGGTGGTCGAATGCAAGCGGCCGGAGGTGGAGCTGACGCAGGAGGTGGTGGACCAGGCCATCCGCTACAACAACGCGCTGGACGTGCGTTACATCGTGATTACCAACGGGTTGAAGACCTTTATGTTCGAGCGCCACACGGACGGGTTCGTCTTCGTGGAAAAGGCCCCGCTCTGGGAGGATATGCTATGTCGACGATAACGCAAGGATACCTGGACGCGCCGGTCTTCAAGCTGGTGTCGGACGTGGCGGCAGACCTCGGGGTGCGCGCCTTCGTCATCGGCGGCTATGTCCGCGACTGCTTCCTGGGCCGTCCCAACACGGACATCGACATCGTCGTGGAGGGGAGCGGCATCGCCCTCGCGGAAGCCGTGGCGGCGAAGGTCCATACGAACGTGAGCGTGTTCCGCAACTTCGGCACCGCGATGCTGCACTACAAGGGCATCGAGGTGGAGTTCGTGGGCGCGCGCAAGGAGTCCTACAACCGCGATTCCCGGAAGCCCATCGTGGAGGACGGGACGCTGGAGGAGGACCAGCTGCGGCGGGATTTCACCATCAACGCGATGGCGTTCAGCCTGTGCAAGGAGGATTTCGGCGCCCTGGTCGATCCCTTCGGCGGCATCCGCGACCTCGCGGCCGGCATCATCCGCACCCCGCTCCAGCCTGAACAGACCTACAGCGACGACCCGCTGCGCATGCTCCGCGCCATCCGCTTCGCCGCGCAGCTCTCCACCCCCGAACACCCTTTCACCATCGTCCCGGAATCGCTGGAAGCGATGCGGGCGATGAAGGACCGGCTGAAGATCCTTTCCTCCGAGCGCATCGTGGAGGAGGTGAACAAGATGCTCGTCACCCGGAAACCGTCGATGGCCTTCCGCCTGATGGACGAAACCGGCCTGCTGGAGCAGTTCCTCCCGCAGCTGGTGCAGCTCAAGGGCGTGGAGACCGTCGAGGGGAAGGGCCACAAGGAGAACTTCTCCCATACCTTGCAAGTGCTTGACAACGTGGCGGAAAACGAGGAAGGCGAGCCGAATGTCTGGCTCCGCTGGGCCGCGCTCCTGCACGACATCGGCAAGCCCGCCTCCAAGCGCTACGCGCCGGGCCAGGGTTGGACCTTCCATGGGCACGAAGTCATCGGCGCCCGGATGGTCCCGAAGATCTTCCAAGACCTGAAAATGCCCCTGAACGAGAAAATGAAGTACGTGCAGAAGCTGGTGAACCTGCACCTGCGCCCGATCGCCCTCGTGGACGACGAGGTGACAGATTCCGCGGTGCGCCGGCTCCTGTTCGACGCCGGCGACGACATCGACGACCTCATGCTCCTCTGTCACGCGGACATCACCTCCAAGAACCCCGCGAAGGTCGCCCGCCTGCACCGCAACTTCCAGCTGGTGAAGGAGAAGCTGGTGGAGGTGGAGGAGAAGGACAAGATCCGCAACTGGAAGAACCCCATCACCGGCGACTACGTGATGGAGGTCTTCGGCATCGGCCCCTGCAACACCATCGGCCAGATCAAGGAGTGCGTCAAGAACGCCATCCTGGACGGCGACATTCCCAACACCTTCGAGGCCGCCGACGCGCTGATGCGCGAAAAGGCCGCGGAGCTGGGGCTCACGCCGGTGAAATAAAAAAGGCGGCCCCGAAAGGCCGCCGTCAGAAAATCTGCGAAGATTATTTCTCGAAGCGCCGCTCCTTGGCGCGGACGATCTTTTCCTTCATCGCGTCGGCCGCCTCGGTGACGGCCTCTTCGAAGGTCTTGGCGTTCCGTTCGATCACGAGGTCTTCACCCGGGACGCGGGTTTGGAGCCGGACGACCTTGTTCTCGGGTTCCGGGGAGAGGGAGAGGGTGACATCGATGTCGCCGAGGTTGTCGAAGAACTTCTCCACCTTGCCGACTTTCTTCTCCACGAATGCGAGCAGCTTCTCATCTGCATCGAACTTCAGGGACTTCACATTAATCATTTGAGCCTCCGTTTTTTGCCCTGGGATGGGCGTTGTTATACACTTTTTTCAGCCGGTCGACGGAGTTGTGCGTGTACACCTGCGTGGCGGCGAGGGACGCGTGTCCGAGCATCTCCTTGATGGAGTTCAGGTCGGCGCCGTCGTCCAGGAGGGCCGTGGCGACCGAATGCCTGAGCACGTGGGGGGATTTCCTCCCGGTGATGCCGTAGCCGTCGAGTTCCGCCTTGATGGTCCGGTCCACGTAGTTGGGATACAGGGGCCTGCCCTTTTCCGTCACGAGGAGGGGGCCTTCCGCGGGCGGCGCGCTGCCTCTCATCGACTCAACTGCTTTCAAATATAAGCAAATTTCGTGACAAAG
>CAMVPS010000056.1:0-12929 GCA_947169405.1 uncultured Bacteroidales bacterium
CACCTGCGGGAAACGAACCGCGCCGGCAACCAGCTCTATGTCGTCGGCCCCGAAGCCGTGAACGTCATCCGGGAAATCGGCCGTCTGCGGGAGATCGCCTTCCGCAACGACGGCGGCGGCACGGGCGAAGCCCTGGACATCGACAAGTTCGACACCGATCCCGCCTACGGCTACCGCCAACTGGTCCTCTGGGACCCCGAGGCCGAGGAGATCATCGGGGGCTACCGCTTCTGCCTGTGCGACGATGCCGTGTACGACCGCTTCGGCCAGCCCATCCTGACCTCCGCCCATATGTTCGAGTTCACGAAGAAGTTCCTCCGGGACTACCTCCCCTACACCCTCGAACTCGGCCGTTCCTTCGTTTCGGTGGAATACCAGAGCTCCAAGGCGGGCTCCAAGAGCCTGTACGCCCTGGACAACCTCTTCGACGGCATCGCCGCCCTCGGCGTGCTGTACAAGGACCGCGTCAAGTACTTCTTCGGGAAGATGACCATCTATCCCGAATACAACACCGAGGCCCGGGAAATGGTGATGTACTTCCTCCGGAAATACTTCGGCGAGAAGGCGAACCTCATCAAGATCCGCAAGGAGGTCAAGGTGAACAACCCCCGCCGTTTCAACAAGCTCTTCAACGGAAAGGACTACAAGGAAGACTACAAGATCCTCAAGACCGAGGTCCTGAAGCTCGGCGTGAGCATTCCGCCGCTGGTGAACACCTATATGAACCTGTCCCCGTCGATGATCTACTTCGGCACGGGCATCAACGACGAGTTCGCCGACGTCCTGGACTCCGGCATCCTCATCGCGTTCGAGGAACTGTATCCCGAGAAGATCGACCGCCACACCAACTCCTTCCGGAAGATTGGCTGGCGGGCCATCAAGGCGATCCTAAAGCGCTTCCAGCGCAAGTCTTAGCTTGTCCACCATCACGGTCCCGAGCAGCACCTTGCCGTCCGGGCCCACGAGATACATCGAAGGAATCCATTTGACGCGGAAATCTTCCCCGACTTTGGATTCCTTTTTTGCGACGAAATCGCTCAGCTGCAGCCAGGCGATGCCGTTTTCGGCGACATAGGCGTCCAGCTTCTCCGGATCCGTGTCGAAAGAGATGCCCACGAAAGTGACCTTGTCACCGTACTTCGCATACAGTTCCTTCATCGCGGGGACGTCCGCCCGGCAGTCGGGGCACCAGGTGGCCCAGAAATCGTACACGACGTACTTCCCGGCGAATTCGTCCGGGCTGTGGAGCGCGTCCGCGCGGTCTTTCAGCGAGAAGGCGGGGATCGCCTCCCCTTTCTTGATCATGTCCACTGCGTACTCGCTGTCGGCGTCCTTGACGGCGTTCTTGCAGGAGACGAGGGCCGCCAGGGCGGCGAAGACAAGAAGTAACTTTTTCATTTTCTGACGGTTATGTGGAAACAGGTTTGCTTTTTCTCGTATTTCACGTAGCAGGCGCCCTCGTCGTGGAGGTCCTTCAGGACCTGCGAGAGCGTGGCGCGAAGGTATTCCGGGGGAACGTCCGCATAGGGGCGTTCCCGGAGTTCGGGGACCTTGACATAGTGCCAATAGGAAAGGTCGAAGGTCGTACCGTAGCGGTGCGTGGAATTCTCGGAGGCGTTGATGTTCCCCTTCCGGAGCTTGCGGACGTCCTCCTCCGTGCGAAGGACGGAGGTGACGACCAGCTTGTTGGGATTCAATCCCTTGGCGGCTAGGGAATCCTGGAAGTTCCGGCCGATGCGGTCCAGGAGCTCCGCCGCGGACGGGACCAGGAACGGGATCGAGTGCGTGAGCTCGTCCACGCTGTACAGGTCGTTGTCTTTGATTTCCACCAGGCGCCGGGTCATCTGCTCGGCGGCGGCGCGGTCCTCCACCGGCGGCACGCCGACGGCCTGCGCGACCGCGAGCTGTACGTCGTTCAGGTCGTTGAACTCCTTCGCGAAGTTCACGTCCCAGATGCGGACGGGGTGGTTCTCGATGGGCCCGGCATGGCGCCAGCGCCAATCCTTGACCTTGTGGACGGTCCACAGGACAAGGAGGCTCACCAGGAGGGCGAGAATGGCCGACACGACCAGCCAGAACTTGGTTTTCCGCTTGAGTTTCATAGGCTAAAGATACGAAGAATTGTCCGAATGACCCAACAAACCGGAATATTTCGTATCTTTGCTCAATTATGAAAAAGAGTCAAGAAGAAATCAAACAAGCGAAACGGATCCAGACATCAATCCTCAACCCATACGAAAAGAAAGCGCTGGTCTGGCTGGCGGAGCGCCTGCCGGCCTGGGTGACGTCCGACATGCTCACCTTCGTCGGATTCCTGGGCGCGGCCATCGTCGCCACCGGCTACGCCCTCTCCAACCTGAGCCTGAACTGGCTGTGGCTCGCCTCCTTCGGCTTCGTGGTGAACTGGTTCGGCGACTCGCTGGACGGCAGCCTCGCCCGCGTCCGGAACACCCAGCGGAAGACCTACGGCTTCTTCATCGACCACAACGTGGATGTCATCAACGAGTGCATCATGTTCGCCGGCGTGGGCACCTCCCCGCTCGTGAACATGACTTTCATGGCGGGCGTCCTGGTCGCCTACCTGGCGCTCAGCGTCTATGTGTACATCGACTGCTACCTCAAGGGGGAGCACCGCCTCACCTACGGCGGCCTCGGCCCCACCGAATTCCGCATCCTCGCCATCCTGGTGAACACGGCGTTCATCTACATCCCGGCCCTGTCCCGCTGGAAGACGCATATCGTCCTGTTCCACAACGAGTTCGACTTCGGCATCCTGGACGGGATCGCCGTCGCCGTCGCCTTCATCCTCTTCTTCTTCTACCTGGTGAGCTTCATCAGGGACATCCGCTATTTCAAGCGCATCGACCCGCCGAAGCCCTTCGACAAGGACTAGTCCATGGTCGTCATCACCCGGCAGCAAGCGGCTGAAAGGCTCTCCCCCGTTTTCAAAGGACGGAAAGGGGACGTGTTGTTCCGCCTCGCCGCCGGGATCACCGGCATCTCGAAGGTCAACGCCCTGCATGACCGGCTGGACACGGCCGGCGTTCCGTACGGTCCCCCGTTCGCCCAGGCCATCCTGGACGACGTGGGCATCGATTTCCGCGTCGGAAACCCCGAAAGGCTGGAATCCCTGCCGGACGGGCCGTTCATCGTCATCGCGAACCACGTGTATGGCCATATCGACGGCATCTGTCTGCTGGACCTCTTCGGCCATCAGCGGCCGGAGACGAAGGTGATGGTCAATGAGATGCTCACCTGGATTCCGGGCCTCGCACCGAGCTTCATCGCAGTCAATCCCCTCACCAACGCCAGCAAGGGCTTGTCGGACACGAGCATCAACGGGGTCAAGAACGCCCTGCTCCAGCTGCGGGAAGGCGGCCCCCTGTGCCTGTTCCCGTCCGGCGCGGTCGCGGACCTCAAGCCGCGGCAAGGCTGGATCCTCAGCGAACGCGACTGGCAGGACGCGGCCATCCGGCTCATCCGGAAAGCCCGCGTCCCCATCGTCCCCGTCCGGTTCTTCGACCGGAATTCCCGCTTCTATTACGCGCTCGGCCTCATCGACTACCGGGTGCGCTTCGTCCGCCTGTTCCACGAAGTGTTCAACAAGCGCGGGAGCAGCCCGCGCGTGGGGATCGGCGCCCCCATTTCCGTCGAGCAGCAGGAGCAATACCCTGATTTACAAGCATTCAAGGCCTTCCTGCGGAGCAGCGTCTACGACCTGCCGTTCCCGGAAAGCTTTGTCAAACGATCCGAATTATGGAAATCAAGAAAGTAAGCGTCGCCCTGATCTCGGGCGGCAGCAGCGGCATCGGCGCCGCCACCGCCCGGCTGCTCGCCGAGGCGGGTATCACCGTCTATGCCGGTTCCCGCCGCGGAACCGTCGAGAAACCCGCCCCCCGCATCATCCCCATCCAGCTGGATGTCAACGACGAGGCCTCCCTGAAGAGCGCCGTGGAACGCATCGTCAGCGAGCAAGGGCACCTGGACGCCGTCGTCTGCAACGCCGGCAACGGCATCTACGGTCCCATCGAAGGATCGACCGACGCCGAGGCCCGCTACCAGTTCGAAACCTGCTATTTCGGTTCCCTCAAGACCATCCAGGCCTGCCTGCCGGTCTTCCGCCGGCAAGGGTTCGGCCGCATCGTCACGATCACCTCGGTGATGGCCATCCTCCAGCTCCCGTTCCAGGGCTTCTATTCCGCGGCCAAGGCCGCCCTCCTTTCCCTGAGCGAGTCCCTGCAGATGGAGCTCAAGGGAACGGGCGTCGAGTGCTGCAGCGTCCTGCCCGGGGACGTGGCCACCGGCTTCACGGCGGCCCGGAAGTTCACCGCCGCCGCCCAGGATCCCGGCTCGCCCTACCGGGCCCGCATGGACCGGAACCTCGCGAAGATCGAGAAGGACGAACTGGGTGGGATGAGCCCGGAAGTCATCGGCAAGGCGGTCTGCAAGCAGCTCCGGCGCAAGCACATGGCCGTCCGGGTGATACCACGGATCGACTACGGCGCCGTCGGCCTGCTCGTCCGCATCCTGCCCGAAAAGGCCAAACTCTGGCTCCTGGACCTCCTCTACAGCTAGTTCTTTTGAAGATTTGCCAAATAATGCGTATATTTGAGAGATTATGCCGAAAAACCGCCTCATAGCGTTCCTCGTCCTGTTCCTGGCCCCGGTCTGGCTGTTCGCCCAGACGACCCGGGTCCGGGGAAAGGTGTCGGATGCCCGGACCGGCCAGGGAATCCCCTATGCCACGGTTTTCTTCGACGGGACGATGATCGGCGTCTACACGGATTCCGCGGGCGTCTACTCCATCCAAGCCGCCGAGAAGGTCAATGTCTCCCAGGTCAGCGCCACGGTCGTCGGCTACGGAAAGGGCTCCTTCCCGGTCAAGGAAGGGACCGACACGGAAGTGAACTTCGAGCTGACCCCGGACGGGATGGTCTTCGGCGGTGAAGAGAAGGAACTCCAGCTCCGCTCCATCCTCTATAACCTGCAGGCCCGCCGCGCGGAGCACGATCCGGAAAGCCGCGACGCCTGGCAGGCCGACATCTACAGCAAGGTGGAGCTCGCCCTCGCCAATGTGGACAACATCGTCGGCAAGGCCATCTTCCGCAAGCGCAGCGAGCTGATCGCGGACCTGGAGGATTCCACGACCTTCAACGGCTACATCCCGGTTCTGCTCTCCGAAGCGGTCCTCCACCGGTACCACAGCAAGGAGCCCGCCGTGGACAAGGAAGTCTTCGAGGCCAGCCGCATCTCCGGCCTGGACCAGCAGAACATCCTCCGCCAGTTCACCGGCTCCTCCACCCTCCGGATGAACTTCTACCGGGACATCGTGCCCGTGCTCAACATCAGCGTCCCCTCCCCGGCCAGTTCCGCCGGCCACCTTTTCTATAACTACAGCCTGACGGACAGCCTCTCCTTCGGCGGACGCAAAACGTACTCCGTCGTCTTCTATCCGAAGAAACTGATCACCTCCCCGACCTTCGAGGGCCGGATGGAGATCGACGCAGAAGACTACGCCATCCAATCCGTCCATTGCCGGCTGTCCCCCGCCTCCAACGTCAACTGGGTCCGGAATCTCTCCGTGGACGGCACCTATGCCCGCCGGGAGGACGGAACCTGGTTCTTCGACAACGAACAGATGTTCCTGGATCTCGCGGCCCATCTCAACGACCAGGTGACCATCATCTCCGTCCAGGTCAACCGCGACCTGAAATACACCTCCTACGAGCCGGGCCCCTTCCCGGGCCTGGAGGAAATGACCGGCGGCGACAAGGTGGAAGCGGGCGAAGCGCCCGACAAGGAGGAAACCTGGTGGGCGGAAGTGCGCCCCCAGCCCCTGACAAACCGGGAACTGGCGATCTTCACCACGGTGGAACGCCTCAAGGACCGGAGCTCCTTCAAATGGCTCTCCGCCCTCGGGAACATGCTGGCCACCGGCTACCTGGAGGATACGAAGATCGGCATCGGCTATGGCCCGTGGGAGCGCACTTTGACCTTCAACGACACGGAAGGCCTCCGCCTGCAGCTGGGCGGCCACACCACGAAGGAATTCAGCCGGAAAGTCCGCTTCTCCGCGTTCGGCGGCTACGGATTCCAGGACAAGCTTTGGAAATGGGGCGGCGCCACCGAGTTCATGCTGGGCGACAACCAGAAGCGGACGAACAAGATCACGGTCTCCGCGAGCAAGGACTACGAAAGCCTCGGACGCGGCTCGGGCGTGTTCACGGAGAAGAACATCGTGAACTCCCTCCTGGCGCCGGGCGGTTTCGACAAGCAGGGGATGGTCCTGAAGGCCCAGGTGATGCACGAGTACGAGTTCAGCCCGAGCTTCAACTCCACCCTCACCCTCCAGCACCTCAGGATCTATGGCAATCCGGACATCCCGCTCATCCGTCCCGACGGAACGGCGGCCGGCAGCTTCTCCGCGAACCAGATTCACTGGACGGGCCGTTTCTCCTGGGACGAGCGCATCAACCGGGGCGTCTTCGACAAGTCCTACATCTTCACCCGCTACCCGATCATCTCCGTGGACCTGCTGGGCGGCATCAAGGGCATCACGGCGGACGACTGCTCCTTCCTCCGCGGGGAACTCACCGTGGACTGGCGCATCCCCGCCGGGGTCATCGGCTTCGGCCGGTTCCACCTGAACGGCGGCGCCATCCTGGGTTCCGTCCCCTACCCGCTCCTGAAGCTCCACGAAGGCAACCAGAGCCAACTCTTCGGCAGCCCGGTCGTCAAGCTGACGGACCGGAACGCCTTCTCGATGATGAACTACTATGAATTCGGGTCCGACCGCTGGCTGACGGGCTTCTACGAGCACAATTTCAACGGTCTCCTGTTCGGCATCATCCCGCTCGTCAAGAAGCTGGACCTCCGCGAGGTGGTCTCCGTGCGCGGCGCCTGGGGCACCATCTCGGAGAAGAACCGCGGCGGCGCGCCCTTCCTGCTGATGCCGGGCCTCAATTCCCTGGAGACGCCCTACGTCGAGGCGGGTGTCGGCATCGCGAACATCTTCCACCTCCTCCGGGTGGACTGCATGTGGAAACTGACCCACCGCAACGGCCGGGACTTCGCCGTGTGCATCGGGCTCGACATCGACCTGTAAATCAGTAATAGATCGTGTCCATCGGCTCGTATTCCCGCTCGAAACGGGCGTACGGGAATTCCGTGATGGTCTCGATGCCGACGAAGCCCAGGCCGCCCTCCACATTGCAAGGAAGGGTCGTAGGCTCCACGAGGAAGCTCATTTCCGTGCCGAAAGTCTCAAGATTGTTCAGCGCTTTCAAATAATGGTACTGGGAGAAGTCCAGGCTCCGGAGCCGGAAGAAACATTCCCGATGGACGCGGAACGGCAGTTTCGAGAGAATGGACCAGGAGTCCGGATCATCTACAAGCACCTGGGGAGTGAGCAGCCCATACTGATCGCCCAGATAGACATTCCATGGATATGTCATCACCCGGAGGGTGCACTCCTCTCCGGCAATCGGAGCGTCCGAGAAGCAGTGATAGGTATTTTCGACGGAGAGCAGGGCGGTGAGGTCGCTCCCGGATGTCTTGCCGGCTCCTTCGCTGATGACCGGATCGAAACCGGTCTCGATATAGCCACGGTCGCTTGTACTTGCGATATAGCCGGGAATGACATTCCCTTCCTCGTCCAGATACTCCCACCTTTCGGAAGTGCGGTTGTCCACACCATACCATGAATCGCCGGGCAAATCCTTGAAACGGGCTTTCAGCTGGATAAAATCCGACGTTTGGTCCAGATAGGTCATCCGGACCGAAGACGTGTCCACGGAAGCGACGGCGACGGCGGGCGGGACGAGGACCGTGGCGGACGCGTTGAAAGCGTCTTTCGTGGCTTCTATGCGCACTTCGTCCCCGGGGTTGAACGTGGCCCTGAACTCGTAGGCCGTCCTGTTCCAGGCGTATTCTTCTGCCGTTTCCACGGCTTCCGCCACCAGGGAGCCATTGACATATACTTTCACCTGGGCGCCGGGGAACGGTTCCACCTTGCTCAGGAGGCTGCGGGACAGGTTCACCACGTGCGTTTCCTCCAGATTGTCCATCTGGGCGTTCATCACCAGCACCGGGTCCTTGTCCTCGGTGGGGATCCGGATTTCCTTGTAGCATCCCGCCGCGAGGAAAGCGAGCGTCAATAACGATAGGATCTTTCTCATGGCGGCTCAGAATTGATAGGTGTAACTGACGGAAGGGACGATGGGCAGGATGGTGACCTTCTCCATCACGAGGTTCGTTTCGGGCTCGGCCTCGGGCGTCGGCCGCCTGGTCTCGTAGTGGAGGAAAACCAGGTTCGGATTCATCTGGTTGTACACGTTGTACACGCCCAGGGTCCAGATCCTCTCCCCGTGCCGCTTCTTGCGGTGGAAGTTCGCGCCCACGTTCAGGTGGTGGCTCGCCGGCAGGCGGTAATTGTTCCGATGCTGCACGAAATCCGCGGTCTGCACCCAGTCGCTGCCCGGCGCCAGGGTGGCCGTCTGCCGCACAGGGAGCGTCGTCGTGCCACCCGTCGCGAAGACGAAGGTGGCGCTCAGGTCGATGCGCGGGGTCACCTGCCAGTTCAGGTTGATGTTGAAGTTGTGCCGGCGGTCATACTTGTAGGGGAACCGCTCCCCCAGGTTGATGGACCCGTTCGGGAACAGCCGGTCGGACTTCGCCAGGGTGTAGGCGATCCAACCGGTCAGGGGCCCCGCCGTCTTCTGGACGAAGAACTCCAGGCCCATCGCCCGGCCGGTTCCCATCTCCACCTTGGTCTCCCAGCCGGTGTTCGTCGCGATCATCAGCGTCCCGTCCTTGTATTCCAGGATGTTGTGCATCGCCTTGTAATAGCCTTCGACCGAGAACTCCCAGCCCTTGATGCCGTCATAATAGACGCCGGCGGAGAACTGGTCCGAGGTGACCGGCTTGATGTCCTTGGTGATGGGCACCCACAGGTCCACGGGAAGGGCGATCTGCGCGGAGCTCAGGAGATGGACATACTGCGCCATCCGGGCATAGCCCGCCTTGAGCGACCAGCCGCCGTCCCACGCATACTTGGCCGAAACCCGCGGCTGGAGGCTCCAGTAGCTCTTTCCGTCGGTGTTGAACAGGGACAGATGCAGGCCCGGATTGACCGTCAGGCGGTCCGTAAGGGAGAAATCGTCCTCCGCATACAGGGAGATGTCGTGGCCCTTGTACGGGGTCGTATTCCCGTAAGTATTCTTGGTATCGGCCTGCTCATTGCCCTCCTGCTCGAAGGTGACCGCGGTCAGCGTCTGCGGCAGGAAGGTGTGGTAGATATATTCGGCGCCGAACTTCACGAGGTGGCGCGGGGACGGCACATAGTCGAAATCCAGCTTGCCGCTCCAGTCCCGGATGCCCGAGAGATAGTCGATGTCGAAGTCGTAGCGGTACTTGGTCCCGTCATAATTGGTTCCTTGACTCCACATTCCGCTGTTCACGCCCATCTTGTAGCGGTTGAAGGCCACGGTCGTATTGGCGAACAACTGGCTGGAAAACACGTGGTTCCAGCGCAGGGAGACCACGTTGTTCCCCCAGCCGAGCCCCAGTTTGGAACGGTTGAACCCTTCGGTTTCCGAGTAATAAGATTCGTCCTCCGTGTATTTCACGTTCATCTGGTCCCGGCCGTTGTAGGAGGCCAGGAAGAAGCGGTCCGAGTCGGACAGGCGCCAGGTGAGCTTGCCGTTCAGGTCGTAGAAGAAGTAGTTGGCATAGACCTCTTCGCCCTCGTCCGAGAGCCGCTTCCCGAAATAGCGGATGAGCGGGTCGAAAAACACCGTGTGCAGGCCGCGGGCGCTGAGGGAATAGCTGAGCCGGTCCTTGAGGATGGGCCCTTCCAGATGAAACTTCTCCGTCAGGACGCCCAGGCCGATGCTGCCGTGGGTCTCCTTCATGTTGCCGTCGTTCGTGCGGATGTCCACGATGGAGCTCACGCGGCCGCCGTAGCGGGCCGGGAACGACCCCTTGTACAAGGTGACCTTCTTCACGGCCTCGGTCTGGAAGACGGACAGGACGCCCAGCATGTGGTCCACGTTGTAGATGGGGACGCCGTCCAGCAGAATCAGGTTCTCGTCCGGGCCGCCGCCGCGGACGTAAAGGCCTGTGAATCCTTCGTTTCCGCCCTGTACGCCCGGCATCAGCTGGATGGCCTTCAGGACATCGGCCTCGCCGAAGATGACCGGCGTGCGCTGGATGTGCTTGAGCGGGATGTCGATGGCGCCGAGGTAGGTGCTCTGGATGCCGGCGTCCTTCTGGGCCACGACCACGGCTTCCCGGATCTCGGCCGCCGGAGTCAGGACGATGTTCACGGTCGTATCCCGCTGCAGGTCCAGTTCCATCCCGACGCTTTCATAGCCGACATAGCTGTATTGCAGGGTCACCTGCCCGCGCGGAATGGTCAGGGTATAGTAGCCGTAGGGGTTCGTGACGGCGCCGGTCGGGGATTTCCGGCCGGATTCCTCCACGAGGACGCCGGCCCCGATCAGGGTCTCGCCGGAGGTCCCGTCCGTGATGTATCCGCTCACGGTGGCGGTGCCGCGGGGCTGTCCCGCAGCGGAAAAGACGGCCAGGACGGCCGCCAACAGGCAAATCCTTCTTCTCATACGCTTACTGAAATCCCTGAAAACGGGAATCTTGCATCAGCCCTGGATGTCCACGCCGCCGCCCATTCCGTAGTCGGAGGCGTCGGCGATCAGGTGCTTCTTCATGCTCTGGCGGGCCCACTTGACCATCTGGAAGCAGAACAGCAGGATGGCGATGGTGATGGCCCCGGACAGCTGGGGCGTCACGGACGCCATCATCGCGACGGTGTCGTAGATGCCGTGCGCCAGGACGGGATACAGCCACATCTTGAGGCCGGCCATCGGCGCGCGGTACTTGTCGAAATGGTTCAGCGAGAAATAGTAGCCCATCAGGACCGCGAAGCCGAAATGGCCCGGAATGGCCGTCAGGGAACGGCCGATGCCGGTGGTCACCCAGTCGGTGCCGGCGGCGAACAGGTACTCGATGTTCTCGAAGGCCGCGAAGCCCATCCCCACGCATACCGCATAGACGATGCCGTCCATCCGCTCGTCGAAATACGGGTTCTTCCGCAGGAACATCCACAGGCAGAAGAGCTTGGCCGTCTCCTCCGGGATGGCCGCCCCGAAGAAGGCCGTGCGGAAAGCGTCCCAGAAGGAGCCGATCTCGTCCGGGAAGAGCCCGAGGTGCATCGACGGAACGGAAATGAAGAACGAGCAGAAGACCGAGAGGCAGCCCCAGAAGAAGCCTTTCACGATCATCTTGACGGGTTCCCGCTGCATCTTGTCCTGCTGATAGGTGTAGAACAGCAGGATCAGGGCCGGCAGCACGGCGAGGGCGATCACATTAAGCATAGTCGATTACGGTCAATACGCGGCCTTCCACCCGGAAATGCACGTCCTTGCCGCCGAACGGCAGGCCGTACACGCGGTCCGGGTCCTCCTGGTACGCCGGACGGGGGTCCAGGGCCAGCAGGCCGACGAGCGCTTCGCGCTCTTCCGGGCTGAGGGCCAAGCCCTCCGGCAGGCGCACCTCCAGTTTCGCCTCGGGCGCCGCGGCGGCGAAGCCGGAGCGGGCCCCAGGGAAACTGTCAGCGTAGGCCACGTAGGGTTTGATGTCATAGATGGGGGTTCCGTCCATCAGGTCCGCGCCCTTCACGAGCAGGTCCATCCCGTCGATTCCTGCGAGCTCCACGCAGGAGAGCCCCAGCGGGTTGGGCCGGTACGGGGACCGGGAGGCCCAGACGCCCACGGCCGCGTTCCCGCCCAGGCGGGGCGGCCGTACCGTCGGCTGCCACTCCCCTTTCGCAGGCTTGTTCGCGGAGAATCCCCAGATGAGCCAGATGCGGTCGAAGCCTTCCAGGCCCCGGAGCGCGTCCCGGTTGCGGAAAGCCGGCTCGAACACGATGCGGCCCTGCAAGGACGGAACCAAGCCGCTCTGGCGCGGGATTCCGAACTTGGAGCCGAGGGCTCCGTGGTACAGGGCGACCGGCAGGAGTTCCATAGCGTGGATTTACTTGACTTTCAGCTTCTTGCGCTCGGCGAAGGAGCCAAAGACGAGGAAGGTGTCGTCCCCGGGGACCGTCTGGAGCGTCACCTTGGTGGAACGCTTTTTCAGCTTGTAGGACACGGGCGCGATCTCGCCCGTGTCCGGATTCCATTGGAAGGGCTGGCGGCCCTGGACGCGGAAGCGGAGCTTCACGTTCCCGGAGGACTTGCCCAGGTTGCAGATTCGATAGATGTCAACCTCAGGCAGGCGGCGATGCTGGAAATACAGGCTGTCCGCCTTCGTCTTGACGTCGGGTTTCACGCCGGCGGCCTTGAGGATGGACTTCACCGTCCGGCCGGACATCACGTTCCCCGTCAGCCAAACCTTCTCCACCGTGCGTTGGAAAACGGTCTCATCGTCCTTTTGGAGGCAGTTGGCGGGTTTCACGCCGCCGATGAAAGCCCCGCGGGCCGCAAATTCGGAGATCTTGTTCAGCACCGGAAGCGACATCCGTGCATCCTGCAGGTACAGCATCCGGGCGTTGAGGCCGGCATCGGTATAAAGGCGCCCCGCCTTCACGTGGAGACTGTCCATCAGCACGTCGGTTCCGATGGTCTCGCAGGCGTAGCCGAACGGCACGGCGGGATCCTTGAAAAGGACATCCCCCGTCTCGCCGGCGTACACGAGCACATCGGCCACCGGGACGCCCTGCGAGAGCAGAAACACGGTCCGCCCGTCGGCCACCGAGTCCGGAACGGCCTTGAAACCCGCCTCCAGGGCGGCCAGGGCCTTCTCGGACGAGGCGATGTCGATGTAATCGAACCGGTTGCGCACGCAACCGGCCGCCACCAGCATCACCAAGGCGCCTATGAGCAGTTTCTTCATATTCCTCTCGTCATTCCGGG
>CAMVPS010000057.1:0-12207 GCA_947169405.1 uncultured Bacteroidales bacterium
TCGCCGGCATCCGCGGCGCCGCCCTCAACGTCCGCATCAACGCCGCCGGCCTCACCGACAAAGCCCCCGCCGAACCGCTCCTGAAGCGCGCCGACGCCATCGTCGCCGAAGCCCTCGCCCTGCAGGACCGGGTGCTGGATGCGGTGAATCAGCATATTGACAACTAGATTTCTCCACTCGCTTCGCTCGGTCGAAATGACAAGGGCCCCCTCTTTGTCATTTCGAGCGAAGTCGAGAAATCTAATACCACATAATGACTATGAATAAGTTTCAAGAGGAAATCTTGGCGGGCATTCCGGCGGAGCTGCCGGAGGTGAAGCCGTATGATCCGGAGATCAACCACGCCCCTAAGCGAAAGGATATCCTGACCGACGAGGAGAAGGTGCTGGCGCTGAAGAATGCGCTGCGCTATTTTCCGGCCAAGCATCACGCCGTGCTGGCGAAGGAGTTCGCCGAGGAGCTGCACAAGTACGGTCGCATCTATATGTACCGTTTCCGGCCGTCCTATGAGATGTATGCCAGGCCCATCGACGAGTATCCGGCCAAGTCCCGGCAGGCGGCGGCCATCATGGCGATGATCCAGAACAACCTGGATCCGCGCGTGGCCCAGCATCCGCACGAGCTCATCATCTACGGCGGCAACGGCGCCATCTTCCAGAACTGGGCGCAGTACCGCCTCGTGATGCAGTACCTCGCCACGATGACGGACGAGCAGACGCTCGTGATGTACTCCGGCCATCCGCTGGGCCTCTTCCCGAGCCACAAGGATGCCCCGCGGGTGATCGTCACCAACGGCATGGTCATCCCGAATTACTCGAAGCCCGACCACTGGGAGAAGTTCAACGCCCTGGGCGTGAGCCAATACGGCCAGATGACGGCCGGCTCCTATATGTACATCGGCCCCCAGGGCATCGTCCACGGCACCACCATCACGGTGATGAACGCCGCGCGGAAGCAGCTGAAGGCCAAAGGCCTGAACGGCGACGACCGCGGCGGCCTGCTGTTCGTGACGGCGGGACTCGGCGGCATGTCGGGCGCCCAGCCGAAGGCGGGCAACATCGCCGGTGTGGTCAGCGTCACCGCCGAAATCAACCCCAAGGCCGCGGAGAAGCGCTATGCGCAGGGTTGGGTCGATGAACTCCACACGGACCTGGACGAGCTCATCCCCCGCATCCGCAAGGCGGTGGCCGGGAAGGAGGTCGTCTCCCTCGCCTATGTAGGCAACATCGTGGACCTGTGGGAGCGCCTCGCGGACGAAGGCGTCCACGTGGACCTGGGCTCCGACCAGACATCCCTCCACAACCCGTGGGCGGGCGGCTATTACCCCGTGGGCTACAGCCTCGAGGAGTCCAAGAAGATGATGGCCGAAGAGCCGGCGCGGTTCAAGGAGGCGGTCCAGGCGTCGCTCCGACGCCATGTCGCCGCCGTGAACCGCCTCGCGGACCGAGGCATGTACTTCTTCGACTACGGAAACGCCTTCCTTCTGGAAAGCTCCCGCGCCGGGGCCGACGTCCTCAAGGCCGATGGCACCTTCCGGTATCCGTCCTACGTGCAGGACATCATGGGCCCGCTCTATTTCGACTACGGGTTCGGCCCGTTCCGCTGGGTGTGCATGAGCGAGAAGCCGGAGGACCTCGCGAAGTCCGACGCCCTCGCCGTGAAGGTCCTCGGCGAAATCGCCGCCACGGCCCCCGAGGAGATCGCCGGCCAGATGCGCGACAACATCCACTGGATCGAGGAAGCCGGCCGGAACCACCTCGTGGTGGGCTCCCAGGCCCGCATCCTCTACGCCGACTGCGAAGGCCGCACCAAGATCGCCCTCGCCTTCAACGAGGCCATCCGCAAGGGCGAGATCACCGCGCCCATCGTCCTGGGCCGCGACCACCACGACGTCTCCGGCACGGACTCCCCGTTCCGCGAGACTTCCAACATCTACGACGGCTCGCAGTTCACCGCCGACATGGCCGTCCAGAACGTCATCGGCGACGGCTTCCGCGGCGCCACGTGGGTGTCCATCCACAACGGCGGCGGCGTGGGCTGGGGCGAAGTCGTCAACGGCGGCTTCGGCATGGTCATCGACGGTAGCGAAGACTCCGCCCGCCACATCCGTGAAATGCTGTTCTGGGACGTGAACAACGGCATCGCCCGCCGCAGCTGGGCCCGGAACGAGGGCGCCCGTTTCGCCATCGAGCGCGAAATGGCCCGCACCCCCGGGCTCAAGGTCACCCTCCCGAACTTCGCCGACGAAATCCTCCTCCGTAAAACCTTGAACGAACTATGATCCATACCATCTCCACCGGCCGCATCACCCTCGAGCGCCTGAAAGAAATCATCGACAACCACGCCACCCTCGTCCTCTCGGAAGAGGCGAAGATGGCCATCCTCAAGTGCCGCCGCTACCTGGACGAAAAGATGAAGGACCCGGACAAGCCCCTGTACGGCATCACCACGGGCTTCGGTTCCCTCTATAATGTCACCATCCCGGCCGACGAGCTTTCCCAGCTCCAGCACAACCTCGTGATGTCGCACGCCTGCGGCGCCGGCGAGACCGTCCGCCCGGAAATCGTGAAGCTGATGCTCTTCCTGAAGGCCCAGAGCCTGTCCTACGGCCACTCGGGCGCGCAGCTCATCACCGTGCAGCGGCTCATCGACATGTTCAACGAGGACATCCTTCCGGTCGTGTACCAGCAGGGCTCCCTCGGCGCTTCCGGCGACCTCGCCCCGCTCGCCCACCTGAGCCTCCCGCTCATCGGCCTGGGCGAAGTCCTGTACCAGGGGAAGGTCCGTCCCGCCGCGGAAGTATGGGCCGAAAAGGGCTGGGAGCCCATCACGCTCCAGTCCAAGGAAGGCCTCGCGCTGCTGAACGGCACCCAGTTCATGAGCGCCCACGCGGTCTATTCCCTCCTCAAGAGCATGCGGCTCTCCAGGTGGGCCGACCGCATCGCCGCGATGTCCCTGGACGCCTACGACGGGCGCATCGAACCGTTCCTGCCCCTGACGCACCTCCTGCGGCCGCATACCGGCCAGATCGAGACCGGGAAACGGTTCCTCGCTACCCTGGAAGGCAGTGAGCTCATCCGTCGGCCCAAGGAGCACGTGCAGGACCCGTACAGTTTTCGCTGCATTCCGCAGGTCCACGGCGCCGTGAAGGACAACATCAACTACGTGAAGTCGGTGATTGAGAACGAAATCAACTCCGCGACGGACAATCCGAACATCTTCCCGGACGAGGACATGATCATCTCCGCGGGCAACTTCCACGGCGAGCCCATCGCCATCCCGATGGACGCCCTCGCCATCGCGATGTCCGAGCTCGCAAGCATCTCTGAAAGACGCACTTACCAGCTCATCCACGGCCTCCGCGGCCTCCCGAAGTACCTGGTCGCCAATCCCGGCTTGAACAGCGGTTTCATGATTCCGCAGTACACCGCCGCGAGCATCGTGAGCCAGAACAAGGGGCTCTGCTGGCCCGCCTCCTGCGACTCCATCCCTTCGTCGCAGGGCCAGGAGGACCACGTGAGCATGGGCTCCAACGCCGCCACCAAGCTGGTCCGCGTGGTGGACAACGTGGAAACCGTCCTGGGCATCGAACTCTTCAACGCCGCCCAGGCCCTCGAGTTCCGCCGCCCGGCGAAGACCTCCCCCATCCTGGAGCGCATCTTCGAAGACTACCGCAAGGTCGTCCCCTTCATCGACAACGACACCTACATGCACCCCCTGATCGAAAAATCCGTCCAGTTCCTCCGCCAGGAGCAGTATCTGTAATTGTCATTTCGAGCGAACCCACTTTTGTCATTTCGAGCGAAGTCGAGAAATCTATGACCCTCATCAAGAACATCGGCGAACTCGTCGGGATCGTGCCGGCGGGCGTCCTGCGGAAGCAGGGCGCCGAGATGGCGGAGACCGGCGTGCTCCGCGACGCCTGGCTCGCCATCGAGGACGGCAAGATCGCCGGGTTCGGCCAGATGGCCGATCTGGTCGGCCATGACGGTCCCAGTGGCGCCCCTTCCGTCATTCCCGGCTCCGACCGGGAATCTATCGACGCCCAGGGCGGCATGGTCCTCCCGGCCTTCTGCGACAGCCATACGCATATCGTGTATGCGGGGAGCCGCGACGGCGAGTTCCTGGACAAGATCAACGGGCTCAGCTACGAGGAGATCGCCGCCCGGGGCGGCGGGATCCTGAATTCCTCCGACCTGCTGCACGAGACGTCCGAAGACGAGCTCTACGAGCAGTCGATGGCCCGCGTCCGCGAGATGATGGGCAAGGGCACCGGTGCCATCGAGATCAAGAGCGGCTATGGGCTCAACCCTGCGGACGAACTCAAGATGCTGCGCGTCATCCGCCGCATCAAGGAGTCCGTCCCGGCGCTCGTCCGCGTCACCTTCCTCGGGGCCCATGCCGTCGGCCGCGGCTACACGCACGAGGAGTACGTGCAGGCGATGGTCGACATGATGCCCCAGGCGGCGGAATACGCTGATTTCGTGGACGTTTTCTGCGACGAAGGGTTCTTCACCGTCGAGGATACGGACCGCCTGCTCACGGCCGGCGCGGCCTGCGGCCTGCGCCCGAAGATCCACGCCAACGAGCTCGCCGTCAGCGGCGGCGTCCAGGTGGGCGTGAGGCACGGCGCCCTTTCCGTGGACCATCTCGAGCGGACGACGGACACGGAGATCGAAGTCCTGCGGGGCTCCGAGACGATGCCGACAATGCTGCCCGGCTCGTCCTTCTTCCTCGGCATCCCCTTCGGTCGAGCGAAGGAGTTCATCGGCGCAGGCCTCGGCGTCGCCCTTGCATCGGACTACAACCCCGGCTCCTCCCCCTCCGGCGACATGCGCTTCGTGATGGCCCTCGGCTGCATCCGGATGCGCCTTACCCCCGTCCAGGCCCTGAACGCCTGCACCTTGAACAGCGCCTATGCCATGGGCCTTTCCGACATCACCGGCTCCATCACCCCCGGCAAACGCGCCGACCTCCTCCTCACCCGCCCCGGCTGGACCCTCACGAAGATCCCCTACCTCTACCAGACCCCCTTCCTCCGGACAGTCTTCCTGGGAGGCCAGGCACTGTTAAAAACAACAGATTAATTAAATGAATATAAGACAATCAGCAACAGTGACGGCGCTTCTTGCAGCCGTATTCGGTGCCTCGGCGCAAAACCCGTTATTCCTGAATAAGGCTTATAATTCAGACCCGCAGGCGAGGGTATGGACCATTGACGGAAAGCCGACGCTATTCGTCTATGGTTCGAAAGATGAGAGCACAAAGTATTATTGCTCAAGTAAATACGATGTCTTCTCAACGGAGGATATGATCCATTGGAAGGGAGGTCCCTCCTTCTCCTCCGAGGGCATAAAATACAATGACGAGATCCTTTATGCCCCCGACTGCATTGAGAAAGACGGTAAATATTACCTGTTCTATTCCCAGCCCGGCCCGGATCCTGAGGGGACAGCCGTCAGCGACTCCCCTTTCGGCCCTTTCAAGGATGCCAGAAGGGTTGAGCATGCCGAACAGATCGACCCCTCGGTATTCATCGACGATGACGGTCAGGCATGGATGTTCTGGGGACAGTTCTCCGCCAAATGCGCCAAACTCAATCCGGACATGCGCTCGATTGATCCGGCGACGATCAAGGACGGCATCCTGACCGAGGCGGAACACCATTTCCACGAAGGAGTCCAGGCGTTCAAGCATAACGGGACCTATTACCTGACCTTCGCAGACATCGGACGCCGGGGCATGCCGACCTGCATCGGCTACGCTACATCAGATTGTATCACAGGACCTTACACCTATCGCGGGGTCATCATCGACAACTTCGGCTGCGACCCGGGAGTATGGAACAACCACGGCTCCGTCGTGCAATTCAAAGACCAGTGGTATGTCTTCTACCACCGCTCGTCGCAAGGCTCAAACATCATGCGCCAGAGTTGCGCCGAGCCGATCGATATCCTTCCCGACGGTTCCATCCCCGAGGTGCAGATGACCTCGACCGGAGGGGGGCGGCCGCTTGACCCTTATCTTGCGATCGGATCCGATCCCGTCGCGGCGAGGGCCTGCTGTCTTACCGGCCACGCCAGGATCGACAAGAACCACAGACTCAGCGAGATCCGAGACTACGACACCGCCGCCTGGAGAGACTTTGACTTCAAGGACGGGCCCCGAAGAATGATCCTCTCCGTCTATCCGGAAGCCGGCGGAATGATCTATGTATATTCGGAATATCTGTACGGCGAACAAGTAGCCACCTTCAAAGTCCCGGAGGGCGACGGAAAGACCCTGATCACCCTCGAGGCCGAGGTGGGCGCCGACCTGGAGGGAGTCAAACCGATCCGGATGCGTTTCCATGGGGACAAAGACAAGAATCTCTTCACGATAAACTCTTTCCGGTTCGAATAGGAAGGTGGGAGGCCGGGCGCCGGAATAACCCGCTTCTGGTGCTCGTACCGGTCCATCGACGGGACCTATACAAGCAAAAACACCCCCAAAACGCCCGTACCGGTCCCGCACCTGGACCTGTACGGGCACTTGATGGTATACTATTCCAACTTTTTGTATATCTTTGTGTTGTACGATTCTTCAAAATAGAGAATAAACAATAAGCCTCATGAAAAAGCCTGTCGGAGCCATCGTCGTGTATTCAATTGGCGTGCTTTTCGGCGTGTATTGGCTGATCAGCAGCATCTGCCGTCATGACCGGCCCATTTCCATCATCTTGATAGCTGTTTTGCTCCTCATCTTCGCCGCCGAGTTGTACCTGACCTTGAAAGGGGCTCGCAAGCAGGATAATGAGAGCAGCAAACGATAATCCTATCTCTAATTCATATGAAAAGATACATCATTACTGCCATTGTCGCCGCTTTATCTTTTGCGGTGATTTTTGTAGTCCTGGATGCCATCTTCAGGGGCTTGAGACCCTTCCTGTTTTATTTTGCAGGCGCAATCGTATTCGGTTTGTTCTCCGGGATTGTCGAATATCTGAAAGAGAAAAAGAAGAAAGATCAGTAGGCTCAGTAGTTTCGTACACGATAATCAAATGATTTACCGTACTATGGCATTGGACAGTGAACAGAAAAGAGTGCTGAAGGCATTCGCCGGTTCCGGTTTGGGCATGGTTGCCGGAACGCTCATTTACTACGCATGCTCCGGCAAGTTGGAATCATGGACCGACGCGCTGCTGCTGTCGGGCATGGATCTTCTTATCGCAATCGGCATGGGCGCACTCTTCGTCCTCGGTTCCAAGATCCCAAAGAAAGACGACGATTCGGCCAAGAAGTAGACGCGGCTGCAATTGCGGCGGGTGGAAGGAGAAGGAAAGGAGGTGATACGCAATAGCATCTTTTTGTATATCTTTGTATTGTTGGATTTCAGACCATTCATAGCCTGAGAACGGATGCTCGATATGAAACGAATTGTCCTATGCCTGTGGCTCGGCGCCCTGGGCCTGATTCCCTCTTTTGCGCAGACACCGACGGATACGGTCCGGGCGGTACTGATCGGCATGAACGATCTGGACAAATTCATTTTTACGTTGGAAGACGGAAATGGGACGCTGAGAGTCCGTCTGGGCGGAAAACCCGCGACGATTGCGCCGGGATTCTACGCCCTGGACGTAAGGCCGGGAGACACCTTGACGGTTGCGGGCGTCAGGAAACCCAAGAAGCACGGCAAGAAGGGCAATGTATCGGAAATGGTCTCCGCCGCCGTGCTGGGCATCGATTATGTCTTTGACCATGACGAACGGCCCGGATATTACTTCTCCCTGGACCAGAAACCCTCTTTCCAAGGGGGCGGTCCGAACGCCTTTTCCAAATGGGTCAATGCGCACCTCGTCTATCCGCAGGCGTCCCGGAACTACGGGTCGGAAGGAACGGTGAAGCTCCAGTTCACGATCGAGAAGGACGGGAAGCTGGACGACGTCAAGGTGGTCCAGTCTTCCGGCGACCAGTATCTAGACGACGAAGCGTTCCGGGTGGTAAGTTCCTCGCCCGACTGGCAACCCGGCGCCCTGCACGGGAAACCCGTCAAGGTGACATACACCTTCCCAGTCATCTTCCAGCTCCAGAATAAACCGAAGAAAGAGAATTCCCATCCCTCGGGTTGGTCGACAGGGAGGTAGTTCTTTCAAGCCAAAGATTAGATGAGGCGCCCATCCTTCCTTTTCACCCTTTGCCTGACGGTGCTGGCGGCTTGCGGGCCGATGGCGCGGACGGCGCGGCAGGAGGCCGCGGCCCCCGCGAAGGAGGCGAGTGCGACCGTCGACTGGGTATGGACCTACAGCCAGGCCCATCCGGACGGGTTCACCGTGAACATTCGCGAAAGGAAGGTGCCCACGGAAGGGATTTCCGTTGCGTACGCGGCCACGCAGGACAAGCATTCAAAGGAGGACCTCGGGGACGTGGTTTCCCATGCGCTGGCGCACGACGGCTATGTGGGCGGCTGGTGGAACAGCGAGGACAGCCTGTATTATTTCGACAGCGTCCGGATCCTCCCGGAGAGCGCCGCCGGCGAGGCCGTCTCCTTCGCCCTTGAGAATGAGCAGCTTGCCTTCTATGTGCTGTCCACGGGCGAGGAAGTCCGCATCGACAATGTCATCCATCCGCACGAGTTCGAGCCCACGGACCTCCGCGGCTGGACCACCGTCTTCCTGGCCGGCACCATCGACAATGGCCATAGCGATGACTGGCAGCAGACAGTCGCCGCGAAGCTCGCCGGGCGAGACCGGCGGTACCTGCTCTACAACCCCCGCCAGGAAGAATGGCACCCCGAGCGCGAGGGCGAGATGGACTATCAGGTCCATTGGGAACTCGAGCACATGGAAAAGGCCGACCACATCCTGATGGTCTTCCTTCCGGGCAGCCAGTCCCCCATCACCCTCCTGGAGCTCGGCCTCCACGCCCGCAGCGGCAAACTCCTCGTCGTCTGCACCCCCGGCTTCTACCGCTACGACAACGTCCGCCTCACCTGCGCCCGCTACGGCGTCCCCATCTATGGGTCGCTGGACGAGGCCCTCGAGGCGCTTCCGTAGCGAGATGCCCCTCTAGGTGCTCGTACAGGTCCATTGACGGGACCGGCACAAGCGAAAACACCCCTTAAACGCCCGTACAGGTCCAGCAGCGGGACCTGTACGAGCACTGAGCGGCAGCGGGAAGGCCTGAAGGCCGGCGAGATTAGAGCACTAGCGTATTGATCGACCCGGCCGGGAGGGTGAGCACCCGGGGGTGGCCCGGGAGGCCTTCCAGGGAGACGGTCTTCGGGGCGTCACTCTGATTCGCCAATAGCAAAACCGTGCGGCCGTCGGGGTTCAGGAAGCCCAGGGCGTCGGAGTGGGTGCCGCCCAAGGTGAGGACGCGGGCGCCGGGCTGGACGTAGTGCGTGAGGTGCTTGAAGACGTAGAATTCCGGGGAATAGCGGAAGGTCTTGCTTTCCTTGTCCACGACCACGAGGGAGTTCTGGGTCCATCCCCACGTGCTCACGCCACCTTCCAGCAGGGAGGTGTTCCAATAGAAATAGCTCTGGACACCGTTTCCGATGTAGTGCTTCATCAGGTCCCAGCTGTGCATGGCGCCGGCCCAGTCGTTGCGGCCGTCGCCGCACTCCTGTTCGGTCTGATAGCACGGCAGCGAAGGATGCCGCCGATGCAGTTCCGGCAGCGCATCCTTTCCGGCCCACTGGAAGCCCATGCCTTTGATGCAGGGGCCGGCCTCCGGATCGGTGAGGATGCGGTCCCACAAGTCAGGATCGGCCCGTTCCATGGTGCCGAGGTACACATCGACCCCCCGGGAAGCCATCTCGGGACCGAGATACTTGATGAAGGCGGCGAGCCCTTCCGGGGTCCAGGTGCAGGCGGGATACCACTGCGCCGAGTTCGGCTCATTCTGCGGCATCACCATGAAGACATCGACCCCTTCGGCCTTGTAGGCATCGATGAACTTCCCGAAATAGCGGGCATACGCCTCCAGGTAGGCGGGATCCTGGTTGAAAGCGTCCACGCCTTCCGGAATCTGCCTGTCTTCCGGCAGGAGGTTATCCTCCATCCGGTCCTGCATGCCGGCCCAGCTGCGGAAGATGACACAGGCCGATGTGTTCGCATAGTGCTTGTTCACCTTCATCCACGACGGCGGGCACCAGGGCGAGGCCCAGATGCGCAGGGAAGGGTTCACGGCCTTCGCCGCCCGGATGAACGGAAGCAGCGTCGCCCGGTCATGGTCGATGGAGAAATGCTCCAGCGCCAGGTCGCCATCCACATCGTCATAGGAATAATAGTCGATGCTGAAGTCATTGGAACCCAGCGGCATGCGGGCCATCGTGAAGTTTGCGCCCGCGGGGGTGTACAGTTCCTGGAAGATAGACGCGCGGTCCGCCTCGGAGAGCTCCGACAGCGAGGTCCATCCCAGTTCGTTGAAGCAGGAACCGAACCCCTCGACCGCCTGATTCACGGCCTTGAGGTCCAAGACGACGGAAGCCTCCGCCGGCGCATCGGCCTCGACCGCCTCCATCACCTGCCAAGGATTCTCAAACGTGGTCGATACCCACTCGACCTTCGCGGCGCGCTGGCAGGAAACCACCGCGAGCAGCGCGAGAAATAAAAACCAATTCCTCATAATCAGTGCTTGTATAGGTCCATTCAAAATGGGTTGACTCGAAAGATTCCTTCGTCGGCCTTCGACCTCCTCGGAATGACAGCAGCATGTCATTCCGAGCGAAGCGAAGGAATCTCTATTTCAGCGTAAACGTCTTCGTCTTGCCCTTATACGTGCACCGCACGACGCGGGCGTCCTGGTCGATGGCGACTGCCACGGACTTCGGCGCCTTGACGGCGATCTTGCCGGTCACGCCCGATGGCACCGCCACCTCATAGAACGTATTGTCGGTCAATCCGTTCTGTTCCGTCGTCCAGACAGGGTGCGCGGGCATTTCCAGCGCCTGGCCGCCGACGGAAATCTTCACGGCCGGCGGGACGGGGAACTCCATCTTCTGTCCCTTCTTGGTGAATCCGAAGCCCATGACATCGCACAGGGGCTCCCCGGCAGGACCTTCGGCCACAAGGAACAGGGCGTGCTTGCCCGTCAGGCCATCGACGGCATCGCCAACCGATACCGTATATTTCGTGACATCGGCCGGAGCGCCGGCGGGGATTTCCACCTCCCCGACCTTCGTGCCGTTCCAGGCGCCGCCTTCCCAAGGGCCGTCGACCCAGACGCCCACTTTGAAGGCCTGCGCCGTCCGGGCGGCGACGAACAGATTGAACGCCGTCCCATTGCCGGGGCGTACGCCCTCGAACGCCGGCAAGCCGGGCGCGCCCTCGGGCAGGCCGCCGAAGCCGATGTACTTGTATCCCAGGATATCTCCGGCCTGGACCTCGGTGATGTCCATCCGGTTGTCCCAAACATCCCAGCCGTCCTGGATCGAGGACGGGTTGGAGAGATAGCAGGCATAGCCCGCGGAATAATAGCGGTACGGCGGCAGGCCGTAGATGAAGAAGCCTTCGGAAGTCACCTCTGCGCCGCGGTACTCAGAGCCGTCAGAGGCCTTCACCGTGAAGGCGCCCTTGTACGGGTCGTAGGCGGTAATCCGCACCACGCCGCCTTCCGAAACCGGCTTCTCATCGGCCTGGACGGCCACCGGGGCGACCATCGACTGGCGGGCGAAGCCGAAGCCGCGCGGGGCGCGGTGGTAGAACACGTACCACTGGCCGTTGATCTCCGCCAGCGAGCCGTGGGTGTTGTTGTCGCCGAAATGGGTCTCCAGCGCGGAGCCGTCGCGGGACAGGACGGGGCCGCGGGCGTCCACGAGGACGCCGCCGCTCTTCCAGGGCCCGCGCGGCGTATCGGCATAGGCATACCGCAGCGTCGCATTGCTCTGCGACAGGCCGTATTCCTGCCCGGAAAAGCCGCTGTACAGGTAGATGTATTTGTTCCCGATCTTCCGGAACGAAGAGGCCTCATAGAACTGGAAATCGTCCAGGTCCTCCCCTGCCGCCACGGCCGGAAACTCGATCTTCTCGCCCTCGCGGATGCCGGCCCACTGGACGTGCTGCTTCAAATCGTCGGCCACGGCCTGTCCCTTCGGAAGCTTCGCCAGATAGGACGTGATCATGGACGGAACCCAGAACGGGTAGTCCGGCTTCCCGTAACGGGGTGTAAACATCGTATTCTGGTCCAGTTCCGTCGCGCTGGCCCGCTGGATGCCCCAGGCGCCGTA
>CAMVPS010000058.1:0-11960 GCA_947169405.1 uncultured Bacteroidales bacterium
TCAGGATCTGGATGCAGGAGACCGTCTGGTTCAGGCTCTCGGGATGGAGGTCGGCGGCCTTGCTGAAGAAGTCCACGCCCTTGTCCAGCCGGCCGGTCGCGTAGAAATAGCCGCCGGCCGTGGAGAGGGCCGTGGTGTCGGAAGGATGCCGGTCCACCAGGCGCTCCACCACCTCGTCGAAACCGTCGCGGTGCAGGTTGATGAGCTTCGGGTCCAGGCTGCGGACCACGTTCCCGACATACATTCCCTTGGCCTCCACCGGGACGTTGTCATTGTCGATGAACTCGTCCAGCGTCGCGAAATACTCGGGATAGCGGCGACCGAGGCGGTACACCTCGGACTTGCCCAGGAGGGCGGGGACGTAGTCGCTCTGCGTCTGGAGCGCCTCCTCGTAGCAGGCGAGCGAAAGGGAGTCCTTGTGCTCGGAGAGATAGTAGTCGCCCATCATCGACAGGACGGCAGGGGACGTGAACTGGTCGTTGAAGTCCACGAGGGCCTGGAGGGCCTCCTCGTCTCGGTCGAGCTGCCGCAGGATGTCGTAACGCGTGCGGACGGCCTGTTCGCTGGGGCCGGCGGTCTTCTCGATGTCGGTGAGGGCCTGGAGGGCCTTCTCGAAGTCCTGCTTCTTGATATACAGGTTCAGGAGGTCGTACAGGACCTCCGTCTTGTCCGGGAACTCCGAAAGGATGCTTTCGTCCATCTGGATGACCATCTCGTCCTCGCCGGCGGCCTGGTAGAGGTCCGCCAGGCGGCGCTTGTACCAATAGTTGTGCGGATCCAGCTCCACGGCCTTGCGGAGGTGGGAGACGGCCGCGTCGGCATTGCCCAGCATCGCCTCGTCCAAGCCCAGGTAGTACCAGACGGCGTCGTTCTCGGGGGCCGCCTTGGAGAGGGTCTGGAGCAGGGTGCGGGACTGCGCAAAGTTGCGGTTATTGTAGAGGGCCACCGCGTCCATCAGCTGGTTTTCCACATTCTGCGCAAAAGCGAGGGAACTCAGCAGAAAGAGCAGGCCGGCCAGCAAAATCCTTCTTCTCATGTTCGTTGACTGTCCGTTGTTCATAAGTCGACTTACAAAAATAATACAAATCACGGAAAAAATTGCCAAATTTGTGTTCGCATACTTTTTTCCAGGGCGGATGAAACGTTTGAGCGACAAATTGCATCTTATTACCTGGATGGCAACCGATGATCCCCCTGCGGGCGGCGGCACCCTGGAACAGCTGGTTCCGGCCTGCCGGAGCGGTGACCGGAAAGCGCAGAAGCGCCTTTTCGACGCCCTCGCCCCCAAGATGATGGCACTCTGTCTCCGTTACGTCGGGGACCGGCCCACGGCCGAGGACGTGCTGCAGGACGGGTTCGTCACGTTGTTTTCCAGACTCGACAGCTATTCGGGGGCAGGGTCCTTCGAAGGCTGGGCCCGACGGATCTTTGTCAATACTGCCCTGATGCATTTGCGGAAGACGGACGCCCTGAAACTCAGTGACGACATCGAGGAAGCCCGAAAGCTTTTCATGGAGGAGGCTACGCCCGTCCAGAAGATGGGATACCGCGAACTGATGGCGCTCATCGCGCGGCTCCCCGCCGACGCCCGCACCGTCTTCAACATGTATGTGATCGAAGGATATTCCCACAAAGAGATTGCGGAAACGCTGGGGTTCAACGAAGCGACCTCGCGTTCCAAGCTCCAGCGGGCGCGGATCAGGCTGCAGGAAATGATTAGAAAGACCGAGGAGGAGAAGAAAAAATGAAAGAGAACGAGTTTGACATATTTGATATACAGGTAAGGAACCTGATGGCCGAGGCGGAGGAATCCGTTTCGCCGGATGTGTGGAAGGGCGTGGAGGCCGGCTTGGACCGGGCTGCCCGGAAGCGCGTGGTTCCCGTTTGGCTCTGGCGCGGCCTTGCCGCCGCAGCCGTCGCCGCCGCGGCAGCCGCCTTCGTGCTGCTGCGACCTGCGCAGAACCTTTCTAACCAACCAACCATACAACAACCCGTCGCCCAGGCGACAGACGCCCCTCTTCCGGCTGCAACCCAGCCGGAAGAGGACGACGTCACTCCCGTCACTCCCGTCGCTCCCGTCACTCCTATCCAAGACATTCCGGACATCCAGGAGCAGGCCAAACGGCTGCAAGGCCGCGTAGCCCAGGTCGTACCTTCCCCCGCCGCCCCCAAGGTAACGGAGGAGCCCGTCGTTCCTGAGCAGGCGACAGACCAGACGGCAGGACAGACAGACCAGGAGCAGGCCATCCGCCGGCCGGACACGGTCGTCGACCCGGACAATGTCGTCGCCCCCGACGCGGAGCCGCAGGAGTCCTTCGTCTCCGACGAGGACGCCTTCCGGCAGCTCGCTTTCGAGGAGCAGAAGGCCCGCCGCAAGGGAGGCCTCTCGATGGGCGTCCTGGGCAACATCCAGTCCAACACCCGGCCCGACGCCCCGACCTCCACGGTCCGCCGTTCGCCCGGCTTCTTCGTGATGCCCGCCCCCACCGAGACCAAGATCTCCCGCGAGGGGACCGAATTCAGCTTCGGCCTTCCCGTCTCCGCCGGCATCAGCCTCCGGTATGACTTCAGCCCCCGCTGGGGCATCGGCACGGGCGTCGTGTACACGAACCTCAGCCGCTCCTTCCTGGGCGACTACCAGGAAGTGGAGAACGGCGAGTTCACCAAGAAGCTCTTCGACACCGACATCACCAACCAGCAACACTACATCGGCATCCCGGTGAACGTGTTCTTCAACATCGTGAACACCGGCAGCTGGAACTTCCACGCCCGGATGGACGGGATGGGCGAGAAACTGGTGGACAACCACTTCCTCATCCACGACAGCGAAGGCGACATCCACCTCCACCAGAAGGCGCAGGGCCTGCAGTTCTCCGCCGGCCTGGGCATCGGCGTCGAGTTCAAGTTCTCCCCGCACGTGGGCATCTACTTCGACCCCACCCTGCGCTACTACTTCAACGGCAACCAGCCGCGCTCCATCCGGACCATCCAGCCGCTGCGGATGGACTTCGAAGCCGGTGTCCGTTTCTCGTTGGGAAAATAAGAAACACATAAAATACATACTGAAACAACACAAGTTATCAACCGCTTGTGTTGTTTTTCGTTTCGGGGCGCTATCTTGGCGAAAAAAAGGATATGCGCAACGCCATCGGAATCATCGGCCTCGCCCTCCTCGCGGCGGCCTGCATCCGGGACCCCCTGTTTCCCGGCACCCCCAGAAGTTCCCACGAACCCGGCTCCGGCCGCCGGACGGACACGACGGCCGCGCCCCCGCCCGGGGGACACGTCTACCTGACCGCCGTCCGCTTCCCGGACGGATACGCCTGGGACCTGGACACCTGCGCCGTGGACGGGGAGGTCTGGATCGACCTGTACCGGGACGGCGAGCGGGTCCGGAGCCTCCCCGCGGGCGCGAGCGTGCACCCGGACATGCACCGGTATAGGGACGGTCACGTCTATGCGGACTGGTCCACGGACACGGAGACCGTCGTCACCCGCGAAGGGGCGGAACTGTTCCGGTTCGACGGGCGGGAGGCCCTCCGGGGCTTCCTGGTCCGGGAGGACGGGGTTCACACCCTGGGCCAGGACCGGGACGGGAGCGGCTTCACCTACCGGGTCGACGGGCGCATCCTGTACCGGAGCGAAACGGGCATCGTCCTGGGTGGTCCGGACACGCCCGGGGCCCCGGGCGGCGCGCTGTCGGTCTACGGGGAGGACGTCTACTATGCCTGCTGCCTCCCCTCGGAACGGGGCAAGGAATACCACGTGATGCGGAACGCGGAACGCTATCAGTCCTTCCCGGTCTCGGACGGGACGCTGGTCGTGCTCGTCACCGGCGGGAAGGTCGCCCGCGTGCGGTCGAAGCCCCGCAGCCTGGTTCTGGAAGTGGACGGGAAGGAGACCCGGTTGGCGCTCGGCGGCAGCGAATACTGCCTCTGGAGCCGGCTCGCGGCCTGGGAGGAGGACATCGTCGCCCTCGTTTGCGCCCAGAGCGCGGGCAAAAAACGATATTACCTGCAGACCGCGGGCGGGAAGACGTTCACCCCGATGGCCGGCGAAACGGTATCCGACGTGCTGTCCGACGGAAAGCGGATGGGATGGACCGTGACCGACGGGCGGGGCGACCTCCTCCGCGTCCGCTGGAGCGACGGCGGGGTGACGGAAGGGACGGGCGGCTTCCTCGCCTCGGGGGGCTGTGCCCTGCTCCGGGACGGACATCTCTTCCTCGCCCTGACGGGCCGCGATGGTGCGCCAAATCGCCTCCAGGAGGACGGGGTCCACACGGACATCCCCTTCAACGGCTATTTCACGTCCGTAACTGTGGAATAATTTGCTATCTTTGCGGGTATGATTACCCGCCCGAACGTCAAACTGAATGTGGGCCTGCGGGTCCTCCGCCGCCGCGAAGACGGCTACCACGACCTGGACACCCTCTTCATCCCCTACAGAGGTTGCTACGACACCCTGGAGATTGTCGTCGGCGACGACTACAGTCGCACGTCGGCCCATCTGCAGGAGGCATACTCCGGAGAACAGCTCGCGCAGGGCATCACCCCCGACGGGAAACTGATGGTGACCCTCGCCCGGAAGAAAGGTGTGGACTGGGATCCGTTGAAGGACCTGACGGCGCGGGCGTATGGTCTGCTGGCGGAGCAGTACAAGCTGCCGCCGATGAAGATCTTCCTGGAGAAGACCTCGCCCGTGGGCGCCGGCCTCGGCGGGGGCAGCGCCGACGCCGCCTTCGCCCTCCGGATGATCGCCGAACTCGCCGGCGTGGAGCTCACCGACCCGGAGCTCGCCGCGCTCGCCGCCCGCCTCGGCAGCGACTGCGCCTTCTTCGTCTACAACCGGCCGATGCTGGGCTCCGGCCGCGGCGAAATCCTGGAACCTTTCGACATCGACCTTTCCGGCTACCGGGTGGAAGTGACCGTCCCGGAAGGCATCGCCGTGTCCACGGCCGACGCATACCGCGGCATCGTTCCGAGTATGCCCGAAGTCCCGCTGCGAGACATCCTGACCCGCCCCGTCGAGGAGTGGAAGGGCCTCGTGGTGAACGATTTCGAGACGACGGTCTTCGCCAAGCACCCCCGTCTCGCGGAAATCAAACAGTCCCTCTACGACGCCGGCGCCGTCTATGCGGCGATGTCCGGCAGCGGCTCGGCCCTTTTCGCCATCTATCGCAAGTAACCGCCTTCCGGCGTTCCCCTCGACCAGCCTCCTGGCATCCCAGGAGGCCTTGTTTTGCACTTTACTTTGAAACAACCCGAAACATTTCGCCACATTTTTATGTTTCTTGCCCCCGTTCCCGGGAGTTTTCCGTAGGTTCGGGCAAAAACGGAATATGCTGGTATATGTACACGGAGCGAAGTGCGTCGGGATCGAGGCGGTCCCGGTGACGGTGGAGGTGGATATCACCCTGGGAATCGGGATCCACCTGGTGGGATTGGCCGATGCGGCCGTGAAGGAGAGCCTGCTCAGGACGGTGACGGCCCTGCAGGCGAAGGGATTCCGCGTCCCCGGGAAGAAAATCGTGATCAACCTGGCGCCGGCCGACCTGCACAAGCAGGGAAGCGGGTATGACGTGCCCATCGCCCTGGGAATCATCGCCGCCTCGGAGCAGCGGGCCTTGCCGGGGCTGGAGAAGTACCTGATCATGGGCGAGCTGGGCCTGGACGGGAGCATCCGCTATGTGGCCGGAACCCTGCCGATGGTGGAGCTCGCCGTCCAGAAAGGGTTCAAGGGCGCCATCCTGCCGGAACGGTCCGCGCTGGAGGCGGTGGACTTCGACGAGACGTTGGTGTACGGGGTCCGGACGCTGGACGACGTCCTGCGAATCCTGGAGGAGAAGGAAGACTCCTCGGACCTTCTCATCTGGAACACGGAATGCTACGGCGCCGCCCTTCGGGAGGAACGGGAGCGCCCCGTGACGGCCGACTATATGGACTTTGCCGACATCCTGGGGCAGGAAAGCGCGAAGCGGGGCGTAGAGATTGCGGCGGCCGGCGGGCATAACCTCATTTTCATCGGCGCTCCCGGCTCGGGCAAGAGTTCGATGGCGAAGGCCATGGCGGGCATTCTGCCGCCGATGACGCGGGAAGAATCGTCCGTCACCAGCAAAATCTGGTCGGTAGCGGGCAAAACAACGGGGCACCTGGGGCTGATGCGGCGACGGCCGTTCCGCGCCCCGCACATCTCGGCCTCCAAGGCGGCCATCCTGGGCGGGGGCAGCGGGGAGAACATCCTGCCGGGGGAAGTCTCGCTCGCCAGCGGCGGAGTCCTCTTCGCCGACGAGTTCTGCGAAGCCCCGAAATCCACGCTGGAGGCCCTCCGAGGGCCGCTGGAGGACCGCAAGGTCACCATCTCCCGCCTCAAGGCGAAGATCGTCTACCCGGCCTCTTTCATGCTCGTCGCCGCCTCCAATCCCTGCCCTTGCGGCTACTACGGCGAAGGTGAGCGCTGCACCTGCTCCGTCGGGGCGCGAGCGGCCTACCTCTCGAAGCTCAGCGGCCCGATCATGGACCGCATCGACCTGCAGCTTTGGATCCATCCCGTACAGACCAGCGCCCTGATCGAGGGGCGCAAGGGGGAACCCTCCGCCGCCATCGCCGCGCGGGTGCAGCAGGCCCGCGAAGTCCAGCGGAAACGGTTCGCCGGCACCGGCATCTTCACCAACGCGGAAATGTCCTCTAAGCTCCTGGAGCGCTTCTGTCCCCTCTCCGCCGATTGCAAGGCCACCCTGGAGCGCATCATCGACCGCCTGGGCCTGTCCGCCCGCGCTTATACCCGCATCATCAAGATCGCCCGCACCATCGCCGACCTCGCCTGCCTCCCCGACATCCAGCCCGGCCACCTGCTCGAGGCCGCCGGCTACCGCTTCCTGGACCGGCGGAATATTCTGGATTTATGATTAACTTTGCAGGGTCATGATGCACGAAATCCATATCAAGGACCTGCAGGACCTGGACCGGGCCGCGGGGGAATTCCTCGAGGCCATCGGGGATCACAAACTGATCGCCTTCTATGCACCGATGGCGGCCGGAAAGACGACCTTCACCACGGCCGTGTGCAAGCGGCTCGGCGTGAGCGAGGACGCCGTGAGCTCCCCTACGTTCGCCATCGTGAACGAGTATCGCACCGGCTCGGGCGAGCCGTTGTATCATTTCGATTTCTACCGGATCGAGCGGCTGGAAGAGGCCTATGACATCGGCCTGTACGATTACCTGGACAGCGGTTGCCTGTGCCTGATGGAATGGCCGGAGAACATCGAGGAACTGCTCCCCGAGGAAACCCTCAAGGTCCATATCCGGGTGAACCCGGACGCCTCCCGCACGCTTTCTTGGGTGGAGTAGGGATTCCTTCGTCGGCCAGAGGCCTCCTCGGAATGACAAAAGGATGTCATTCCGAGCGAAGCGAAGGAATCTATAACTTCGTAGGAATTACCTGCAAACGCTCTTGATAGATGGACTTCAGGCGCGCGACGGCGTCATGGAAGGACATCCGCTCGTCGCCGTTGATGATGTTGCCGCCGTTCTGGGAGGCGTCCTCGGCGGGATTCCACATCGCGAAATTGAGTTTGGCCGACTCCGTCAGGAGCCGCTCGCACTCGTCCATATAGTCCGGAATGGTCTGCAACTTGGGCAGAAGTTCGTTGAACCGGGCCTTCAGCTTCGCCTCGAAGGCCGGGTCCTGCCGCAGACGGCCGTACCAGATGGCGCTGTGGTTGATGAGGCCCGTGCGGGCCTGGGGGGAGGTGCTGTAGGAAAGGACGCCCCAGTCGAAGTCCCAGCAGGGGCCGGCGACCAGCTTGCCGCCGCGGTCCTTGTGCATGAACACGCTGCCGGGATTGCCCAGCTCGTGATTGCCCATCACCTCGAAGACGATCCAGTAGTCGATGAAGGAGTCCACGTCAAGGTACTTCGCATACCCATTTTCGGAATCCTTGAAGTTGTTGCCGTACAGCACATTGGCCGTCTCGGAGATGTAGCCCTTGATGTAGGTGAGCTGCTGGGGGGTGAGGTCGTCCGGGTCCGGATACTTGACCCCGAAGGGGATGCCGTTCCCCCACTGGTTGTTGTGCCCGTGCGGGTCGGTCCACTGGACCTCGTTGTCGTAGTGGAAGTCCAGCTCCAGCAGGTAGCCGCCGGTGACGGCGTCGCCCACATTGTCCTGCGGCGTCATTTCGGTGATGGCCACCCGGTGGTTGTCCACCCGCACCTGCTCGATCAGCAGGTACGAGCCCATGTGCTTCCCGTTCAGGACCAGCTCCACCGGCTGGCAGCCGGGCGTCCAGGCGAGGTTCGACATCATCGACGCCACCTTCATCGACACGAGGTTCCGCATCAGGGTCCGGTCCATGAAATTCGCCAGCAGCACCCAGCGCTTGTGTTTGTGCATCCCGAAGATGTGCTGCTTCTCGTCCAGCTTGATCAGATACGGCTTCTTGGGCCAATACCAGGTCGTGTTGCCCCGGCCGCGGATTTCGCAGGACGTGGCGTCGAGGCCCTCGAGCTGCTCCGTCCCCTTGATCTTCAGGGAAGCCTTCACATACTCTTCCTTGGAATTGATCGGCCTGCTGCCCTGGGTGTCGACATAGACGACCGGGAGGCCGGTCTTGACGGTTCCCGGCGGGTCCGCCTCGGAGAACACCCGGAACGGAGAGGACTGGACCACATATTCGTTCCCGGTGGACGCATCGCGCTGAATGATAGCCAGACGCACGTTCAGGTCATAGTTCTTCCCTTTCCCCGCATCCTGGATGACGGCTTGGTACACGCCTCTTTCCGCCCCCCGGACTATCTCACGGACGGAGAGCTCGTTCGGCTCCCGGCCACCGTCCTGCAGCAATTTCACCTCCTGGAACGTCGCCTCCTTGTCCTCCACCACGAAGGGAAGGGAGACGCTTTCTCCGGGAGGAATCTCCAAGGAAGAAGCCTCCACGCGCACCGTACGCACCACCGGCGTGTTGTCGACGGGCTCTTCTTTACCCGTACAGGCGGCACAGACCAGTGCCGCCCACAGGAGTGCGCGAAGACTCTTTTTCATCAGGTTGCTACTTCACTTCAAAGGATACCGGTTTTCCGGAGGCGCTGTCTCCGGCCACCCAAAGCTGGAATTCGCCGGGTTCCACTTTCTTCACGCCGTCCAGGCCCACGAAGGCGAGGTCGCCGACCGGGATGCCGACCGTCAAGGTCCGGCTCTCCCCGGGCTCCAGGGCGACGCGCTCGAAGTGCTTCAGCTCCTTGACCGGACGGGTGATGGAACCCACCAGATCCCGGACGTAAATCTGCACAACCTCCGTGCCAGCGCAGGCGCCGGTGTTGGCCAATGTGAAGGAAACCTGCACGGTGTCCTCCGTCCCGTAAGTCTCCCGGTCCAAGGCGACGCCGGAATAGGCGAACGTCGTGTAGCTGAGACCGTAGCCGAAGGGGAACAGCGGATAGGCGCCGTAGTCCAGGTAGTAGGATGTATTGCCCAGCGAGGTCTGGCCGGCCTCTTCCGGGATGTCGTCCAGCAGGGTTTCCCCGTTGTAGGGGCGCCCTGTCATATTGTGGCTGTAATACAGCGGCGCCTGGCCCACGGTGCGCAGGAAGGTGACCGGGGTCTTTCCGGAAGGATTCACGTCGCCGAACAGCAGGTTCACGAGCGCGGGACCGCCCATCGTTCCGGGATGGAACGCGTACAGCAGCGCACCGCAGTTGGGGAGGTCGCGCTCGATGGTGAGCGGACGCCCGGCCATCACGGTCGCGACGACCGGCTTGCCCGTGGCCTTCAGGGCGGCGAGCAGCTCGCTCTGGGCGCCCTTCAAGTTCAGGTCGGCCAGGGAATGGGCCTCGCCGGAGAGGATGGCTTCCTCGCCGAGGAACACCAGGACGACATCGGCGCGGCGGGCGGCGGCGACCACGTCGTCGAAACGCTCCCGGCGGCTGCGGCTGTTCTTGAGCCCCTGGACAAAGGTCACCTTCCCCGGGAAACGCTCCTGCAGGGCCTTCAGCGGCGTGACGGTATGGGCCGACTGGCCGTCAAAGGCCCAGGTGCCCAGCTGCTCGTGCGGCGCATCGGCCATCGGGCCCGTCACCAGGATGTTGCGGACGGCATCGGCCTTCAAGGGCAGTACGCCGTCGTTCTTGAGCAGGATGGCCGACTCTTCCGCGGTCTTCTGCGCCGCCGCCAGATGCTCCGGCGCGTACTGGACCGCCTTGCCGGCCTCCACGTCCACATACGGGTTCTCGAACAGGCCCAGGAGGATCTTCACGCGCAGGATGTTGCGCACGGCCTGGTCGATGTCGGATTCCTTGACGGCCCCGCTGTGCACCAGCTCTTCCAGGTGCGACAGGTAGCCGTAGGTCATCATGTCCATATCGACCCCGGCTTCCAGGGACTTCTGCGCCACATCCTTCCGGTTGACGCCGAAGCCGTGATTGATCATCTCGCCCATCGAGTTCCAGTCGGTGACCACGAGGCCGTCGAAGCCCCATTCGCCGCGGAGAACGTCCTTCACCAGGAAGACGTTGCCCGTGGACGGGACGCCGTCATTGTCGTTGAAGGAGGTCATCAGCGTGAGCGCGCCGGCCTTCACGGCCGCCTCGAAAGGCGGGAGGTACACATTCCGCAGCTGGCGTTCCGTCAGGAACGTGCTGTTGTAGTCCCGCCCGCCTTCCGCGGCGCCGTAACCGGCGAAATGCTTGATGCAAGCCGCCATCGACGTGGCGTCCGACAGGTCGCCCTGATAGCCGCGAACCATCGCCTCGGCCATCTTGGTGTCCAGCCAGGTGTCCTCTCCGCTTCCTTCCGCGATGCGGCCCCAGCGCGGGTCCCGCGCGATGTCCAGCATCGGCGAGAAGGTCCATCGGACCCCCTGCCCGGTCGCCTCGACGGAGGCCACACGGGCGCCCGCCTCCACGAGGGCAGGGTCGAAGGTCGACGCCAACCCCAGCGGAATGGGGAAAACCGTGTGGAACCCGTGGATGACGTCCCGGCCCACGAGGAGCGGAATCCCGAGACGGGACTCCTCCACGCAGATGCGCTGGAACTCATTGACCTTCACCGGGTCCACCTCGTTCAGGATGGACCCGATCTGGCCCTTGCGGAGGGCGTCGGCATAGTTGGCCACCTCGCCGCCGGCGGAGACCTGGTTCATCTGGCCGATCTTCTCGGCCAGGGTCATCCGGGAAAGGAGCTGGTCCACCCGGCGCTCCACGTCGGGCGAAGCCCCCACGGTGGAGGGTTTGCGCTCGGTGCAGGAGAGGGTCGCCGCCAACAGGGACGCCACGAAAAGGATGCGGATTGCTTTCATCGTCTATTTCTTCTTGAAAACGCGGACGTAGTCCACTTCGTAGGTGGCCGGAAGGCCGTTCGGGTCCGTCGTGCCGCCCATGTTCCCGCCCCAGGCCATGTTGAACTTGAGGTAGAAGGGGGCGTCGAACGGCCAGGAATCATGTCCCTTGCCTTCGTTCTTGAAGACCAGGTGCTGCTTTCCGTCCACATAGAATTTCATTTCGGAGGCCGTCCATTCCAGCGCATAGACGTGGAATTCGGAGGCCGCGTTCGCCACGGGCTGGACGTGGGTCTTCTGTGTCCCGGCCGGCCAGTTGTAGGCCTTGCAATGGATGCTGGAAGAGCTCTTGTCCTTGCCCTGGGTGCTGATGGCGTACTCCATGATGTCGATTTCGCCGTCGCCGGGCCAGGTCGTGTAGTTCTTCGGCATCATCCAGAAGGCGGGCCAGGTGCCCTTCACGTCGGAGACCTTGATCCGGGCCTCGAACCAGCCGTACTGCCAGGCGCGCTGGGAGTTCATCCGGATGGAATTGACCTCGGCGCCGATCCGGCGGGCCTGGATCTTCAGCGTGCCTTCGGAAATGAAGGCCAGGTCGATCCCGTCCTTGGAGCCGGCCACATAGACCTGGCTCTCGTTGTTGCCCCAGCCACCGCCGCCGGTCTCGTACCACCAGTCCTCGAGGGAC
>CAMVPS010000059.1:0-11928 GCA_947169405.1 uncultured Bacteroidales bacterium
GTTCCAGTTGTACGTGTCGATGCCGTAGTTGCCGCTGGTCATCAAGGCGTCCTCGCCCATCACCTCGGACATGATGGCGCCCAGGGTGTTGGTCATATAGTAGCCGATGTACATGATGCCGCCGTTGAGGGCGGTCTCCGCCGAGGCCACAGACGAGAAGATCTGCGTGTCGGAAACGGCGTTGGACGGGACCGGGTTCAGCACGTCCTTGCTGCAGGAAGCCAGTCCGAAGAGAGCGATCGTAGCGATGTAGAATATCTTTTTCATAGCGCGTCCGTTTTAGAAAGTGAGATTTACGCCGAAGGTGAAGGTCCGGCTGAGCGGAATGTAGTTCGCATAGGCGTCATAGCCGCCGACACCGAAGATGTCGATGTCGTCATAGCCCTTGTAGCGCTTGTCCTTGAACACCGTGAACAGGTTGTCGGCGTTCACGTACACGCGGGCTCCGGAGAGGATGCCCGTCTTCTTGAGCAGGTTCTTGGGCAGGCTGTAGGAGAGGTTCACGTTCTTGAGCTTCAGGTAGGTCGCGTCGTACAGGAAACGCGTGCTCGGGGAGTTGCTCTGGTTGTCGTTCGTGTTGATGAACTTCGGCACGTCGGTGTTGGTGTTGGCCGGGGTCCAGGCGTTGAGTTCGTCCACGCTGATGTTCTTGCCTGAGTTGTTTCCTTCGTGCATCATGTTGGCGTACAGGCTGTCATAGAACTTGCCGCCCAGGTTGTAGTAGAACATGAAGGAGAGGCTCAGGCCCTTCCAGGAGAGGTTGTTCGTCAGGGAACCGAAGCCCCAAGGCGTCGAGCGGCCCTGCTGCTCGTACTCGGCCATGGAATAGTTGTTCGTATTTCCGTCGGCACCCTTCCAGAGCGGGTCGCCGTTGGCGGGATCCACACCCACCCAGGTGGGCATGTAGAACATGTACTGGCTCTCGCCCACCTTCCAGATCTTCTTGGTGTCGCCCATGATGATGTCGTCGTCACCCGCGAGGTCCAGGATCTTGTCGGCGTTGTAGGAGAAGTTGAAGTTCACGTCCCAGTTGAAGTCCGCCGTCTGCACGGGAACGGCGTTCAGGCTGAACTCCACACCCTGGTTCTGCACCTTGGCGAGGTTCATCATCACGCTGGTGAGACCGTGGGAAGCGGGCAGCGGGAACTCGTAGAGCAGGTCGTCGGAAGTCTTCCGGAAGTACTCGACGGAACCGTTGAGGCGGTTGCCGGCGAATCCGAAGTCCAGGCCGATGTTCAGCATCTTCTGCTTCTCCCAGCCCAGTTCAGGGTTGGAAAGGCTCGTGTGGCCGAGACCGGAGTTGTAGCCGTACTGATAGGAGTCGCTGGCCGTCCAAAGACCCAGGGACTCGTAGCGGCTCAGGCCGGCGTTGTTGCCGGAAGTACCGTAGCTGACGCGGAACTTGAGGTCGCTCAGCCAGTCGACGTCTTTCAGGAAGTCTTCCTGCTTCATGCGCCAGGAGGCGCCCACGCTGAAGAAGTTACCCCACTTGTTGTCAGCGCCGAAAACGGAGGAACCGTCCCGACGGAACGAAGCGGAAGCGAAGTACTTCTCGGCATAGTTGTACTCGGCGTGGCCCAGGTAGGAGATCAGGGCGGCGTCGGTGTACCAGGAAGTGAGGGACTGCGGCTTGCTGGCGCCGGCGAGTTCCTGGAGGAAGTCGAAGGCGAAGCCGGTGGCGGCGCCGTCGAAGCGGGTGATCCGGCTCTGCCAGTACTCGTAACCGGCCATGGCGGACACGGAGTGGAGGCCGAAGGAGCGGTTGAAGTTCAGCGTGGTGGTGCTGGTGAACATCAGGTCGCTGGTCTGGGTACGGCCGCCGCGGCCGCTGTAAGCCGGACCGTCACCGTGATACTTGTTCCAATAGAAGATATCGTACACGGACACGTAGTCGGGCGAGAAGGTCGTGCGGGCGGTGAGGCCGTCCATGAACTTCACCTCGGTGAAGAAGGAGGCCAGCAGGCGGGCCGTATTGGCCTTGTTGGTGTTCATCAGCGGGATGGCCACCGGGTTGAAGTCCTTGGCGGCCGGGTTCGTCCAGTTGTACTGCTTCTCACCGGCCTCGTCCAGGACGTAGTTGCCGTTGGAATCGACCTTGTACACCGGGACGGCGTTCGGGAAGGCGAGGGCGTTGTACAGCGGGGAGGCGCCGGCGCTCTGGGAGACTTCGGAGTTCTGCGTGGCGTAGGAGAACACGACGTTTATGCCGCCCTTGAGCCAGGGCTTCACCTGCGCCTCGATGTTCGCCTTGCCGGAATAACGGGTGTAGCGGGCCGTGGGCGTGGTGCCGGTCTGGTCGAAGTAGCCGCCGGAGAAGAAGTAGTTGAGCTTGTCGGTGCCGCCGGAGTAGCTCAGGTTGTAGTCCTGGGAATAGCCCTTCTTCATCACCTCGCGCTGCCAGTCCGTGTCGATGACGACCTTCGCGCCGCTGGCCACATTGCCATTGGCGTCCAGCGGGTTGGCCATGTTGAACGGGTTCCAGGACAGGGTGCCCTGCGCCTGCTCGTTGGCCCACTCGGCGCCCTTGCCGGCTTCCATGTAGCTGTTGAAGATGAGCTTGTAGTAGTCCGCGGAATGCGCCATCTCATACTGGCGCGGGACGGCGGAGACGCCGTAGGCGGCGTTGAAATTCATGTGGCCCTGGCCGGCCTTGCCGGTCTTGGTGGTGATGATCACGACGCCGTTCGCCGCGCGGGAGCCGTACAGGGAGGCGGCCGCGGCATCCTTCAGCACCGTGATGGACTCGATGTCCTGCGGGTTGATGCTGGACAGGATGCTGGTGGTGGTGTTCGCGTCACTGGCGTTCTTGGAGTAGTTGGTGCTCGTGGTGGCCACGCCGTCGATCACGTACAGCGGAGAGGAGGAGGCGTTGAGCGTACCGGTACCGCGGATGCGGAAGGTGGTCGCGGCACCCGGCTGGCCGGAGGCGGTGCTCACCTGCAGGCCGGGGATCTTGCCTTGGAGGGCCTGTTCCACGGAGGAGACGGGCTTCTGGGCCAGTTCCTCGGAGCGGACCATCGTGGCGGAACCGGAATAGGAGGACTTTTTCGCCGTGCCGTAGGCGACGACGATGGTCTCGTCCAGGAATTCGGCGCTGGGAGTGAGCTCCACGTTCAGGAGGCGGTTGCCCCGGATGGGAACCTGCATGGTCTCATAGCCGATGGAGGAGAAGACCAGGACGCCGTCCGAAGGGGCGCTGATCGAATAGACACCATCCACGTCGGAAACGACACCCTGCGTGGTGCCGCTGACGATGACGGATGTGGCGGGAACCGGATCGCCGTTCGAGGCGTCCGTCACTGTGCCCTTGACCGTGATGTTCTGTCCGGCGAGCGCCGTGCAGAGGGAAAGGGCCAGAATCGAGAATAAAATCTTAATTCCTTTCATGGTTAAACAATAGGTTAATTTCAGTTTGTAATCGGTACATAAAGGCCGTCTAGGCCATTATAAACACATTACTAACCATTCCGACCGCAAATTAACAAAAATTTAATTACAATTCCAAATCGGACCGGAAACCGGGCGGCGTGGAACTTTTTGTGGAACATTCCCTTGCAGGGGCGGGGATATTTTCCTATATTTGTAGAATGTTTGCCCATCCAGGGGCGGACCATCTACGAATATGGGAAAAATCATCGCCATAGCGAACCAGAAGGGCGGCGTGGGCAAGACCACGACGGCCATCAACCTGGCCGCGTCCCTCGCGGTCCTGGAGAAGAAGGTGCTCATCATCGACGCGGACCCGCAGGCCAATACGACCTCCGGCCTCAACTTCTCCCCGGACAACGACGAGAAGCGCACCCTGTACGAGGTCATCCGGGGGGACATCCCCGCGGAGGACGCCCTCATCCAGACGGAGCTGCAGAACCTCCACATGATTCCCTCCCACATCAACCTCGTGGGCTCGGAAATCGAGATGATCAAGTGGCCGGACCGGGAGTCCTACCTCAAGAAGGCCCTGGCGCCCATCCGGGACCGCTATGACTACATCATCATCGACTGCTCCCCTTCCCTGGGCTTCATCACCGTCAACTGCCTGACGGCGGCCGATTCCGTGATGATTCCGGTCCAGCCGGAGTTCTTCGCCCTGGAGGGCCTCGCGAAACTGCTCCAGACCATCCGCCTGGTGCAGAACAACATCAACCCGGGCCTCACCATCGAGGGTTTCGTCGTGACGATGTTCGACGGACGCACGAAAGTGCACAGCCAGGTGGTGATGCAGCTGCGGGAACACTTCAAGGACCTGGTGTTCAACACGATCATCCAACGCTCCATCCGCCTGAGCGAGGCCCCCTCGCACGGCAAGCCCATTGTCCTATACGACGTGACCAACAACGGCACTTCCAACTACCTCCACCTGGCGGAGGAAGTGCTCACCAAGAACGAAGACATCTGATGGCGAAAGTACAGCATGGCCTGGGCAAGGGCCTCAGCGCCCTCCTCGGCGACGACGCCGCGGACCTCCGCGAAATCCGCAAGCCGGTCGGCTATATCAACAAGGAAGTGGTCGGGACCACCCCGGAGAACGAAGTCACGGCCGACGTCCTCCGCATTCCTGTGGACCTGATCGAACCGAATCCCTTCCAGCCCCGGATGAGCTTCGGGGAGGAAGCCCTCCAGGAACTGGCGGACTCCATCCGCACGTTCGGGCTCATCCAGCCCATCACCGTCCGCAAGAAGGGCGCCAAGTACCAGATCATCAGCGGCGAGCGCCGCTTCCGCGCCTGCACGAAGGCCGGGATGGACATGATCCCCGCCTACATCCGCGACGCGAACGACCAGGGCATGCTGGAGATGGCCATCGTCGAGAACATCCAGCGCGAGAACCTGGACCCGATCGAGGTGGCGATGAGCTACCAGCGCCTGATGGAGGAATGCCGCCTGACGCAGGAGCAGATGGCGGACCGCGTGGGCAAGAAGCGCGCCTCCGTGGCGAACCAGCTCCGCCTGCTGAAACTCCCCGCCAAGGTCCAGCACGACCTGAAGGTGGGCCTGGTCAGCGTCGGCCATGCGAAGGTCCTCCTGGGCGTGGACGACCCGAAGGCGCAGGAAATGCTCTGCGACCTGATCGTCCGCCGCGGCCTTTCCGTCCGTCAGCTGGAGGAGAAGGTCCGCGCGCTGGAGAAAGGTCTTCCGCAGCCGGAGGAGAAAGAGCCGCAGGAGCTCCCCGAGATGTACTACCGCCTCCTGGAGAACGTGGGACGCTATTTCGGCGAAAACATCTCCCTGAAGCGCTCCCCCGCCGGGAAAGGCACCATCACCATCCGCTTCGATTCGGACGAGCAGATGGAACGTTTCTTGCAGGCCCTCGACCCTAACCGCGGATAGTCCTCTATGCAATTGCGCCGCCTCATCACCGTCCTCGCCGCCGGGCTGCTCGCCCTGCTCGCGCCTGCCGTCCTTCACGGCCAGGCGCGGGACGACCAGTTCAAGCGGGACGCCTTCTCGCAGAACTATGCGGACTCTACCAAGCAGGCGAAGACGGACAGCTCGCAGCTCTTCAGCTTCAAGCAGTATTTCGGCTCCCTGGCGCACAAGCGGCCCGGGCAGGTCCAGAACCTGTTCATGGGCTCCACGGTCTTCGTGGGCGGCGGCCAGATCTACAACCGGCAGTACTGGAAGCTGCCCGTCGTGTACGGCGGCATCGGCGCCGGCGTGGGCCTGGGCATCCATTTCAACAACCAGTACAAGGCCACCGGCGACGACAAGTTCAAGAAGTACAGCACCTGGTCTTACATCGGGGCCGGACTCGTCTGGTGGGGATCCCTCCTGGACATGACCGTCACCTTCCCCGCGGAACGGAAGCCCGATCCCGGCAAGGCCACCCTGTACTCCATCCTGTTCCCCTGCCTGGGACAGGTGTACAACGGCGAATACTGGAAGATTCCCATCTACTGGGGCGCCATCGCCGGGGGCGTGTACTTCTATTCGGACAACAAGCGCAACTACGAGCGCTACAGATGGATCTACGAACAGGCGACCAGTGAGGACCCGGAAGCGGTGAAGCCCCCGATCACCGCGGAGAACGCGCTCATCTACCGCGACCTCTACCGCCGGTACCGGGACTACTCCCTCCTGGCCACGGCCCTGTTCTACGTCATCCAAGTCGTCGACGCGAACGTCTTCGCGTATATGCAGGACTTCGAAGTGGACGACGACATCACCCTCCGGCTGGAACCCACGGTCATCTCGCCGGAATTCGCCGCGGCCCCCGGCGTGGGGCTCGGCCTCACCCTCAGATTCTGACACGGATGAAAAAGTTAATGATCATAGGCGCGGCCCTTCTCCTCCTCTCCCCGCTCCCGGCCGCGGCGGGCGTACAACTGGACCGTAAAACCCGCAAGCAGCTGGAAAAGGAAAACGTCCAGCTGCGGCAGCGGCTGGAAGAGATCCAGCAGGAGCTGGAGTCGCTCAAGACGGACGTCCAGGAACGCGACAGCCTCGAGAAGCAGCTGGACGGCCAGGGGCCCTACCAGGAAGCGGCCGGGATGGGCGCGGCCGTCGACTATTTCGACAGCCCGTTGTACGGCGGCGGCGACTACGCCGACGACCAGCAGGGCGGCCTCGACTATACGGACGACGTCACCGACAGCCTCCTGAGCATCTGGTACCTGCACCGCCAGATCCGCGAGAACCCGCAGAGCGAGTACAACATGGACAGCGTCCATTTCACCTCCGGGGTTCCGGACCAGGTCCTCATCGAACGGCTCCAGCGGATGAATTCCTTCATCCAGCTGCCCTACAACGAGACCGTCAAGAACTACATGATCCTCTACTCCGAGAAGATGCCCACCCGGATGGGCCAGATCCTCGGCCTCGCGCAGTACTATATGCCCATCTTCGAGGAAGCCTTCCGCAAGTACGGACTTCCCCTGGAGCTCAAGTACATGGCCATCATCGAATCGGCCCTGAACCCGGTGGCGGTCTCCCGCGTGGGCGCGACGGGGATGTGGCAGTTCATGCACTCCACCGCCCGCAACTACGGCCTGCGGATCGACTCCTTCATCGACGACCGGATGGACCCGGTCGCCTCGGTGGACGCAGCCGCCCGCTACCTCCGGGACGCCTACCGCATCTTCGGCGACTGGAGCCTCGCGATCTCCTCCTACAACTGCGGCTCGGGCAACGTGAACAAGGCCATCAAGCGCGCCGGCAGGCGGGACTTCTGGTCCATCTACCCGCACCTGCCCCGCGAAACCCGCGGCTACGTGCCGGCGATGGTGGGCGCGATGTATGCGGTGAACTATGCGAAGGAATACGGCCTGGAGCCCGCCCCGGTGCAGATGCCCGCGCACATCGACACCTTCATGATCAACAAGAACCTCCACTTCCGCCAGATCAGCGAAGTGATCGGGGTGCCGATCGACGACCTCCGCGACCTGAATCCGCAGTACTACAAGGACATCGTCCCGGGCAACCAGGGCGAGCAGATCCTCCGTCTCCCGTTCAACTACAGCAACGCCTTCCTGGACAGCCAGGACACCATCTACAAGTACAAGGCGGCCGAAATGTTCTCCGGATCCGTCGACGACGGCCGGAACAGCCGAAGCACGAAGACGACCACCCGCCAGCCCGCCTCCGGCGGCGGCCAGTGGGTCTACTACAAGGTCAAGCGGGGCGACAACCTCGGAAAGATCGCCGCGCGGAACCACACGACCGTCAAGAACATCAAGTCCTGGAACGGCCTGAAGAGCGACCGCATCCGCGAAGGACAGCGGCTGAAGGTGGGCAAGCGCTAGCGGTCCGCCTGCAACTGGAGTTTGAGCCCGGCCTGGCCGGGCTTTTCTTTTTGCCACCGGTACGAGCCGCGGAGGTACAGCTTGAGGGTCGTCTTCCGGAACCGCTTCTTCCAGCCCGCATAGGCCATCGCCGAAACCCCCGTCCCATAATAGGCAGGCGCCGAGAAATTGCCCGGCGCGTCCCGTTCATAGACATAGATGCGGGACTGCCAGCCGGCGGTGGCGTGCGCCGTGAAGCGGATCCAGGCAAAACCGCCAGGCGGCTTCCATCCCCCTTCCAGATAGCCCAGGAGCCCGAATCCTCCGTCGCGGACCCCGTTCAGACGCCCCTTGACCGTCCATACACTCTGGTTCCAAGTCGCATCCGCCCGGACGTCGGCCCGGTTGCTTTCGTAGTTGCGCCACCGATAGACCAGCCGGGACTCGAAGAGCCAGTTTTCCGTCGCGGTCCACGAAAGGAGCCCGGTCGCCTTGGCCTGCTTCCGCCCCGTATCTGTCTCGGGCTTGGGCAGGAGGGCCGCATCGACGGTGAGAGAGGCCTTGAAAGCGCGGCTGTCCGAAAGGAAAGCGACGCCGGCCGCCGCGCCGTATTCCCCGTTCTTCTTGCCGGAATAGGCGCTCGGGAGCGCCCGTACCTGGAGGGCGCCTTTCCAGTGCTCCCCCATCGGGAACAGGCTTCCGACGAGACCGGCGGGCTTTTTCCAGTTCCAGGCCGCTTCGCCGAAGAGATCCACCCCGCGGACGCCCATTTTCCCGTCCAGGGAGACGCGCTCCCGCGTGACCGTGAGGCCGGCCTGGCCCTTCCGCCCCAGCCAGCCGGCGTGGGCGCCGACGGTCCCGTCCAGGGCACCGAACAGCGCCCATTGGAAATGGCGCCCCGTATAGTCCCAGGCCAGGCCGCGGCGCGTGCCCGCCCCGTTGAAGGACCAGGAGGGCGCGATGCCGTTCGCCCGCTTGGAGAAAGCGTCCAAGGTAGCCAGGCCGGTCAGCTGGAAGGAGCTCCAGAAAGCCAGTCCCTGCCCGTAGCGGACATTGTAGTCCCCGAGAAGTATCTTCCCTTTCGGCAACCGGTAGAGGCCGTAGAACGTCCCGTCCCGGCCTTTCCAAGCCCCCGCCGCCTCCAGGTTCCCGGCCGTCAGCCGGTATTTGGCGCCCAAGTCCTTCAACGTCGCCCGCACTAGCGCCGAATGGCGGAACTGGAGCGTGTCCCGCACCGCTTCGCCGGGGCTGCGGACGGATTCCAGGGAAAGGAAGGGGCGGAGCGCCGCGACCGCCTCCTTTCCGAAGCCGTCCACCCGTTCCAGCTCGGCGAAAGACAGGACGTCGCCGGACAGGCTCCGGTACTCGGAGAGCGCGGCGACCTGGTAAGGCGAGAGCAGCCCGCTCTCCAGCAGGCGGGCCCGCGAGGCGCGGTTGAGGGGCAAGGGGCGGCTCCGGAAAGATTCCAGTTCGTCGACGAGGCGGTCGTCCAGGGCTTCGGGACCGTCCGCCCCGGTCAGATACAAAGCCGCCCGGACGACCTCGTCGGTCTGGGCGGCGGCCGGCCCCGCGGCCAGCCAGAGCGACAACAGCACGATTCTTCTTCTCATACGCCCAAAATACGCTTTTCTTCCGGGGTCCGGTGCAGTTCGCGCGTTGTTTCAGTTCAAAATAAATGTTTTCGGTGATTTTTTGTGTTTTTCTTATTATTTTTGTGTTACTAAAACAGGACCCCATGAAAGACAGAATCAAACTTCACGACAAGGTCTTCAAACCCCTCATCCCGGGAGACCAGATCGAAAAGTCCATCGACGCCGTCGCCGCCAAGATGAACGCCGACTACGCAGGCGCCGAAACCGTTCCCGTCCTCCTTTGCGTGTTGAACGGCTCCATTCTCTTCACCGCCGAACTGATGAAGCGCCTGGACTTCGACGTGGACCTGATGTCCATCAAGCTCTCCTCGTACCGGGGCACCTCCTCCACGGGCGCGGTGCATATGGACATGGGCCTCACCGGCGACATCACCGGCAAGGAAGTCATCATCGTGGAGGACATCGTGGACACGGGCCGCACCATCGAGGCCCTCGTCAAGATCCTGTACGCCCGCAAGGCATCCAAGGTCAAGGTGTGCACCCTGCTCCTGAAGCCCGAGATGTATAAGAAGACCATCGGCCTGGATTATGTGGCGATGGAAATCCCGAACGACTTCATCGTCGGCTTCGGCCTGGATTACGACGGCCTCGGCCGCAACTACAAGGACATCTACATCCTGGATACGGAAACAAAGCTTTGAATATGAAATACTACATTCTCTTCGGCCCTCCGGGCGCCGGCAAAGGCACCCAGGCCAGCGCCATGGTGCAAAAGTACAATCTCTGCCACCTCTCCACGGGTGAACTCCTCCGCAGCGAGATCGCCGCGGGCACGCCGCTCGGCCTCCAGGCCAAGGCCCTCATCGAGGCCGGCTCCCTCGTCCCCGACGAAGTCGTCGAGGGGATGATCGAAGCGAAGTTCCAGAGCACGGAAGGCGTGGACGGCTTCCTGCTGGACGGATTCCCCCGCACCATCGCCCAGGCCGAGGCGCTCGACGCGATGCTCGCCAAGACCGGCGAGGCCGTCACGACCGTCGTCTCCATCATGATTCCCGACGCGATGATCCACGAGCGCATCGCGCACCGCGCCACCATCGAAGGCCGCGCCGACGACGCCCGTCCCGAGGTCGTGGAGAACCGCATCCGCACCTATCACGACAAGACGGAGCCCCTCGTGGGGTTCTACAAGGAAACCGGCCGGTACAACGAGATTGACGGCGTGGGCACCATCGCGGAAGTCCAGGGCCGCATCTTCGACCTGATGGACCGCTTCTAGCGCTCCCTTGTCATTTCGAGCGCAGTCGAGAAATCTACTTTTCCTGGTTCCGGACGCCCGCAGCGTCCGGAATCAGTCGTTTTACGAGCTTGAGGTCCGGGAAGAACCGGCTGGCAATGACGCGCACGACCGTATAGGCCGGGATAGCGACCAGCATTCCGGTCACGCCGCCCAGATGTCCCGCCAGGAGGATGACGATGAAGATCTCCAGGGGGCTCGCCTTGATGCTGGTGGAATAGATGAGGGGCTGGTACACGAAGTTGTCCACCAGCTGGGTCGTGAGCATGATCGCGAGGACGATGAGGGCGAAGATCCAGATGTTCACGTCCAGGCCCACGCCGGTGCCGTACTTGAGGATGACGGCGAGAACCACGCCGAGCACTTCCCCGACGAGCGGGCCCACATACGGGATGATGTTCAGGATGCCCGCGATGAAGGCGATGCCCAGGGCGTACTGGAAGCCCAGCCGGGCGATGATCCACAGGCCCAGGAAATCCAGCAGGGCCACGCCGGTCATCTCGATCAGCAGCCCCACGAAATAGCGGGACAGGAGCCCCTCGATGTCCCCCAGGGACTTCGCCAGGTTCCCTTCGATCCGGTCCGGGACCAGGGCGCTGACAATCTTGCGGAACAGGGTTTCGTCGCGCACGAAGAAGAACGAGATGAACACGACGGAGAACAGGCCCACCACCAGGCTGGTCACGAAGGAGGTCACGGAACTGATGACCGACGTGACGTTGGACAGGTTCGTCACCTCCCGCAGCTTGTCCATCAGGATGGTGATGATGTTGAAGTCCGCTCCCAGGCCCGGGAACAGGCCGACGATCCAGTCATTCACCCGGTCCAGGGGATTTCCCTCAGCCGTCACGCTGTTCAGCACGGCGGCGTCGCGGACGATGCCCGTCACGACCGGGATGACCTGCGTGACCACGAGGATCAACGTCCCGAGGATGACGAAAATGGTGAGGATGGCGAGCAGTCCCTCCGGCGCGGACTTGCCCCGGATGCGGATTTTCCGGAACAGCCGCATCACGGGCTGTCCGATCAAGGACACCACAAACGCGACGATGATATACACGAGCACGCTCTTGAAATACCAGCACAGGCACGCCAGGACGGCGAGCGTCGCCGCGATGATGATATACCGGGCCAGCCGGTCGATGCTTCTTTCCTGTTCCATAGGTACAAAGATAGGAAAATCCCAAGAAAAAGATAAGGCCCCGGGTCTGGGGCCTTACTTTTTCTTAGGGTCATCCGGAGGCGGCCTCATCCGGCCTGTACTCCAGGATGTCGCCCGGCTGGCAGTCGAGGGCGCGGCAGATGGCTTCCATCGTGGTGATCC
>CAMVPS010000060.1:0-11867 GCA_947169405.1 uncultured Bacteroidales bacterium
AACTCGCGACCCTCAGCTTGGAAGGCTGATGCTCTACCAACTGAGCTACTTCCGCTTGAAAAAAAATCTGCTCGCAACAGTTCACTCGCAGATTTTTTGGTGGGAGGTGGTGGACTCGAACCACCGAACCCTGAGGGAGCGGATTTACAGTCCGCCGCAATTGCCACTATGCGAACCTCCCAAAGTTTCTTTCCTTCGAGCCGATAGAGGGATTCGAACCCACGACCCCGAGATTACAAATCACGTGCTCTGGCCAACTGAGCTATATCGGCAGCTCATTCGGATCCTTCAATCGCAAAAGGGATTGCAAAGGTAGTGCTTTTTTCCGAATCTGCAAACTTTTTTGCATTATTTTTTCATCACATCCACAAGAATCCCGTAGATGGATTCCGTGTCCAGGCAGCACTCGGCCCACTGGGCCTTCTGCGTGTCCTGGGCGATGAACTGGTCGGGGATGCCGAGACCTTTTACAATGGGTGCGTCGCCGCGACCCGCAAAGTATTCACACACAGCGCCATACAAGCCGCCCTTCAGGGCGCCGTCCTCCACGGTGATCACCACCCGGCAGTGGGAGACTTCCTCCAGGATGGAAGTGTCCAGCGGCTTGAGGAAGCGCATGTCGTAGACGGAAGGGGCCACCCAGTAGTCGGTCTTGTGCCGGAGAGCGGCTTCGAAAGCCCGGTTCGCGACGGGACCGAGGGCGAGGACGGCGACGTCCTTCCCTTCCAGAAGCTTCTCGCCCTTGCCTACGGGCAGATTCTGGAACGGGGCATCCTTCCATTCGACCCCTTCCCCGCACCCGCGCGGGTAACGGATGATGTAGGGGCCGCCTTTCATGGACAGGCCGGTGTACATCAGGTTCTTGAGCTCGCGCTCGTTGCGCGGCGCGGCGATGACGGTGTTCGGGATGCTGCGGTAGGCCGCGAGGTCGAAGCAACCGTGGTGCGTGGCGCCGTCCTCCCCCACCAGGCCGGCCCGGTCGAAGCACAGGACGACGGGCAGGTTCTGGAGGGCCACGTCATGGACGATTTCGTCGTAGGCCCGTTGGGCGAACGAGGAGTAGATGTTGCAGAACGGTTTCATCCCGGCGGCGGCGAGGCCGGCGGAGAACGTGACGGCGTGCTCTTCCTCGATGCCCACATCGAAGAAACGCTCGGGGAAGGCCTGCTCCAGCAGGTGCATCCCGCAGCCCGTCGCCATCGCCGGCGTGATGCCGACGACCTTCGGGTCCAGCCGCGCGAGTTCCACGAGCGTTGCGCCGAAGACGTCCTGGTAGCGGGCCGCCGGGTAGACGGTCTTCTGCCGCTCGCCGGTGGCGGGGTCGAAACGGCCCGGGGCGTGCCAGGTGGTGGGATCGGCCTCCGCGGGCGCGTAGCCCTTGCCCTTGCGCGTGATCACGTGCAGGATGCGCGGGCCCTTGAGGTCGCGGAGACGGCGAAGGGTTTCCGTCACCTGCGCGATGTCGTTCCCGTCGATGGGCCCGAAATACCGGAATCCCAGGGATTCGAAGATGGCGCCGCCGGACTCGCGCACCAGGTTGGACTTCGTGTCCATCACCCGGCGCTGGACCCAGTCGCGGAGCTTGCCCTCGCCCAGGCGGTTCCAGATCTGGCCTTTCACCTTGTTATACAGGTTCGAGGAGGTGACGCGGAGGAGGTAGTCGTGCAGGCCGCCCGTGGCCTGGTCGATGGACATGTTGTTGTCGTTCAGGACCACGAGGAGGTCCGCCTTCGAGGAGCCGGCGTTGTTCAGGCCCTCCCAGGCGAGGCCGCCCGTGAGGGCGCCGTCGCCGACGAGGGCCACCGCGCGCTCCTTGGAGCCGGTGAGGCGGGCCGCCTCGGCAAAGCCGAGGGCCGCCGAGATGGCCGTGGAGGAGTGTCCGGCGCCGAACGGATCGTACGGACTCTCGTCCCGCTTGGGGAAGCCGCTGATGCCGCCCCGGGTGCGGTTGCGCTTGAAGGCGTCCCGCCGGCCGGTGAGGATCTTGTGGGCATAGGCCTGGTGCCCCACGTCGAAGACGAGCTTGTCCTTGGGCGTGTCGTACACGGCGTGCAGGCCCACGATGAGCTCCACGGCACCCAGGCTCGAGCCCAGGTGCCCCGGATTCTTCGCGCAGCACTCCACCATATACTGACGGATCTCCGCGCACAGCTGCTTGAGCTGTTCGGTATCGAATTTCCGGATATCAGCCGGACTATTTACCTTCTCTAACAACATGCTTTGTCATTCCGAGCGAGTTCCTCTGTCATTTCGAGCGAGTTCCTCTGTCATTTCGAGCGAGTTCCTCTGTCATTTCGAGCTTGCCGAGAAATCTCATCGATTGGGCGCGTCCAGCTTCAGTTCCGGATGCTTCCGGGAATTGGCCGCGAACAGGAGCGCGGTCACGAGCGCGAGCACGCAGAGGCCCGTGAACATCAGTTCCACGGTGACCGGCGTGCCGGATTCGCTGCCCAGGATGCCGCCCGCCAGGCGCTTGAACACCAGCAGGCCCAGGTTCTGGACCCAGTAGATGAGCGCGAAGGTCGTGCCCAGGATCTTGTCCGGGACGATCTTCGGCACGCTGGGCCACAGGGCGGCCGGGACCAAGGAGTAGCCGAAGCCGAGCATCGCCATCGCGAGGTAGCCCCAGAACGGCACGCCGGCCGGGGCGAAGGCCAGCAGCAGGTGCGCGGCCAGGGCGAGGACGGAGCCGAAGATCATCCAGCGCGTGCCCTTGCCCACCCGGTCCACCATCCCGCCGAACAGCGGCGCGAAGATGACGGTGGAGAACGGAAGCATCGACACCATCCAGCCGGCGGCCTCGGCGGGAATGTCGAAGCGGGGGATCAGGATGGCGCCGGCGAATTTCTTGAACGCGATGATGCTGCTGTAAAACAGCACGCACAGCAGGCCCAGAAGCCAGAAATTCTTGTTGCCCAGCACCTTGAAGGCATCGGCGAAGCGGAAGTCGTCGGCCTTGTTGGCCGTCCCTCCCTGCTTCGGAAAGCGTTTTGCATCCAGGGCCACGAACGAGGCCCAGAGGATGAGCCCGAGCGCCATCAGCCCCATTCCCAGGAGAGCGGGGCGGGCGGTCTCGGCGAGGGAATAGACGTGGTCCGCCTGCTGGGCGACCAGCTTCGGCGAGATGACCAGCGCAAAAGCGGTGCCCAGGCGGGCGATCGCCAGATGCAGGCCCATCGCGAGGGCCATGCCCCCGTCCTTGAACCAGCGGCCGATGGAGCGGTTCACCACCGTCCCGGCCATCTCGCTGCCGAGGCCGAAGACCATGCAGCCCGCATAGGCGAGCGTCGCGGAACTCTTCTGTCCGGACAGGATGGCCCAGGTCACGAGGCCCGCGCCGGCCACCATCATCCCCACGTACAGCGTGCCGGCCACCCGGACGCCCCACTTGTCCAGCAGGATGCCGAACAGCGCGAGGCCGCCGAAGATGCACAGGACGCTGTAGCCGCTGGTGTACCGGCCGTAGTCATTCTCGTCCCAACCCAGTTCCGTCAATCCGGCGTCCTGGAACAGGTACGAGATGCTGGAGAACATGTCGTCGAAGTAGTACGATGCGAACATCGGTACCACCAGACACAGGAGGGCGACCCAGCAGGCCCACCGCGACGAGAGCTTCCGCGCCATTTACTGGATGTTGGGTTCTTCGAGACCGAGGTGCTTCTTCTTGTCCACGACCTTCAGGACGAGACCCAGCACGAGGGCGGCGACGCCCAGGCAGGCCAGCATCACGAGCGGGGCCGTGTAGTTGAACTGGGTGGGATCCGTCACACCCGGGTTCGTCTTGTCGAGGACCTTGCCGATCAGGAGCGGGAACAGCCACAGGCCTATGTTCTGGATCCAGAAGATCAGCGCGTAGGCGGAGCCGATGACCTTGGCGTCCACAAGCTTCGGCACGGACGGCCACAGGGCGGCGGGAACCAGGGAGAAGCTGGCGCCGAGCACGAGGATCGTCGTGTAGGCGACGATGACGCCGCCGACGGCGTTGCCCTTGAAGGCGGGCAGGACGAAGGCGAAGGTCAGGTGGCAGGCGATCAGCAGGATGGCGCCGAGCACGAGCATCGACGCGCCCTTGCCCTTGCGGTCCAGGTAGTTGCCCAGGATCGGGGTGATGAGCACCGCCAGGAGCGGGAACACCGCGAAGATGGACTCGGCGCTCTGGCGCATATAGCCCATATAGCAGTACGCGATGAGGGCGGCGATGGAGATGCCCAGGAAGAGGTACTGCTTGGTCTTGTCTTTCATGAAGTTGCTCGCGAAGCCCGCAGCGGCCACGACCAGCATGATGACGTACTGGATGATGGTCACGCTGGAGCCGGCCCAGAAGGAGTCGGCGGCCGGGGCGGTGAGCGTCAGGTTGCACTGGAGCATGTTCACCGCATACTTCTGGAACGGGAAGATGGCAGAGTAGTACAGCACGCACAGCAGGGCGACGATCCAGAATCCGCCGTCGGACAGGATCTTGCCGATGTCGCTGACCTTGAACGGGTCGTCCTTCTCCTCGGCCTCGCCGGTCTGCGCATCCAGTTTCTTGTCCATGAAGAAGTACACGATGCACATGATGAGGGCGATGCACATGAGCACGACGCCGAAGGCGACGGAGCGGGAGACATCGACCTGGCCGCCGAGTTTCGCGAAGAACGGCGAGAAGATCATGCAGGTGGCGACGCCGAGGCGCGCGAGAGCCATTTCGGAGCCCATCGCAAGGGCCATCTCACGTCCCTTGAACCACTTGACGATACCGCGGCTCACCGTGATGCCGGCCATCTCGCAGCCGCAGCCGAAGATCATGAAGCCGCAGGCCGCGAACTTCGCCGACGCCGGCATGCCCCGGTAGAACGGCGACACGCCCAGCTCGTCGAAGAGCGGAATGTAATTCAGGTTGTTGGTGAACCAGGTCTCCAGGCCGCTGCCCATGAAGGATTCGCTCACGGCGAACCACTTGATGCAGGCGCCCACGAGCATCACGCCGGCGGACAGGACGGCGGTGAACCGCACGCCCATCTTGTCCAGGATGATGCCGGCGAAGATGAGGAAGAACACGAACACGTTGAGGAACACCTCGGAGCCCTGCATCGTGCCGAACGCCGTGGAGTCCCAGCCGCGGGTCTCCTGCATCAGGTCCTTGATCGGGGACAGGATATCCATGAAAATGTACGCGCAGAACATCGCCAGTGCCAGGAGCAGCAGCGCCGTCCACCGCATCGCTGCCGAATCGCGCAGCGTCTTTTTGACGGTATCAGTCATATCGATAGGTTTTAGATTTCCTTACAGATTTCCAAAGGTAATGATTTTTCGCGAAAACACGTCAAAGCACGTCCTTCAGGAACGGGCCGGTGACGGAGTCGGGATCGAGGGCGAGTTCCTCGGGGGTGCCCTGGGCGACGATGCGTCCGCCGCGGCGGCCGCCTTCCGGGCCCATGTCGATGAGCCAGTCCACGCTCTTCAGCACGTCCAAGTTGTGCTCGATGATGATCACCGTGTTGCCGGCCTCCACGAGGCGGTCCAGCACGCCGAGGAGCACCTGGATGTCCTCGAAATGGAGGCCCGTCGTGGGTTCGTCCAGGATGTACAAGGTGCGGCCGGTGGAAGGACGGGAGAGCTCCGTGGCCAGCTTCATCCGCTGGCTCTCACCGCCGGACAGGGTCACGGCGGACTGTCCCAGATGGACATACCCGAGGCCCACATCCACCATCGCCTTCAGCTTCGTGGCGATCTTCGGGATGGGCTTGAAGAACTCGTAGGCTTCCGCGACGGGCATTTCCAGCACGTCGTTGATGTTCTTGCCCTTGTAGCGGACCGCGAGGGTGTCCTCCTTGTAGCGGCGGCCGCGGCACTGGTCGCAGGGCACGTGGACCGACGGGAGGAAGTTCATCTCGATGACCTTGATGCCCGCGCCCTTGCACTCCTCGCAGCGGCCGCCGGGCACGTTGAAGGAGAAGCGGCCGGCCTTGAAACCCCGCACCTTGGCGTCCTGCGTCTCCTCGAAGAGGGTGCGGATGTCGTTGAACACGCCGGTGAAGGTGGCCGGGTTCGACCGCGGGGTGCGGCCGATGGGCGACTGGTCGATCTCGATGAGCTTGTCGATGTGCTCAATCCCCTCCAGGGCATCGTACGGCAGGGGTTTCTCCTTGCCGTGGTAGAACTTCTGCTTGAGGATGGGCATCAAAGTCTCGTTCACGAGGGAGGACTTGCCGCTGCCGGAGAGGCCGGCCACGCCGATGAAGCAGCCCAGCGGGAACGATACGTCAATATGCTTGAGGTTGTTGCCCCGGGCGCCGCGGAGCGTGAGGGTCTCGCCGTTCCCGCGCCGGCGGAAGGCCGGCACCGGAATCGTCTTGCGCCCCTGCAGGTAATCCAGCGTCACGGACGGGCCCACGACGGCGTGGGAGGCGGTGTCCGCGTCCATCGGCTCGCCTTTCAGGAGCGTTCCGAGCGGCGCGCTCAGGCAGATCTTGCCGCCCTGCTCCCCCGCCCCGGGGCCCACGTCCACGAGCCAGTCGGCGCTGAACATCGTCTCCGCGTCGTGCTCCACCACCATCACGGAGTTGCCCTCGTCGCGGAGGGCCTTCAGCGAGGCGATGAGCTTGCGGTTGTCCTTCTGGTGCAGGCCGATGGACGGCTCGTCCAGGATATAGAGCACGTTCACGAGCTTGGAGCCGATCTGCGTCGCCAGGCGGATGCGCTGGCTCTCGCCGCCGGACAGGGACGCCGTGGCGCGGTCCAGCGACAGGTAGTCCAGGCCCACGTCCAGCATGAACTGGACCCGCTCGCGCAACTCTTTCAGGATGTCGCGGGACACGTTCCGCTCCCGCTGGTTGAAGCCGGCGGGGATGTCGTCCAGCCACTTGCGCAGCTCGGACATCTCCATCGCGGCCACGTCGGCGATGGTCTTTCCGTCGATACGGAAGCAGAGCGCTTCCTTGGAAAGGCGCGTGCCGTGGCAGTCGGGGCACACGATGGTGTCCTCGATATGGTCGATCACCCCGCCCCAGGACTCCATCTCGGACAGGCCGCCGTCCCCCACGCGGAACAGCTCGTCCGAGCCGTACACGAGCAGCATCACCGCCTCGTCCGGCAGCGTGCCGATGGGATCGTACAGGCTGAACCCGTATTTCCGGGCGATGGAGCGGACGATGTCGAACTTCCGGCTCTCGCGCACCTTCCCCAGCGGGACGATGGCCCCGTCGGCGATGGACTTGGTGCGGTCCGGGATGATGGTGTCGACATTCACGTCCACGATGGTGCCGAGGCCCTTGCAGTGCGGGCAGTAGCCCTGCGGCGAATTGAAGGAGAAGGTATGCGGCTGCGGCTCCTGGAGGGAGGTGCCCGTCACCGGGTCCACCAGGTGCTTGGAGAAATGCTGCAGCACGCCCGTTTCCAGGTCCATCACGGCCACCGACCCCTTGCCGGCGGAGAGCGCCTGGGCGACGGAGTCGCGCACGCGCTTGTCGTCCCCCGCCCCGGGCTTGAGGCGGTCCACGACGAGCTCGATGAAATGGGGTTTGTAGCGGTCCAGGGCCTGCACGCCCTGCAGTTCCAGGATTTCCCCGTCGATGCGGACCTCCGTGTAGCCGCGCTTCCGGAGCTGGTCGAACAGCTCGCGGTAATGGCCCTTGCGGCCCCGCACGAGCGGCGCCAGCAGGTAGCACTTGCGGTCGCGGTAGGAGGTGAGGATCAGGTCCACGATCTGGCCGTCGGTGTAGCGCACCATCTCCTCGCCGGATTCCGGCGAGATGGCGCGCGAACCCTTTGCGTACAGCAGGCGGAGGAAGTCGTAGATCTCCGTGATGGTGCCCACGGTGGAGCGGGGGTTGTTCCCGGTGGTCTTCTGCTCGATGGCGATGATCGGGCTCAGGCCGCGGATCTCCTCCACCTCGGGCTTCTCGAGGATGCCCATGAAGTGCTTCGCGTACGTGGACAGCGTGTCCATATACCGGCGCTGGCCTTCCGCATAGATCGTATCGAACGCCAGCGAGGACTTTCCGCTGCCGGAAAGCCCCGTCACGACGACGAACTCCCCTCTCGGGATGTCCACGTCGATATTCTGCAGGTTGTTCGCCTTCGCGCCCCGTACCTGTATGTATTCCTTCTCCTGCATAGGAATGCAAAGGTACGAAAAAAAACGACAAAACGATGAGGGCGGCCCGGTCGGACCGCCCTCGTTCGCAAGGGATTCGGCAAGCCGCTACTTCTTGACGGCGCGGATCGTCATGCCGACGAAACGTTCCTCCGTCTGCACCAGGTCGGCGGATTCCATGAAGATGAGGTAGTAGGCCTTCTTCCGGTCGCCCGTGTACAGGCTCTTGCTCCAGTAGTAGCCGGCCCACTCACCGTCCGCCCAGGTCTGGATGAAACCGGCCGCCGGGAGGAAGATGGACGTGTCTCCGACCTTGGACTTGAACCTCATGCCGTAGTACGGCGCGCTGTCCACCCATTCAAGGTCGCAGTAGTCCATCAGTTCCTCGAACTGGGCCTTCGTCGGGAGGGTCCAGGAACCGTTGGCCTGGTAGGCGGCATCGTCCGCCAGCTCGACCAGCGTCTTCTTGTCCGAGGCATTGTACTTGGTGAGGTTGCTGGCGGTGCCCCACAGGTAGTTGTTCCAGCTGAACGTCGTCTTCGGCGACTTCTCGGCCCATGCGAAGAAGGATCCTGCCTCGTAGTCCGATGCCGCGCCGACGTTGGCCTCGGCCCAGAGCGTTCCGCTGGGCAGGCCCAGGTCGACGAAGCCGGCCGGCGTGTTGTTGGCCTGCTGCGTGACGGGAACGACCACGCTGTAGCTGCCGTAGTAGAACGTGATGCTGGAGCTCCTGCTCTTGTTCGCCAGGTTCTTCATGACCGTCACCTTGGCGGAGGTGTTGGACACGGAGTTGACCAGGATCCAAGGACTGCCCGGCGTGGCCGTCATTTCGACGCCCGACAGCGGATCGGTGATGGAGAACGTGAGCGTCTGCGTCGTGCCGGCGGCATCGCATTCGATCTTGGCCGGCGTGACGTTGATCGCGGTGGAGGCCGTGGTCTGCGTGACGGTCACGTTCACGTATCCCAGATCGGTGTTGCCGCCGTAACTGATTTGGACTCTGGAGCTTCTGGACTTGCCCGTCTTGTTCTCATAGACGTGGAAGGTAGGAACGCCGTTCACCGTCCGGCACGTGATCCAGCCCGGAGCATCCAGATCCAGCAGCGAAAGACTGATCTGCTCTCTCGGGTTCTCCACCTGGACGTCGATGGGATGGTCGGCTTCGGCATATCCGACCGTGAAGGAGGTGGAAGGATACACGTGGAAGACCGGCGCCGCATAGGTCTGCGTCAGGTGGAATGTCGCCTTCACGGAGCCCAGGGAGACCTCGATCTCCGCCGTCCGGTCATAGCCGTCATTGTTCTCCCGCAGGTCGAATGTGACCTTGTTGCCGTTGCGCGTGAGATTCCGGATGATCCGCGTATAGTCCGTCGTGACGTTCAGCTGGTTGTAATCGGTGCCATCCGGCAGGGAGATCTCAAACGAAACGGACCTCGGATGATAGTCGAACGTCGCGTTGTTCGGCGTCAGGACGATGTCCAGCGGGGCGGCTTCCTGGACGTATTTGATGGTCTTGGAGATCGAGCCGTAAGTCACGGTGACATTGCCGTACCGCGTCGCGCCCGTCCGGTTCGCGGTCGCCGTGAAATAATGGAGGTCGCCTTCATCCCGGAACTTCGTCATCCAGGACGCGTCCGCCGATATCTTCAGCTGGGTGCCTTCGACCGGGTTGACCACGGCGGCATAGAAGCATTCCTCCTCGCCGCCCGGATAGAGGCCATGGGTCGCGTTCAGGTCGCGTCCGCCCATATCGATGTCCGGCGGTCCGGCGGCCTGGCCTGTCTGGGAGACCGATACGATCGCATTCGTCGCGAAGGCTTCGCTCTGGAGCCGGAATTTGGCTTCCCGCGCCTCGGTCGTGGTGTTCGCCTTGACCGTGAAGGTGGCGGTACCGGCGCTCGAACTGGTCGGATTGACCGAGATGGACGTGATCCATTCGCAGTTGGAGGGATAGGTACGGGCGAAGACCGGATAGCCTTCGACGGGGTTCTGGATGGTATAGGATACCGTGTAGGTCCGCCCGGAAGCCGGTACGCTGACCGAGGTCGGAGTCACCGTGATCGTCGTCCAGTCATAGTTGAAATTATGCTGGTTGACCGTAAAGGACTTCTGGTCGGCGTCCTGGTAGTTGAGGAAGATGGTTCCGGTGCGGTCGGTCGTGGAGGCCCGCTCCGTATTGAACTTGACTTCGGTCCCGGTGATTTCGGTGATCCGGATCCAGTTGACGTCGCTGTATGCCTGCAGAGTCTCGCCGGGCAACGGGTTCGTGATCGAATACGAGAGCGAACCGGGCATATTGACACGTCCGCCGGTTTCCATCGAGGTCACCGGGAGATTGATCACCGGCTTATTGACGACGGTCACGGCGCACGTGGCCGTCTTGTCCCCCGCCTTCGCGGTGATGGTGGACGTACCGGTCGCGACGGCCGTCACTACGCCGTCCGTGACGGTGGCGACCTTTGCATTCGACGTCGTCCAGGTCACGGTCTTGTCCGTGGCATTGTCCGGCTTGACAGTCGCGGTCAGGGTGGCGTTCTTGCCCACGATCAGGGTCATTTCGACAGCATCCAGGGCGACGGAGGTGACGGGGATGGTCGCTTCCTTGATGGTGATGACGCACCGGTCCTCCTTGTCCGCGACCTGGGCGGTGATGGTGACCTCTCCGGGTTTCAGGGCTTTCACCAGGCCGTCTTCGACCGTGGCCAAGTACTCACTCGACGAAATCCAGTCAATGTTCTTGTTGGTGGCATCTTCCGGCAGGATCGTCGCGTGCAGCGTATACTCTTCGCCCACCGTCATTTCCAGCGTATGCTGGTCCAGCGTCACGGAGGTCACGGGGATGAAGCGTTCCTCGACGTAAACGGGAATCGCCACAGACTCGTCCCCTGCTTGGGCGATGATGATGGTGGAGCCCGCTTTCAGGGCTTTCACCAGACCGTCCGTCACCGTGACGACGGTCTCGTTCCTCGAGATCCAGGTGACGGTCTTGTCCGTGGCGTTTTCAGGCAGGACGGTCGCGACGAGGAGGAACTCATCGCCTTCCATCATGGAGAGATTCGACTTGTTGAGCGTGATGGAGGTCACGGGGATGACCCTTTCCTTGACGGTGACGGTGCACTTGGCCGACTTGTCGCCCGCCTTCGCGGTAATCGTGGCCGTGCCCGGCTTGAGGGCCTTCACCTGGCCGTCCGTCACCGTGGCGACGGACGGATCCGACGAGGTCCAGGTGACGGTCTTGTCCGTGGCGTTGTCCGGTTTGACAGTGGCGGTGAGGATGGCCTCGTCGCCTTCCGTCAATTCCATTTCCGACGCATCCAGCCAGATGGAGGTCACGGGGATGACCTTCGTCGCGACGGTGACGGTGCACGTGGCTGTCTTGTCGCCCGCCTTCGCGGTGATGACGGCGGTGCCCACCTTGACGGCATGCACCTGGCCGTCCGCCACCGTGGCGACGGACGCATCCGAGGAGGTCCAGGTAACGGTCTTGTCGGTGGCGTTGTCCGGTTTGACGGTGGCGATGAGCGTAGCGTCGTCGCCCTCGACCAGGCTGAGCGTGGTCTTGTCCAGGGTGACGGAAGTCACGGGGATGACTTTCGCCTTGACGGTGATGGCGCACGTGGCCGACTTCTCGCCCGCCGTGGCCGTGATGGTGACGGTTCCGGCCTTCAGGGCCTTCACCTTGCCGTCCGCCACTGTGGCGACCGTCGCATCCGACGAGCTCCAGGTGACGGTCGGGTCCGTGGCGTTGTCCGGTTTGACGGTGGCGGTGAGGGTGGCCTCGTCGCCCTCG
>CAMVPS010000061.1:0-11445 GCA_947169405.1 uncultured Bacteroidales bacterium
GCTGGCCGAAAGCGGTCGTGCCGTGGCGGTTCGGGAGGACGACGACATAGCCCTGATGGGCCATCAGGCAGTAGTTCCAGCGATAGGACCAGCCCTGGGAGAGCGTGCCCTGCGGGCCGCCCAGGCAGATCTGGATCGCCGGGTACACCTTCGTGGGGTCGAACTTGGGCGGGTACAGAACCCAAGTGAGCATCTCCCCGCCATCGGCCGTGGGCACCATCCGGGCCTCGGTCTCATGGCTGTCCAGCTGGTCGAGCAGGTGCTTGTTCTCGAAGGTGAGCTGGTCGATGGACGTGTCCTTCACGGCCACGAGCTCGGTCGGGAAGTCCATCGAGCAGTAGGTGGTCAGAAGCGTGCCGTCCTGCAGGATGGCGAACGGGGAGCCGAAGTCGAACCAGAGGTTCGGGGAGGTGATGCGGAAGAAGGCGGTCTCCGGATCGGCGATCACGTTGTAGATGGCCTGGACGCCTTCCACCAGGGAATTGATGTACAGGGACTTGCTGTCAGCCGCCCACACGGGGCCGTCGGCGTTGTACGCGAAGTCCGCGGTCAGGTCCACGATGTTCTCGACGGACGGATTGGCGGTCTGCCCCTCCCCTTCCGGCTCGTAGACGACGTCGGCCAGCATCAGGCGCACCTTGTCGGCCTCATAGCCGTCGCGGGCCATCGACAACCAGGCGATCTTGCTGCCGTCGGGGCTCCAGACGGGCACGGTGTCATAGCCGCCGCCCATCGGGATGACGGTCGTCTCGCCGGTCAGGATGCAGTAGATGTAGATTTCGGTGTCGGTGGAGAAGGCGTATTCCTTGCCCGTCTTCTTCTTGCAGGCGTAGGCGATGTAGCGGCCGTCCGGGCTCCAGGAAAGGTTCTCGATGCCGCCGAAGGGGCCGTTCGGGAGCTGGTACAGCACGTCCGGACCACCCAGGATGTCCAGGCCTTCCGTGACGAGACCGTTGGCGAGCGGGGCGATATAGGTGTGGTTGATGTCCTCCATCCAGTGGTCCCAGTGGCGGTACATCAGGTCTTCGGTCGCATACGCCTCGGCCTTGTCCAGCATCGGGTCCGTGTCCACGGGGCGCTCGACGGCGCTGTGCACCGTGCTGACGTACATCAGCTGGCCGCCGTCCGGAGAGAGCGCGAACTCGTCGACCCCCTTGGCGACGTCCGTCACCTGGACGCGCTTGCCCAGCTTGCCGGCCTTGTAGGGAGCCTTCCAGACCTGGCCGCCCTGGAGGAAGTAGATCCATTCTCCGTCCGGGGACCAGCGGGCGTTCGAGAGGCTCTTCCCGTCCATCGTGAGCTGGGTCGGGTCACCGCCTTCGACCGGGAGGGTGAAGAGATTGCGGACGCTGCGGTTTTCGGCGATCGAGGTGTAGCTGACACCGTACAGGATGGTCTTCCCGTCCGGGGAAAGCTGCGGATCGGAGAGGCGTCCGAGGGACAGGAGGACTTCCGGGGACATCCGGCCGTCCTCGATCTTCAGGTCGGCCGGACCGATGTAACCTTTCTGTGGTTTCATGGATTCATCGTTGCACGCGAGGAGGGAAAAAGCCGCCAACGCGAGGGTTAACATTTTTGTTTTCATATAAAACTTATTTGTTTCTTTCATAGATTTCCAATGCGTTGCGCAATTCAGCCGCCACCTGCGCCCGCAAGGTCGCCGGTTCCAGCACTTCGAGCCGATTTCCGTGTTTGCATAGCTCCATCAGCAGGTTCGGATTGGGAATGACCCGCATGGCAAAGAGGCTGCGGCCGTCTTCGTCCTCGCCCAGGAAGACCTGGCTCGGGTGCAACGGCAGGTCCTTGAGGTAGGCGGCCTCCCGCGCGGTCGTGCGGAACTTCACGAGGACCGGCGGCACGTCTTCCGGCAGGTAGATGCCGTAGCTGGCCTCGAAGACGTCGTCCACCTGAAAGCCTTTCGGCATCTTGAAACGGTCCCCGGTCGGGGCCAGGGAGATGATGCGGTCCATCGCATAGACGCGCAGGGCTTCCGCCTCCTCGCTGAAGGCGACGATGTACCAACGCTTCTCGAATTCCTTCACGGCATAGGGGCGGATGTGCCGGACTTCCTCCTCGTCACTGAGGTATTTCCGGTAGCGCAGTTCCATTACGGCGTTGTCCAGCATCGCCTGCATCACGGTGACCAGGTGCTTCTGGCCCGAGGGGATGTCCTCGACGGCCACCCGGCCGGAGAGGCGCTCCTTCCCGAGGGAGAGGAGGCTGTTGACCGTGAAGGTGTTGATGAGCCAGTCGACGGACTGCCGCTTGTCCACGGCGCTCTCCCCCGCGTCTATATAATAACGGTTGGTGCTCCGGTTGCAGGCGATCTCGATGCCGAAGACTTCGGCGACCGCGTCCCGGTGGTTGTTGAACGAGCGCCGGGGGTAGTCCGCCCCGCCGTAGCGGGCAGTCCAGCGGGCGGCGATCTCCGGCAGCGACAGGCCGCCGGGGCCCGCGTCGATGAAGGTCTGCACCAGCCAGATGTACTTGTCAATCAGTTCGGAAACCATAGGATTGTGCTTTCGTTTGGCAAAAGTACGGAAAAAGCCGGAGAAACACAAGTTTCAATTTGATAGGGGTTTTTCGTTCCCTGCGCCTTTCTGGAGGTTATAATCCAACTCGCTGATATTCAACCATTCTCAAATAGTTCTTATAATTTTTTCTCACTTTTTCCGCAAAAAAACTTTCAACTAATAAAAATTTTAATTATGTTTGTAAGCGGTTAGTCTAAAGTGTATATAAAATGGACAAATTCACCCAGAACTACATCGACGGGTTCATGGCAAGCGTCATTGCGCGCAACCCGGGCGAGAAGGAATTCCACCAGGCTGTCCGCGAAGTCGTGGAAAGCGTTGCTCCCTACATCACCGCCTACCCCCACCTGCTCGATCTCAAGATCATGGAGCGGATGGTCGAGCCCGAGCGGGTCGTCATCTTCCGTGTTCCGTGGGCGGACGACCGCGGCGAAATCCACATCAACCGCGGTTTCCGCGTGCAGATGAACAGCGCCATCGGCCCCTACAAGGGCGGCATCCGCTTCCATCCGAGCGTCAACCTGTCCATCATGAAGTTCCTCGCCTTCGAGCAGACCTTCAAAAACAGCCTCACCACCCTCCCCATGGGCGGCGGCAAGGGCGGCTCCGACTTCAACCCCAAGGGCAAGTCCGACGCGGAGGTCATGCGTTTCTGCCAGAGCTTCATGACCGAGCTGCAGCGCCACATCGGCCAGGACACCGACGTCCCGGCGGGTGACATCGGCGTGGGCGGCCGCGAGATCGGCTACCTCTTCGGCCAGTACAAGCGGCTCCGCAACGAATTCACCGGCACGCTCACCGGCAAGGGCCAGGGCTGGGGCGGTTCCCGCCTGCGCCCGGAAGCCACCGGCTACGGTCTCTGCTACTTCACCGAGCAGATGCTTGCCACCCGGAACGAGACGTTCCAGGGGAAGACTGTCCTGATTTCCGGTTCCGGCAACGTGGCCCAGTACGCCGCGCAGAAAGCGATGCGCCTGGGTGCCAAGGTCGTGACCCTCTCCGACTCCAACGGCTACATCTACGATCCTGAAGGACTGGATGAGGAGAAGCTCGCTTTCGTATTTGAGCTCAAGAACTTCCGTCGCGGCCGCATCAAGGAGTATGTGGAGCAGTACCCGCAGGCTACCTACCATCCGGACGAGCGTCCCTGGGGTGTTCCCTGCGACATCGCCCTCCCCTGCGCCACGCAGAATGAGATTGACAAGGAGGACGCCGAGAAGCTCGTCGCCGGCGGCTGCTTCTGCGTAGCCGAAGGCGCCAATATGCCTTCCACCCCGGAAGCCATCCGCGTCTTCCAGTCCAACGGCCTGCTCTACTCCCCCGGCAAGGCTTCCAACGCGGGCGGTGTCGCCACCTCCGGCCTGGAGATGTCCCAGAACTCGATGCGCCAGAAATGGACGGCCGAGGAAGTGGACGAGAACCTCCACCGCATCATGGCCGACATCCACGCCGCCTGCCTCAAGTACGGCACCGAGGAGAACGGCTACGTGAACTACGTCAAGGGCGCCAACATCGCCGGCTTCATCAAAGTCGCCAACGCGATGGTGGACCAGGGACTGGTGTAAGGAACCATTTGCAGAAAAAGGTTATTCTCATTAAATTAGTGGGTCCAAACGGATCCACTAATTTTGTGTTGACACGATGAAAAAAGCCCTCTTCTGCATCCTGGCAGCCGCGCTGACGGCCGTGGCCGCGCTGGCGGCGCCCAAGGCCACCACGCTCCTCTCCCCGAACGGAAAACTCACCGTGAACCTCGAAACGGGTTCCGGCAATGTGTCGTACACCGTCGTCAAGGACGGGAAGCCCGTGTACGAGATCCGGGACATCCGCCTCATGACCGGAACGGAAACCATCCCCGACGGCAGTGTCAAGGTCGGGAAGACGCGTTTTATGTACGATAAGTTCCAGCCGGTCGTCCCGCTCAAGTTCTCGACAGTCGTCGATGAATACAACGAGACGGAAATCAGCCTGGGGAAGGGTGTTTCGATGCTTCTCCGCGTGATGGACAATGCCGTCGCCTACCGGTTCGTGATGGACCGGAAGGGGGATGTGGAGGTCTATGACGACCATTTCCTCCTGATTCCCGCCGACGGCTTCACGGCGAACTACCAGACGGCCCGTTCGTTCAACACCTCCAGCGAGGAGCCCTACCGCAGCGGCTCGCTCGCGGACTGGGCCGCGTCGGACCGCAAGATGGCGACCTCGCCGCTGCTCCTGTCCGGCCCGGACGACACGCAGCTTCTGATGGGCGAAAGCGACCTGGACGACTATCCGCACCTGTTCTACACCACGGACGGAACGGCCGTGATCCCCACCTATCCGAAGGCGCCGCTCCGCTGGGAGCCGCGCGGAGACCGGAGCGAGGAGATCGTCGAAGAGGCTCCGTACATCGCCAAGACGTCCGCCAGCCGCGCCTTCCCGTGGCGCTGGGTGGCCGTGACGGACTCGAAGGGCCTCCTCGAGCAGACCCTTCCCGCCCAGCTTTCCCGCCGGAGCGTCCTGGGCGACACCAGCTGGATCCATCCCGGCCAGTTCTCCTGGGAATGGTGGAACGGCGCCGCCCCCTACGGACCCGATGTGGACTTCAAGGCCGGCTGCAACCTGGCCACGTATAAGTATTATGCCGATTTCGCCGCGAAGTTCGGCGTCGAATACATCCTCCTGGACGAGGGGTGGGCCGTATCCACGACGGATCCCTTCCACGGGAATGCGGACCTGGACATCCACGAGCTCATCCGCTACTGCAACGGCATCGGCGTAAAAATCGTGCTCTGGGTGCCCTGGCTCACGGTATACAACCACTTCGACACCATCTTCAAGACCTATGCGGAATGGGGCATTCCGGCGATGAAGATCGATTTCATGGACCACGCCGACCAGTGGATGGTGAATTTCTACAAGAAAGTGACGGCGGAGGCCGCCAAGTACCATATCGTCCTGGACTGGCACGGGGCCTTCACCCCGGCCGGCCTGGAGTATGAATACCCGAACCTCCTCAGCTACGAGGGCATCCTTGGCCTGGAGCAGATGGAACGCTGCAAGCCGGAGAACACCCTGTGGCTGCCGTTCATCCGCAACGCCGTGGGCGCCGCGGACTTCACCCCCGGCGGTATGTACAACCTGCAGCCAGACCGCTACCGCGCCATCCGCCCGAACAGCGGCGCCCCCGGCACGCGCGCCTTCAACATGGCGCTCTACGTCGTCCTGGAAAGCGGTGTGCAGATGCTCTGCGACAACCCTACGCGTTACTATGAGAACGAGGACTGCGCCCGCTACATCGCAAGCGTCCCCACCACGTGGGACGAGACCCGCGCCCTGGAGGCCAAGGCCGGCGAATACGTCATCGTCGCCAAACGGAAGGGCTCCAAGTGGTTCATCGGCGGCATCACGAACGGAACCGAACGCGACTTCCGCCTGAAGCTCGACTTCCTCTCCCCCGGCCGGCACCGGATGACCGCCTTCAAGGACGGCCTCAACGCCGGCTACCAGGCCATGCACTACAACAAGGTCGAAAAGAATGTCGACAGCTCGGAAACCGTCGACATCCATATGGCCCGCAACGGCGGCTGGGCCGCGGTGATTGAGTAGAGCCGCGGCCATCGTCCCATCCGACGGAGGGCAAGCCGCGAAAACTGCGGCAAATCGTGCCCACCGTCCAATCGGATGGACCTCAGGCCACGACAAGCGTCAAGGTGCATCCAGGAAGCGCGCCACATCCTCCATCGAAAAGGATGTTACGCGGACGATCTGATGGATATCGGCACTGAAGCGGCGGCGGATCTGGCGTACCAGTTCTTGCCGCTGCTCGTCGTTTAAATCAGAAGCGTCGTTCTTGCCGAAAAGCGACCGGCAAAGGTCCGGGATGGCCGCGTAAAGCACCTGATCCCGGAAAGAGGGCAATTCGTTTTCCTGCAATTCTCTGCGACGCTTCGCCTTGGAGGAATTCTGCAAGTAATAATTCATACGTCTTGGGGACTTGAAGATGGATTCGACCAACTTGACCGGCACATAGGATTCCGGAAGGATGTAACCGTCCTCCCCGACGAGCCAGTCGGATGGGAGCGATTGCTTGCTATGAAGCAAGCGCCTGGCCGCATTGATGGACAAGGACCCCAGACGCACTGCTTTGGGTGGAGAGACTTGGAAGAAAGACCGGCCTGTTCCCCATCGATAGGCGGAAGGATGCAGGCAGATATTGGCCGCCACCGGGTTCATTTCCACATAGGCAACTGCCCATTGAAAAGATTCGTCATCCGGATTGATCCGCTGGATATCCACCTTGTTTCGTCTCAGTGCTTCCCTGATGCCATATTTCTTCGATATAAATCTGGAACAGTTCTTCTTAAAGGCATCTATGAAAAGACGCGCATCTTCCTTGGAACAGTAAAGGACAAAGTGAACGTGGTTTGACATCAGCGTAAAGGAAAGGACTGTCACCCCAAGCAAGAACGACAAGACCGCGACATAGTTCATTCCCACCTTGTAGTCATCATCTTCGCGGAACCATAATCCTTCCTTCAGGTGTTCAGTCGTAACCAGCCAATAGTCTTTAGAACGACCATCCTTCGGACTCATCCTCCTCGTCGCTCTCATAATCGTCCTCCGTTTCACCGTATTGTTCCATCTCAGCCTTTTCTCCTGCCATCCAGGACAGGAACCAACTGTGGCAATCTTGCTCGTGCTCCCGATGCTCTTCCTCCGAAAAACGATCCTGGACAGGGAAACGGACCTCTTCATCCACAAGTAGTTCCAGCGCCTGCTCATACTTGTCGATCAGGTTCGCCCGTTCAATGGCTGTCGGTTCTCTCAGGAGATACTTGTCATCCGTTCGCGGCACCCTTGTCCCTCTCCCCCTGATGTCAATCAGCCAATGCTTCTTCCAGGGAAGGACATAGTATTGGGGACCGGACTCATCATCGTACTTTCCCGGATTCCGCAAGACGTCCAGCATATCCAGCAATTTATGGATCATCACGTTTCTGGCGATTCTGTTCTCACGGATTTTCCAGATATACTTTTCATAGGATGCGCTCCAAAGCGTTTCAGCGATCATCCAGTCCTGCCTCGCCTTCTCGTCCTCCAAAAGAGATTGCGGCATATTGGTTCCCAGCAAATCTTCAGATGGCACCTCATACTTCGACTTGGGCCGTTTCATCTTCAAAGGCGGTACGAAAAGATCCAAAGCCGCCTTCCACTCCGGATCTCCATCCACATCGGCACGATACAGGAACCGCGTATAATCAGATCCCGCATAGATGGCGTGCATCATACCCACCACCATCTCATCAAAATTCTTTGCCATCGCCATCACCCGGAACGAATGGCCCACCATGCTGAAGCGCTCCTCCCACGACCAATCCAAGGAAGTTAGCTGGATGATGCTCATACATTGACTCAAGACGCTCATATCTCACACACAAATAAAGTTGAACAAACGGATGCTGACAGCACCCGTTACAAATATAGCGTTTCACACAGAAACCGCAAGGTATTACAGCTTCTTTTGTCGACGAAAATAAGATGCACCGTGGCTATCGTCCCAACCGATGTAGGGCAAGCCATGAAAACCGCGAGAAATCGTGTCCATCGTCCCAGCAAATGGACCTGAAGCCACGCTGTTCCCCTAAAAAAGGATTCCCGCACATCAGTAGATGCGCGGGAACCACATTCTGGATGGCTGAAGCCCCCCTACCACCCCAGCACGGACTGCCGGGTTGAGTAGGGTTCGGCTTCGGCGGCGGTGAGGACCTTGCCGGAGGCGTTGTGGCCGGTGACGGCCTTGCCGGAGGCGTCCACGGAGCCGTATTCGCGCCAGCCGGAGGTCGCGGTGGGCGCCGACGGGTTCGGGGCCGGGTTCGTGTGCCAGCCGACGGGGGCGATGACCGGGCCCATCGTGCAGTTCACGAAGACCACGTTGTCGAAGTACTCCGTCGAGCCGCCGGAACGGGCGAGGTACATCGAGCCGTCCTTGACGCCGGACTCCGCCGTCAGCTTGCAGTTCAGGAACACGAATCCCTTGTCCGTGACCTTGGGAACGCGGGCCTGGATGAGGTAGCCACCCGCCCGGGAGCGGATCTCGCAGTTCTCGAACAGGCAGGCTTCCGGATAGCCCCAGATATAGTCCACGTGGCCGGCGATCAAGGAGTTGTGCACCCACACCTTGCCCTTGCACAGGAAGGTGTCCTGCCAGGAGATGAGCGAGCAGTTCTCCACCGTCAGCTTGTAGTTGGAGTTGAAGTAGATCGTCTCCGCCTGCCCCTTGTGGGACGGGATGGAATACGTGTTCTCGATGGTCAGGTTCTCCAAGACCAGGTTGTCGCAGCTCTCCACCAGGAAGACGCTGCGTCCGCCGGACTTGACGATGGAGGCGCCCAGGGACGGACGCGCCGACACGGAACCGCCGGAGCCGGTTTCGTAGGAGTCGTTGTTCGGGTAGGCGATTATACTCTTATCCCGGGACGCTCCTTTGATGGTGACGTTGTTCTTGTTGCGAAGGAAGAGCAGTTCCCGGTAGGTTCCCTCCCCTATTTCGATGGTGGCCGCATCGTCCTTCTTGACATAGCGGCTCACATAGCTGAGGGCTCCCTGCACGGTGCAAAAGTCGCCGGAGCCATCGGCCGCCACCTTGAACGTGGTGCCGGAAGGGGCCGCTTTCACCGTGAATGGCATATCGTCCTTCCCGACGGCCTTCCCGGCGACGGACGCATCGACCGTCACATAATAGCTTTCCCCGAAGGAAAGCGCCTCGTTGTGGAGCTTGATCTCCAGCGTCTTGCCCTTGACCCGCAGCGGCGTATAATGGACGATGCGGTACTGGTTGCTGTGAAGCGCGTCCATGAAGGTATGGAACGGCGAGTCGTTGTCGATGGCGATCTTGCCGGCGTCGGCATCGGCTCCCTTGGGGATCATCGTGCCGTCGGAGAGGATGTCGACCTTGGCGATGTCCGCCAGGTCGATCTTGTCCACCAGGGTGCCATCGGCCTTGAACACCTGCACGAGACCGGAGGTTCCGAGGGTGGGCGCCGAGTCGAACGAAATCACCAGCGGGGCGTCCACGCACAGGACGGTGGCAGACGGATCGGGCGGAACCGGTTTCGTCCCCTTCGTCGTCCCTTCCACGACAGCGCTGTAAGCCGATGTCCCGCCGGGACCGGTCGCGCACACGGAGAACCCGTATGTGGTCGCTTGATCGAGGGAGCTCACGGTCACGTTGCGGGTATTGGCCGTCCCTTCGCCGGCAGCGGAGCCATCCTTGGTCAGCTTCCATTTGTAGGAAGCCGCCCCCTGGACCGCATCCCACTGGAACGTCAGGCTGGTTTCCGTGGCACCGTGCAGTTTCACGTTCTGCGGAACGGAAGGAACCGGCTGTCCCTGGTCCGGGACGGCCGGTTCCTCACCCTTTCCGCAGGAACTGATGGCGCAGAGCGCCAGCAATGCTGCGATTCCTCTTTTCATTACAGTTCCACCGGCTTGTACTTCGGCACGAGGGACTTCATGATGACCCAGGCGATCAGGTACGCCAGGCCGCAGAAGCAGAACATGATGAAGTAGCCCGCAGGCTTGCCTTCGAAGCCGAGGAAGCGGAAGGCGGGACCGGCGTTCTCCGCATAGGTGAACAGCTTGCCGGCGATCTTCTGGATGAACATCGAGCCGACACCGCCGGCCATCGCGCCGATGCCCGTCACGGTTGCGATCGCGCCCTTCGGGAACATGTCGCCGATGGTGGAGAAGAGGTTCGCGCTCCAGGCCTGGTGGCCGGCGGCCGCGAGGCCGATGAGGATGGCGGGGATCCAGGCGGAGTTGTAGTGCATGCCCAGCGGCTGCGCCAGCAGGGCGCAGAGCGGGAAGAACGCGAAGATGAGCATCGCGAGCATACGGCCCGGATAGGGATGCATGCCCTTCTTCTCGACGAAGATCTTCGGCAGGTAGCCGCCGCCGATGGAGACGACCGTCACGATGAGGTAGAGCGTGAAGATAAGCCACTGACCCAGCGGGGTCGTCACCGGCGCGTTGAACTGGTTGCTGAAGTAGGAAGGAGCCCAGAACAGGAAGAACCACCACACGCCGTCCGTGAAGAACTTGCCGGTGATGAACTGCCAGGTCTGCTTGAAAGTGAAGCACTTCCACAGGGAAACCTGCTTCTCCTCGGCGGCCTTGGGCGCCGCGTTCGCGGCGGCCGCGTCCTCCGCGTCATCTTGGTGGATATACTCCAGTTCCGCCTCGTTCACGTGCTTGCTCTTTTCGGGCTTCTCATACATGAAGGCCCAGAAGAACATCCAGATGAAGCCCAGGGCACCGATGATGATGAAGGCCATCTCCCAGCCGAACTTCATCGCGAGCGGCGGGATGCACAGCGGCGCGGCGAGCGCACCGACGGAAGCACCGGCGTTGAAGATGGAGGTCGCGAAGGCGCGGTCCTTCTTCGGGAAGTACTCGGCGGTCACCTTGATGGCCGCCGGGAAGTTGCCGGCCTCGCCGAGCGCCAGGATGCCCCGGCAGAGGAGGAACAGATAGACGGATGTCGTCGAGATGGCCAGCGCGACGTTGGAAGCGACCTCGACCCCCTTGAGGGCGGCGAGATCCTGGCCGACGATCGCCCCCGTGGCCCAGCCGCAGGCGGCGTGCAGGCACGCGCCGGCGGACCAGACGCCGATGGCGATCAGGTAGCCCTTCTTCGTGCCCATCCAGTCCACGAACTTGCCCGCGAACAGGCAGGCGATCGCGTAGAAGATGGAGAAGAACGCCGTGATGGTTCCGTAGTTGTCGTCATTCCAGTGGAATTCCGGCTTGATGAAGTTCTCGTACGTGAGGGACAGCACCTGGCGGTCCAGGTAGTTGACGGTCGTCGCCACGAACAGCAGCGAGCACAGCCACCAGCGCCAGTTGGTCATCAGTTTTTTCTGTGTTTCAC
>CAMVPS010000062.1:0-10373 GCA_947169405.1 uncultured Bacteroidales bacterium
GTTAAGCCTGCCGCTAGCGTTCATCCTGAGCCAGGATCAAACTCTTCATTGTATAATTTTATAAATCTAGCTTGTCCTTGGCACTGTTTCTCTAAAGAAACTGACGCTCGTTTAAAGTGAAATCTGTTACAATTTCTCGGTACTTGCTTGTACTTTCCTTTCAGTCTTTTCAATGAACTTTTTTGGTCGCCGCCTTTCGGCTTTGGCGCTTAAAAACCCGCTCGTTTCCGAACGGGATTGCAAAGGTACACCTTATTTTTGAACTGGCAAACTTTTTTCAGACTTTTTTTGAAAATATTTTAACTTATTTTTTCATCGACGCGATAACCGCTTGATTTACAGCGCGAAGCCGTTCCTCGTCCATTTTAACAATTTTCCGGTCATAGGTCATCAAACCGTTCACTTCGCCCTCGACGTCGGTCGTCTGGGTATAGACGGCGGCAGCGACGCCCTCCTGGATGATTTTCTTCAGATCCTCCGCATAGACGGAGTACTGCCGGAGGACATCCTCCCCACTCTTATATTCTATATAGCCCCAGTTCTTGTCGGTCTGCCAGAGATGGCCCTCGACCGGCCAGCCGATGCCGCCGTACTCGCCGAGCACGTCGATCTGCAGGCCGCCGGAGGTGAACTTCATCTGCGGGTTGGGATAGTTGTGGCTGTCGAAGATGTCGCCCACCGGGAAGGAGTTGCCACCGGAGGCGGAATTGATGAGGCGGGTGGGATCGCAGGAGCGCGTGAACTCGACGGCCTTCGGGGTGTCGAACTGGGACCAGGCCTCGTTGAAGGGGACCCAGACGACAATGGACGGATGGTTCCGCAGCTGGGCGATGATTTCGCCCCATTCCTTATAATAGGTAGCCTTCGCCGTCTCGGTCATCTTGCTGTCGTACTCCGGCTGGGCCCATTTCCACATCTCCCAGTGGCTGCCCATATGGGCGCCCAGGGACGGCATGTCCTGCCAGACCACGATGCCGAGCTGGTCGCAATAGTAGTACCAGCGGGCAGGTTCCACCTTGATGTGCTTGCGGATCATATTGAAGCCGAAGTCCTTCGTCTTCACGAGGTCGAACTTGAGGGCGTCGTCCGTCGGGGCCGTGTACAGGCCGTCCGGCCACCAGCCCTGGTCCAGCGGACCATACTGGAAATACGGTTCGTTGTTCAGGCCCATCCGCTTGTGGCCTTCGCTGTCCACCACCTCGGAGGACTTGCGGAGCGCCGTGTAGCCGCGGACCTCGTCCACCACCTTCTTCCCCTGCTTGAGCTGAATCTCCATCTCATAGAGGAAAGGGCGCTCCGGGGACCACAGCTTCGGGTCGGTGACCGTCAGGCGCACCGGCTTGCCGGGCTCGACGGAAGCGAAAGCGACGGTCGACGTCTGGCCGGGATTCTCGGTGGAATAGCCCACGCCTCCCTCGCGGAGCCAGATCTCCACGCGGTCGCTCTCCTTGACGCCATCGGCATAGACGGTCACGTCCACGGCGCCGGCGTCCACGTCGGGAACGGCCAGGTAGGAAGTCACGGCCGCGCTGCGCACGGGCTCGATCCACACGCTCTGCCAGATGCCCGTCACCGGCGTGTACCAGATGCCGTTAGGGTTGGAGACCTGCTTGCCGCGCGGCTGTTCGCCGTTGTCGGTGGCGTCCAAGACCTTCACGGCGAGCTTCTGCTTGCCCCGGCCCTTCAGGAAAGGCGTGACATCGAAGGAGAAAGCGGTGTAGCCGCCAGTGTGATGGCCCACAAGCTGGTCATTGACATAAACCTCGGCCGACCAGTCCACCGCCTCGAAGTTCAGCATCACGCGCTGTTTCCGCCAGGAAGAAGGGACCTTGAACGTGGTGGAATACCACAGGGCCTGGTCCGCGGTGACCCGCAGGCCCACGCCGGAAAGCGAGGACTCGATGCAGAACGGGACCAGAATCCGCCCGTCCCACTGCTTCGGTTTCGGATCCTCGGCCGGGACCACGGCATAGTCCCACAGGCCGTTGAGCGAGGCCCATTTTTCCCGCACCATCTGCGGACGCGGGTACTCGGGATGGACGTTCTCGGGGGTCACCTCGGCGGACCAGGTGGTCTGGATGGGGATCGGCGCCGGCTCCCAGTTTCCGGAATCGGCTTTCTTCCCGCAACCGACGACGGCGGCCACGAGGAGGACGGCGGCAAAAGGATGTCTCATAGGGTTAGAATTTGGATTTCAACTGCTGCATGAACGCCTCCGCGGCCTTCGAGCGCGGGAGGATCTGCTTCGCGGCGCGGAGCCAGGCATCGGCCTCGTCGGACCCGACGCCCTTCACCGGCCAGGTGTTCTCCACCAGGACCTCGCCGCCCCGGACCATATAGGCCCGGATGTCGATGTTCAGGGCCGTCTGGGAGGCCGATCCGGGCGTTTCCATCCGGTCGGTGACCTTTCCTTCGACGAACAGGGTCTCCCCGCTCTCGCCGACGGTCACGCCGGCGCCCTGGAGCATCTGGGTGAAGCGCTGGACAAGGACTTCGCGCGCCGCCTCGGGCACGTTCTCGGGGACCTTCAGGGACAGGGTCTGGGCGAAGGCCGCCCCGGACAGCAGCGCAGCGGCTGCCAAAAGGATCAATTTCTTCATCATAGCCAATAACCTCGGATCGGCAGCGTGGTTTTCCGCCTCCAAGGACCGTAAGGACAAAAGTAGTAATTTTATGCCGATAATGAAAATGGACTTTTTGTCACCTCCCGTGCCGTTTTGTCCACTTTTCCGGCATTGGTCCCGGGTTTGCAATTCCCTTATGCGGTTCCGATAAGGAACTCCGGGAATAAGGGTCCGCAGGAGGGCCTCCAAACCGGGACGATTAAAGTTTTTGAACTATGTTACCTGCAAGAAGAACGCATGATAGCTGGTTGCCGGACATTTTCAATGACTTTTTCGACAACAGCTGGATGGAACGGACGACCTACACGGCTCCGGCCATCAATGTGATTGAGAACGAAAAAGAGTACGATGTGGAACTCGCCGCACCGGGACTCACCAAGGAGGACTTCAAGGTCCACATCGACGCCGACAACAACCTGCACATCGAAATGGAGAAGAAGTCCGAGAACAAGGAAGGCAAGAAACACGGCAAGTACCTCCGCCGCGAATTCTCCTATGAGAAGTTCCAGCAGACGCTCCTGCTGCCGGAGGATGCCGAGGCCGAGAAGATCGAAGCCAAGGTGGAACACGGCGTGCTGAATGTCCATATCCCGAAGAAGGAGAAGGCTCAGCAACCCGAAACCGTCAAGCAGATTGCCGTCCAGTAAGGTCCATTGACACATCTCCCATCGAGAAAGGGCGCCACCCGGCCGGGTGACGCCCTTTTTTCGTATGGAAGAATCATCGCTTGAACCGGTACCCCTCCCCCCAGCAGAGGATGACGGTCGGGACGGGGAGCGCCAGGGCATCCACCTTGTACTGCGAAAGCCAGAACGCCTCCCGGTGGTCGATCGTATGCCCCATCTCGTTCTCGTGGCCGGTGATGACCACCCGCGGGGAGAAGCTGAGCACCGTCTCCTTCATTTCCATCGCCCAGCAGTCGATGAGGAGGATGTCGAGGGGGCGGGTCAGTTTCTCCGAGGCGCGCCTCAGCCAGGCAAGGTCCTCCCGGAGGTACTGGTCCCCGCAGTGCGCCACGGTATACCCTCCGGGAAAAGTCACCACCCAGATATTGTTCTGGAGGCCGTCCTGATGCCCGGGGAGCGCCTGCGCGGCAAGGGAGCCCCCTCCCCTGCCTTCCAGCCGGATTTCCGAGAAGTCCTCCGTACGGACCTTGACGACGCGGTCGTTGTCGTAGTCCTCCGGGCCATAGACGGGGATTCCCAGCTCCGAGGCCATCGCGACGACGTTCCTGTCGGCGTGGTCGGGATCCCTGTGCGAAATCAGCAGCAGGTCGCAAGACGAGACGAGTTCCCGCATCAGCGCGTCCGGGATGTATTTCTCCTTCCCCCGGGTTCCGCAGAGGTCGAACCCGACAACGGCCTCCCGGGTACGGACGACGAAGCCGTCGTTATAAAGCTTGTACACCTCGACCCCCTTCCTCGAGGACGGCCGGGACAGGTCCCCGACGACCCGCCCTATCCGCGTGTCCAGGAAGGCGTGCAGCGCCGGCGATCCGTCGTTCCGCGTATCGTGGACGAGGGCGTCGAGCGAAGCGAGGGCGAGCTGCCGCTCGGGAGAAGGATCCGCAGCGGCGGGATTCCGCTGGAGGACCCCGTCGACGAGGCCGAACAGGACCTCCGCCTGGTTGTCCAGGTAGCCTTCGGGATTTCCCCAGTACTCCCAGGGCCGTTCCTGGGCGAAAAGGGAGCCGGGCAGCGCCGTCAAAAGAAAAAGGAGGGACAGTCGGACGGAATACAGTCGGACGGAATGATGCATAGCTGGTTCAAGTTTATGGATGCATAAAAATAAGAAAGTTGCGCGGATTTTCCACGCAACTTTCCCTTTTATCGTATGTATTTTGAGGATTACATCATCCCGCCGGCGGGCATCGCCGGGGCAGCCGGAGCCGGCTCGGGGATGTCCACGATGCCGCACTCGGTGGTGAGGAACATGCCGGAGACGGACGCGGCGTTCTCCAAGGCCACGCGGGCCACCTTGGTCGGGTCGATGACACCGGCCTCGTACATATTCACGTACTCGTCGGTCCGGGCGTTGTAACCGAAGTCGCCCTTGCCCTCGCGGATCTTGTTGATGATCACGGAGGCCTCCACGCCGGCGTTCGCGGCAATCTGGCGGAGCGGCTCCTCGATGGCGCGGGCCACGATGTGGATGCCGGTGGTCTCGTCCTCGTTCTCGCCCTTGAGTCCCTTCAGGGCCTCGGCGGCGCGGATGTAGGCGACACCGCCGCCCGGCAGGTAACCTTCCTCCACCGCGGCGCGGGTGGCGTGCAGGGCATCGTCCACGCGGTCCTTCTTCTCTTTCATCTCGATCTCGGAGGAAGCGCCCACATAGATGACGGCGACCCCGCCGGCGAGCTTTCCGAGACGCTCCTGGAGCTTCTCGCGGTCATAGTCGGACTTGGTGGTCTCGATCTGCTTGCGGATCTGGTCGGCCCGGTCCTTGATGGCCTCGGCCTCGCCGGCGCCGCCCACAATCACCGTGTTCTCCTTGGTGATGGTGACCTTTTCGGCCCGGCCCAGCATCTGGACATTGGCCTTGTCCAGGGTGAAGCCGCGCTCCTCGCTGATGACGACGCCGCCCGTCAGAGTGGCGATGTCCTGAAGCATCTCCTTGCGGCGGTCGCCGAAGCCCGGCGCCTTGACGGCGGCGACTTTCAGCGTTCCGCGCAGACGGTTCACCACGAGGGTGGTCAGGGCCTGGCCCTCGACGTCCTCGGCGATGATCAGCAGGCTCTTGGCCTCCCGGGCGATGGGCTCGAGCACGGGCATCAGGTCTTCCATGTTGGCGATCTTCTTGTCGGTGAGGAGGATGTAGGCGTCGTCCAGGACGGCCTCCATCTTGTCCCCGTTGGTCATGAAGTACGGGCTGATGTAGCCGCGGTCGAACTGCATGCCCTCGACGACCTTCACCTCGGTCTCGGTGCCCTTGGCCTCCTCGACGGTGATGACGCCGTCCTTCTTCACCTTGGACATCGCGTCGGCGATGAGCTTACCGATGGTGGCGTCGTTGTTGGCCGAGACGGTGCCCACCTGCTCGATCTTGGAGTAGTCCTCGCCGACCGGCTGGCTCTGGGCCTTGAGGTTCTCGACCACGGCCGCGACGGCCTTGTCGATGCCGCGCTTGAGGTCCATCGGATTCGCACCGGCAGTGACGTTCTTCAGGCCCACGTTCATAATGGCCTGAGCCAGGACCGTGGCGGTGGTGGTGCCGTCGCCGGCCAGCTCGTTGGTCTTGGAGGCGACCTCCTTGACCATCTGGGCGCCCATATTCTGGAAGCGGTCCTCGAGTTCGACCTCCTTGGCGACGGTCACGCCGTCCTTGGTGATCTGGGGAGCGCCGAATTTCTTGTCGATCACGACGTTGCGGCCTTTCGGTCCGAGGGTGACCTTCACAGCGTTCGCAAGCGCGTCTGCGCCTTCCTTCATCGCGGCGCGGACGTCAGTATTGAATTTGATCTCTTTTGCCATAATTCAATGAATTTAAGATTCCTTCACTACGTTCGGAATGACAACGCCGCTACAGAATGGCGAGGATGTCAGACTGTTTCACGATGAGGTACTTCTTGGTGTCCACGGTGACCTCGGTACCGGCATATTTTCCGTACAGGACGACTTCGCCGACCTTCACCTCCATCGGCTCGTCCTTGGAGCCCGGGCCCACGGCGACGATGGTGCCCTGCTGCGGTTTCTCTTGTGCGTTGTCCGGGATGTAAAGGCCCCCGGCGGTCATCGTCTCGGCCTCCTTGGGCTCGATGACGACTCTTGTTCCTAACGGACGGATCATAGTTATTGTGTTTTGTATGTTTGCTCATTCGCCCCCGGCCACTCCGGAGACGCCGGATTATCATCAAGCGTTGTGCCAGCCGGGGAATACTGACAATTTGGCAGAGTGAATGTGACGAATTATTCCTATCTTTGCGCCGTCAAATAGAAAACCATCTATGGAATACATCAAAGACCAATACTTCGAGGGCGAGCGCCCGCTGTATGTCCGCCACGGACTCCGGCTCGAGAACGTGTCCATCGGCCCCGGCGAATCCTCCCTCAAGGAAGGCTCCGACATCGAGGCGGTGAACTGCGAGTTCAATGGAAAATACCCGTTCTGGGAGTGCCAGGATTTCACCATCCGGAACTGCGTGTTCCGCGAGGGGGCCCGCGCCGCGCTCTGGTATACAAGGGGATGCAAAATGTACGACACCCTGGTCGAAGCGCCCAAGATGTTCCGCCGCATCAAGGACGTGTACCTGGAGAACGTGAAGCTTCCGAACGCCCTGGAGACCTTCTGGGACTGCGACGAGGTGGAACTCCGGAACGTGGAGGCCGCCCAGGCCAACTACATCTTCATGCACACGTCCGACATCCGGATCGACGGGTTCAAACTCCAGGGGAACTACTCCTTCCAGTACGCGAAGAACGTGGTCATCCGGAACGCGGAGATGGACACCAAGGACGCCTTCTGGGAGTCCGAGGACGTGACGGTCTATGATTCCCGCATCAACGGCGAATTCCTGGGCTGGTACGCGAAGAACCTCCACCTGGTGAACTGCAAGATCGGTGGCACCCAGCCCCTTTGCTACTGCAAGGGCCTGGTCCTGGAGAACTGCGTCTTCGAGGAGGACGCGGACCGCGCCTTCGAGTATTCGGACGTCGAGGCCAGCATCATCGGCCCGGTCACGAGCGTCAAGAACCCCCGCTCCGGCCGCATCAACGCCGACAGCTACGGCGAAATCATCCTGGACGGCAACATCAAGGCGCCCGCCGACTGCGAAATCCGCACCTGGGACGCGCCGGATGTGGATCTGGCCGCCAATCCGGACATTGTTGAATATTAGATTCCTTCGCTTCGCTCGGAATGACGATTCTCATGTCATTCTGAGGAGGTCGAAGACCGACGTGAGAATCTCGTAAACGACCATGACTACCTTCAATTTTGATGAAATCGTCCCGCGCCGGAACACGGCGAGCGTGAAGTGGGACCTGTTCGAAGAGGATACGCTGCCGCTGTGGGTGGCGGACATGGACTTCAAGGCTTCGCCGGCCATCCTGGAGGCGCTGCGGAAACGGCTGGAACACGGCGTGTTCGGCTACGAGCTGGTGCCGCAGTCTTATTATGACGCCATCGCCAACTGGTTCGGCCGCCGGCACGGTTGGAAGGGCATCACCCGGGAGCAGGTCATCCCCACGACGGGGGTCATCCCCGCCTATTCAGCCTGCATCAAGGCGATGGCCCGGGTCGGGGACAACGTCATCGTCCAGACGCCGGTGTACAACGCCTTCTTCCCCGCCATCCGGAACAACGGATGCCGGGAGCTGTGCAACACGCTGGTTTACAAGGACAACACCTACACCATCGACTGGGCGGACCTGGAAGCCAAGGCGGCCGATCCCAAGACGACCGTGATGCTGGTGTGCAACCCGCACAACCCGGCCGGCCGCGTATGGACCCGGGAGGAGCTGGAACGCATCGGAGAGATCTGCCTGAAGCACGGGGTGTTCGTCATCTCCGACGAAATCCACTGCGAACTCACCTATCCCGGCCATGACTATACGCCGTGGGCCACCCTGCCAGAGGAACTGGTGCGGAATTCTGCGACCTGCTTCTCCCCCACCAAGTCTTTCAACATCGCCGGCATCCAGATCGCGAACATCTTCGCCGCGGATCCGGAGGTCCGCCGCCGCATCGACCGGGCCATCAACGACAACGAATGCTGCGACGTGAACGTGTTCGGCTGCGCGGCCCTGGAAGCGGCCTACAACGAGTCGGAGGAGTGGCTGGACGCCCTGCGCGCCTACCTGTATGAGAATGCGCAGCTGGTGTACAAGTACCTCAAGGAGGAAATCCCGCAGATCACGGCCCTCCCGCTGGAAGGCACCTACCTGATGTGGCTGGACTGCCGCGCCGCCCGCCACGCGGACGAGCCCCTCGAGGGTTTCTCCGAGCGGTTCGCGCAGCACCTCCGCTACGAGGCCAAGCTCATCCTCTCCACCGGCACCATCTACGGGGCCGACGCCGAAGGCTTCGAACGCCTCAACATCGCCTGTTCCCGAAAGACGCTGCTGGATGGCCTGGAGCGCCTCCGGCACGGATTCCTGACCTACTGAAACAAAAACGGCTGACCCGGACGGTCAGCCGTTTCGCTTTTTCTGCGATTTCCTAGAACTGATAGTTCATACCGATGCCGATCCAGGGATCCGCATTCATCGGTGTGTAGAAGCAGTGCGCGTACTCGGCGGAGACGATGAAGTTCTGGTTCATCGCGATCTTGAGGCCGATACCGCCGCTGTACACGAAGTCCTTCACCCGGGCGGCGTCGTAGATCTTGCCGTCATAGCCGGTGCCGTGGACCTTGTTGAAGCGCTCGAGGGTCGCGGCGTTCTTGGGATCGCCCTCCAGGTACTTGCGGTAGGCGGCGAAATCGAAGTCCTTCAGTCCTTCGTCATTGATGACGCCCTTCAGGAAATCCGTACGGTAGGGCTTGGTGATGACGCCGGCGTCGAAGAACGGATTCAGGGCGATGTAGAAGTACTGGTTGAACAGCTTGAAGTTCACCAGCTTCACGCGCAGTTCCGTGTTCGCCCAGGCGAAGCCCTCGGTCAGGATCCGGTTCTCGCGCAGGCCGCGGATGGTGCCGCTGGAGCCGAAGCCCTCGGATATCATGTTGCGCTGGACCAGCAGCGGGATGTTCTGGATCATATAGAACGGGGTCTCGCCGGCAATGGTCTGCTGCCAGGCCAGGCGGTAGGCGAACACCGGGTCGCCGGCCGGAAGGTGGATGGGAATGTCGATGTAGTGACGGAAGTAGGCGCAGGCCTTCAGGTAACGCTGGTTCAGGACGTTGCCGTTCAGGTAGGCCTCCGCCCAGATGCCGCGGTTCGGGGCCGCCTCGATGTCACGGGTGTCGAACACCAGGCCGGCGTTCAGCTCCAGGGCCGTTCCGCCGTTCTTCTCGGCCTCCGTGATGGCGCCCAGCTCGATGTATTTCTTGTAGAGCGTCAGGTCGGTATTGTAGTACTCCTTGGTGTCTCCGGCACCCTTGACACCGTTGTCCTTCATGTCACCGAGCTTCCAGCGCCAGAAGTTGACGCCGGCGGCCCAGTTCAGGTTGTCCGTGATGCGGCCCTGGAAATTGGCCAGGATGCGGAGCATGTCGCGGCTCATCCCATAGTAGTTCAGGTGATGGCCCGCGCCAGTGTTGCGGTTGGACCACAGGTCGTAATCCTGCACGGCGGCCGGACCGTTGAAGCCCCAGAAACTGTACAGGGGGTCGTTCATATAGGTCACGGACGCATTGACACGCATATTGGGGATCAGGTACTTGGAGTCATAGGCCAGGTACAGGCGCATCCGGTGGCTGTGCGTGAAGTAGGAGGCTTCCCAGCTGATCTTGTGGAGCGGGTCCGGATAGGTGGAGCCGTCGCCGTAGTAATAGACGTCGCCGAAAGCGCCGGCCTGGAAGCCGTTGTCCGTGGACCAGGTGGCGGTAGGAAGGAGGCCGAAGCTCCAGCCGGTCTTCATCTCCTTCTCCTGCTCCTGGGCGGAAAGGGTGAGCATCGCGCCTGCGGCGAGCAGGGCGATGGAAGTCAGGAATAATTTCTTCATATTTGTCATCATGTAAGTCGATTCTGCAGGCAAATATAACAAATCTTTCGTTATATCCATAAAATTGTAAGCGTCAGGGTTTCCGGCTGTCGATCCACACCCAGAGCCGGTACATCAGCCAGCCCCAGGCCAGGAAAAGGACGATAT
>CAMVPS010000063.1:0-10338 GCA_947169405.1 uncultured Bacteroidales bacterium
CCTTGTCACCAACCAAAAATGTCAATGTCACCAACCAAAAATGTCAATTATACCGACACGAGCTCGCTCGTGGCCGACGTGTGGCGGAAACAGGCAGGAGGGCCTTCAGGCCCGACGGCTGTGGGTCATAGCTTCGCAAGGACCCCCCGGGAGGGCGCCGAGATGCCGCAAGCGCAGCGCCGCGGAATCTCGCTTTTTTCTTTTACTCCCATTTGCAGAACTGAATGGAAAAAGCCATATTTGCCTACACGCATCTTAGACTACCGATGAAGCGCTTCTGCAAACTGATTTCGGACTACATGGGCATACTGGTGCTGCTGTCGGCGCTGGCCGCCCTGCTTTTCCCCGGCACGATCGGCCACCTGAAGCCCAGGCTCATCAACCCGCTGCTCGGGGTGATTATGTTCGGGATGGGCCTGACCCTCAAGGCGGAAGATTTCAAGGTGGTGTTCAGCCGGCCCAAGGACGTGCTCGTGGGCTGCCTGGCGCAGTTCACGGTGATGCCGCTGCTGGCGTTTGCATTGACAAAGATCTTCCGGCTGGAACCCGCGCTCGCCATCGGCGTCATCCTCGTCGGGTGCTGCCCGGGCGGGACGGCCTCGAACGTCATCACCTACCTGGCCAAGGGCGACCTGGCGCTGTCCGTCGGCATGACGGCCGTGTCCACCTTGCTGGCGCCGGTCCTGACCCCCTTGCTGGTGTGGCTGCTGGCGGGGGAGACGGTGGATGTCGATGTCGTCGGGATGCTCCTGAGCATCCTCTGGGTGGTGATCCTGCCCATCGCGCTGGGCCTCCTCGTCAAGCGTTTCTGGCCCCGGACGACGGAACAGGCGTCGGCCTACCTGCCAGCGTTGTCGACCCTCGCCATCTGCCTCATCGTCCTCATCGTCATCGCCGCCAACGCCCATAAGCTGCTGGACGGCGGCCTGGTCATCCTGCTGGTCGTGGTGCTCCATAACGTGTGCGGACTCGGCGCAGGCTACCTGATCGGCAAGCTTCTGCGCCTGACGCCCGCCAAGCGCCGCGCCATCAGCGTGGAGGTGGGCATGCAGAACAGCGGCCTGGCGTCCTCGCTGGCCACGCTGCACTTTGCCGCCTACCCGCTCGCGACCATTCCCGGCGCCCTGTTCAGCGTCTGGCACAACATCAGCGGCGCCCTTGTCGCGAAGCTCTATTCCAGGAACGCGCATGATTGAACTGTCCATTGCCAACCGTCCCTGCCGCCTGTTCGGGTCGGAGACCCCGGACTGCATCCTCGTGCAGCCCTCGGCCAGGCACGAGAACGCATCGCTGGACGCCGAGGTGACGCAACTCGCCGCCCTCATCGACCGTCCTTTCCTCCTCGTGACCATCGAACTGGGGGACTGGACCATCGACCTTATGCCCTGGCCGGACGGGAACATCTCCCGCGACCCGGAGGCGGGGAGGCATGGGCAGGAGACGCTGGATTATATCCTGCAAGGCCTTCTTCCCGAGCTGGAGCGCCGATACGGCCCCCGGCCGGTCGTCCTGGGCGGGTACTCCCTGGGTGCCCTTTTCGCCCTCTGGGCCGCCACCCGGACGGACCGCTTCCGGGCCATCGCCGCCGCATCTCCGTCGGTCTGGATCCACGGCTGGATCCCCTTCGCCAAGAAGAACAGACCGATGGCCGAGGCCGTCTACCTGAGTCTCGGCGACCGGGAGGAGCACGTGAAGAACCAGGCCATCGCGCGCGTCGGCGACAATCTGCGCGCCTATTACGAACTGCTCCGGACCCATCTGGATCCGGAGCATTGTACCCTCGTCTGGGAGGAAGGCGGCCATTTCAACGACAACGCGGGCCGTCTGGCCCGCGCCTTCGCTTACAGCGTATCCTGCTTGAGCTTCTCGATGTAGCGGTTGATCCGCTGGAGCTCCCGCGGGATCGGAATCGACTGCGGACAGTGCGACAGGCATTCGCCGCAGTGGATGCAGTGCTCGGCCTGCCGGAGCGTCGGGATGGCCCGGTTGTAGCTCACCAGGTAGGCTTTCTTGAGCTTCTGGTAGTCCTTCTGTTCCTGCGTCTGCGGGTAGCGGCCTTCCGTGACGGACGTGTTGTAGTGCTTGAAGATGCCCGGGATGTCGATGCCCCAGGGGCAGGGCATGCAATACTTGCAGTCCGTGCAGTTCACGGTGGGATACTCCATCATCTGGGTGGCCATCCGCTCCAGGAAATCCAGCTCCTCTTCCGTGAGGGGCTTGAAGTGCGTGAAGGTCTTGACATTGTCCAGGAGCGGGTCCATGTTCGTCATGCCGCTCAGGGTGCACAGGACCCGGGGGTGAGTGCCGCAGAAGCGGAAGGCCCAGGAGGCGATGGACTTGTCCGGCTCGCGTTCCTTCATCTGGGTGGCGATGGCTTCCGGCACGTTGGCCAGGCGGCCGCCCAGGAGGGGCTCCATGATGACGATGGGGATGCCGCGCTTGTCCAGTTCCTCATACAGGTACGAGGCGTTGGCGTTCCGCCGGCCGTCGGCGTGGTTCCAGTCCACGAAGTTCATCTCGATCTGGACGAAGTCCCAATGGTACTTCCCGCTGTCGTGCAGGCCGATGAGTTCGTCGAACTCGCCGGGCGCGCCGTGGAAGGAGAAGCCCAGGTTGCGGATGCGACCCGCCTCCTTTTCCTTGACGAGGAAATCCATCATGCCGTTCTGCACGTAGCGTTGTTCGAAAGCGGCCACACCGCCGCTGCCGATGGCGTGCAGGAGGTAGTAGTCGAAATAGTCTGTCTTCAGCTGCTCGAAGGAGTCCTTGTACATCTGGATGGAGGCCTCCGGCGTGGCGTTGTTGAAGTTGGAGAGCTTCGTGGCGATGAAATACTTGTCGCGCGGATGGCGGCTCAGGGCGATGCCCGCGGCCTTTTCCGACTGCCCCATCAGGTAGGCGGGGGAGGTGTCGAAGTAATTGATCCCATGTTCGATGGCGTAGTCCACCATCTCATTGACGGCTTCCTGGTCGATGACCCGCTGGCCGTCCACGTCGATCATCGGCCAGCGCATGCAGCCGAAGCCCAGGAGGGACACCTTGTCCCCGTTGACGGGATTCTCGCGGAGCACCATCTCCTCCGGACCTTCCTCGGCCGGAGCCGTTGCGGCCTTCTTGGGCGCGCATCCCACGGCGGCGGCGCCGAGGGCCAGCGCCCCCGCGCCCGATATCTTGATAAAGTCTCTTCTTTCCATACTGGTCAGTTCGATTTTCTTGTCATTTCGAGCTTGCCGAGAAATCTATTCCTCGATATGGTTATGCCGTCCGTTGACGGTGATCGCGCTGATCGGGCGCGCCGGGCACAGGTTCTCGCAGGCGCCGCAGCCGATGCACTTCTCCTCGTTGACGACGGGCCGGCGGTAGCCGGTCGCATCGTCCTTGACGAGCATGATGGCGCCGGCGGGGCAGTGGCGGGCGCAATTGCCGCATTCGACACCCTTCTCCACCACACAGAGTTCCGCGTTCACGCGGGCCGTGCCCACGTGGTACTGCGTCTTCTCCTCCTTGGTGATCTTCAGGATGGCGCCCGTCGGGCAGAGTTCGGAGCAGCGGGTGCACTCCGGGCGGCAGTAGCCGCGCTCGTAGGACATCTCGGGCTGCATGAAGTGCTTGAGGTCCGTCGACGGACGGAGCACGTTGTTCGGGCACTCGGCCACGCACAGCTGGCAGGCCGTGCAGCGGCGGTAGAAGTCCTTGACGCTCTTGGATCCGGGAGGCGTGAGGGGAATGTCCCGCTCGGGCACTTCCTTGTCCAGGATGGTGGCGAAACCGCCGTCCACCTTCTTCTCCTGCGCCTTCAGCGCGGCCGTTCCCACGGCCAGCGCGGCGCCGGCGATGAACGCCCGGCGGCCTTGAGACTCCTTCGCTTCGCTCGGAGTGACATTATCATTTCGAACGGCCTCTTTGTCATTCTGAACCGGCGCAGCCGGTGAAGGAATCTCTTTCTTCTCCCAGGCAAACCGATACTTCAACCCGCCGAACTTGCAGGTGTCGATGCAGTTGAAGCAGTCCACGCAGCGGGAATAGTCGATCTTGCGGTTCTCCACGTCGATGCAGGAAGCCTTGCAGTTGTGCTCGCACTGCTTGCAGCCCTTGCACACGTTCGCGTCGATCATCGGACGGAACATCGCGAAGCGGGAGAAGAAGCTGAGCGTGGTGCCCACGGGGCAGATGGTGTTGCAATACGTGCGGCCGTTGCGCCAGGCCAGGACGACCACCACCACGAGCGTGACCAGGGCCACGAGGAAGGTGGGCAGGCTGCGGAGCCAGACCTCCTTCTCATAGAAGGCGTAGCTGCCGGCCCGCTCGGCGATCGCGGCGAAGAGGTTGTTCACCCAGAGATAGACCGGCTGGAACAGGTTCTGGACGATGCGTCCCCAGGCGCTGTACGGGGCCAGCAGGGCCACGAGCGCCTGCACGCCCACGACGAGGGCGATGACGAAGACCGCCCACACCCCGTAGCGCAGCCACTTCATTTCGGGGCTGTAGCTGTAGGGCTTGCGGTTCTTGTTCTTGCGCTTGCGCGCCACGTTGAGGTGCGCCACGCCGTCCTGGAACACGCCCAGCGGGCAGATGACGGAGCAATAGACCCGTCCGAAGACCAGGGTCAGGACGACGAGGCCGACGATGACGGCGACGTTGAGGGCCATCACGGCCGGCAGGAACTGGATCTTCGCCATCCAGCCCAGCCATCCGTGCAGCGCTCCGGTGAAGTCCAGGAGCAGCAGCGTGATGCCCAGCCAGAAGACGACGGCCAGCGCGATGCGTAATTTCCTAAGCATTTGACCTATTCATTGGTGTATCGGACAAATATAGGAAAAAATACTCAATCTAAAACGACCAGTGCGCGGGAGGGGTGTGAAAATGTGAGTTTGACGATATCGGCGTCGGCCCGGTTCAGCGTGGCCGGCCACCAGTTGTCGAAAACGACGCCGTCCGTGGCCCAATGGAGCCCTTCGGACTTGACAGTCAGGGAATTGTCCGGGGAGAACAGCGACACGCGCCGTCCTTTGCCCACATGCAGCTCGCAGCTGTCCGTAATGGCGAAAGCCGTGGCGTAGTCCGACACCATCTCCACCCGGATTCCCTCCAGGTCGAACATCCGGGTGTACTCCATCAGCAACCCCAGATTGCCCACGGTGTGGTCCTCGCGGAGTCCCGTGGCGCCCAGGATATGGATGTCGGTCACGTCCGGATGATGGTCCAGCACGTACCGCATCGCTTTCGTCAGATCATTGTAGTCCTGCTCCTCCACCGGAATGACAATCGGCGCCAGTTTCGCCCGGAGCCGCTTGGGCAGCGAGTCCATATCCCCGATCACCACTTCCGGCAGCCGTTCCTCCCCGTACCTGCGCAGATACTTCGCCGCCGCCCCGTCGCAGCACACGACCGCGTCGGCGCTGTCCAGCAAGTACAGCGGATACGCTTTCCGGGGAAACTCCCCATTGCAAAGGATGACGATGTCTGTCATTTCGAGCTTGTCGAGAAATCTCTATTCCTCTTCCTGAGGTTTTGTCTTCTGGATTTCGGCCTTCGAGGTACCCTTGGATGTCGTGTAGGTTTCCGGCTCGCGGAAGCCCAGGAGGAAGGCCTTGACGTCCATCCGCTTCTTGCCGGCGAGCTGGATGTCGGTGAGGGCGAGCGCACCGTCCTGCGTGGCGACGGCGAGATAGGTCTTGCCGTCGGACAGGACGGTGCCCGGCGCGGCATGGAGATCGGTGCGGATTTCGCCGAAGAAGACCTTCAGCTGCGTCGCCTGGCCGTCCTTGACCAGCTCGGTGAAGGCGCCCGGGAACGGGGACAGGCCCCGGACGAGGTTGTAGATGTTCCGCGCAGTGTCGTCCCAGTCGATGTGCTGGAGCTCGCGGGTGAGTTTCGGGGCCGGTTTCAGGACCTCGGAACCTTGGACGAAACTGCGCTGGACGCGGGTTTCGACATTCTTCTGGATGAGGCCCTCGACCGTCTCGACCACCAGGTTCGCGCCGATGGCCATCAGCTTGTCGTGCACGTCGCCGGCGGTGTCCGTGGGCTCGATTCGGCACTCCTGGCGCAGGAGGATGCCGCCCGTGTCGATCTTCTGGTCGATCATGAAGGTCGTGACGCCCGTGAGGTTCTCCCCGTTGATGACGGCCCAGTTGATCGGGGCCGCGCCGCGGTACTGCGGCAGGAGGGCGGCGTGGAGGTTGAAGGTGCCCATCTTGGGCATCTTCCAGACCACCTCGGGGAGCATCCGGAAGCCGACGACTACGAACAGGTCCGCCTTCCAGGCCGCGAGGGCCTCGAGGAAGGCCGGATCCTTGAGTTTGTCGGGCTGCAGGACGGGGATGCCGTTCGCCACGGCGTATTTCTTCACGGCGCTCTCGTTCACCTTGAGGCCGCGCCCGCTGGGCTTGTCGGCCACGGTGACGACGCCGACCACTTTGTAGCCGCGCCCCTTGGTGAGGGCGTCGAGCGGGGCCACGGCGAACTCCGGCGTGCCCATATAGACGATGCGGGTCTTCTTGAACAGGGACATGATCTTGCTGAAGATTTTGCGGCGCCAGGTCTTGAAGGCGTCCAGGTTGAGGGACTTCTCCCGGATGGCCATCCAGGTGAGGAACACGCCGATCGGGATCAGGACGAAGGCCGATATGAAATCTCCGATGAACGGCGTCGTGGCGCCGTCTCGGGCCAGTTTCGTGCCCGAGATGTCCACGACCCAGTACAGGACGAAGAACAGGATGGATACGACGGCCGGGGTGCCCAGTCCGCCCTTGCGGATGAGGGAGCCGATCGGGGCGCCGATGAAGAAGAGGATGAAGCAGGCGAGGGCCTGGGCGTATTTCTTCCAGATCTCCACCTCGCTCAGGCGGAGGAGCCGGCTGTATTCGTAGGCCTCCATCCCTTGGGTCTGGATGGTGGACTGGAGCTGGTTTGCATTGGACATGGCCGATTCATAGGCTGTCTTGCGCCGCTCCGGGTCCTCCCAGGAGGCCGGTTTCCGGTCCAGGTCGAACGGTTTCTTCGCGGGATCCTTCCAGCCGGAATCCAGCTGCGACTGCCACTGGAGGGCGTACGAGCGCCGGATTTCCTCCAGGAACTTCTCCGCGCCTTCGTCCGATTTCCCGGCCAGGGAATCCCGGCCGTGGCGGAGCTGCTCGTTGGACATAGACCTGACCTGGTCGCCGTAGCGGGCGGAGTCGGAATGGTGGAACGAGTAGTTCTCCAGCGGGATCACCATCTCCTGGCGCGCGAAATGGATCCGCTGCAAGGCGAGGGTGGTGTCCCGGTACTTGCGGGTGTTGGTCTCCTGGTAGTTGGTGCCGTTGTACAGCTGGAAGGTCAAGTAGTCCTTGGCCTTGGACATCTTCATGATGCCGCTGTCGGCGACGGTCAGGCGGAGGTTGCCCTTGTCGGTCGTGTGGTCGTAGACCATCACCCCGTACATCATCCCGGACTCCTTGTCGCGGTCGTCGATGCGGAGGATGTACCCCTCGATGCCGTCGTAGAAAGTTCCGACGGGGATCTTGATCTCGGACTTGGTGCGCCCGATGTCCTCGCGCATCGTGTAGATGTGGTTGATCGAGTAGGGGACCAGGCGGTCGCCGATGTAGAAGGCGGCGATGGCGATGACGGCGCTGGCGACCGTCGCGGGCAGCAGGATGCGGGCGAGGGAGATGCCGGCGGAGTTCATCGCGGTGAGCTCGTAGTGCTCGCCCATGTCGCCGAAGGTCATCATCGACGCCAGGAGGGTCGCCAGTGGCAGGGCCAGCGGCAGCACCTGGCAGCTTCCCCATAGGAGGAACTCCAGGATGACCTTGAGTTCCAGGCCTTTGCCGACCAGTTCATCGATGTACAGCCACAGGAACTGCATCACCAGAATGAAAATGGTGATTGCGAGGATCGCGAAGAACGGTCCTATGAACGACTTCAGTATGAACAGGTCCAGCTTTTTCATGAGATTCCTCGGCTACGCTCGGAATGACAGGAGGGTTATGCCGTCGCCAATTCGATCAGTTTCTCGAGGGCGGGCTTGAGGTTCGCGGTGTCGCGGCCGCCGGCCGTGGCGAGGCCGGGCTGTCCGCCGCCGCCGCCCTGGATGAGCTTCGCGGCTTCGCGGATGTCCTTCCCGGCGTTCTTGCCCTTCGCGACGAGGTCGTTGGAGTACATCGCGAGGAGGTTGGGCTTGCCGCCGAACTCGTAGGCGCCCACGAGCACGAGGTTCTCGGCCTTCTTCTGCAAAAGGAGAGCCATGTTGCGGGCGAATCCCGGATCGACGGACATTTCGAACTTGGCGACGCGGATGCCGTTCACGACCTCGGCGGCGGCGTACAGACGCTCGGCCAGCTGGGCGGCCTTCTCGGCCGCGGCGGCCTCGAGCTGCTTGCGCGCATCGGCGTTCTCCTCGACCAGCTTGCGGATGGCGCCGGCGAGGTCGGGCGTGTTGTTGAAGAAGGACTTCGCGCCGCGGAGGGCCTCCTCCATCGCGTGGACATAGTTCTCGGCCGCTTCGCCCGTCAGGGCCTCGATCCGGCGGACGCCGGCGGCGATGGCGCTTTCGGACACGATCTTGAACAGGCCGATGTTGCCGGTCGCGGAGGTGTGCGTGCCGCCGCAGAGCTCGACGGAACCGCCGAAGCGGACCACGCGGACCACGTCGCCGTACTTCTCGCCGAACAGGGCCATCGCGCCCATCGCGCGGGCCTCGTCCATCGTCGCGTCACGCTTCTCCCAGAGGGGGTCGTTGGCGCGGATGAGGGCGTTGACTCTCTTTTCCACGGCGAGTATCTCCTCGTCCGTCATCTTGGCGAAGTGGGAGAAGTCGAAGCGGAAGTAGTCCGGGCCCACGAAGGAACCCTTCTGCTCCACGTGGGTGCCCAGGATTTCGCGCAGGGCCTCGTGGAGGAGGTGCGTCGCGGAGTGGTTGGCCTGGATCTTCTTCCGGCGCTCGCCGTCGACGTGGAGGTCGAAGGACTCGGTGCCGTCGGCGGGCAGGCGCTCGGCGAGGTGGATGGTGAGGTTGTTCTCCTTGACGGTGTTCAGGATGGCGATCTTCTCGCCGGAGGCGGAGACGATGTAGCCGGTGTCGCCCACCTGGCCGCCCATCTCGGCGTAGAACGGGGTCTTGTCGAAGACGAGCTGGTAGAGCTCCTTGTTCTTCTGCTTGACGGTGCGCTGCTTCAGGAGCGTCGCGCCCTCATAGTCCAGCAGGTCGTAGCCCAGGAATTCCACCTCGTCGCCGCTGGCGAACTCCACCCAGTCGCCGAACTCGTTGGCGGTGGCGTTGCGGGCGCGCTCCTTCTGCTTGCCCAGCTCCACCTGGAAGCCGTCGAGGTCCACGGTGTAGCCCTTCTCGGTGGCGATGAGCTCGGTCAGGTCGATCGGGAAGCCGTAGGTGTCGTACAGGACGAACGCGTCGACGCCGGAGATGACCTTCGTCGCGGCGCTCTTCTCCATCGTGTCCTCCAGGAGGCGGATACCGCGGTCCAGCGTGCGCAGGAAGGCGTTTTCCTCCTCGCGGATGACGCTCTCGACGAGCTTCTGCTGGGCCTTGAGCTCCGGATAGGCCTCGCCCATGTCCTCCACCAGCTGGGGAACCAGGCGGGTGAGGAACGGCTCGTTGAAGCCCAGGAAGGTGTAGCCGTAGCGGACGGCGCGGCGGAGGATGCGGCGGATCACATAGCCGGCCTTCACGTTGGACGGCAGCTGGCCGTCGGCGATGGAGAAGGCGATGGCGCGGATGTGGTCGGCGCAGACGCGCATCGCCACTTCCACCTTCTCGTTCTCGTGGTACTTGTGGCCGGAGAACTCCTCCAGCTTGCCGATCAGGCCGCTGAAGACGTCGGTGTCGTAGTTCGTGGCCTTGCCCTGGAGCACCATGCACAGGCGCTCGAAGCCCATGCCGGTGTCGATGTTCTTGGCGGGCAGCGGCTCGAGGTGGCCGTCGGCCTTGCGGTTGTACTGCATGAACACGAGGTTCCAGATCTCGATCACGTCGTCGTTGTCGGTGTTCACGAGGTCACGGCCGGGGATCTTCGCGATCTCCTCGTCGGAGCGGAGGTCGATGTGGATCTCCGAGCAGGGGCCGCAGGGGCCGGTGTCGCCCATCTCCCAGAAGTTGTCGTGCTTGTTGCCCAGCAGGACATGGTCCGCCGGCATATGCTTGAGCCAGGCTTCCTGCGCCTCGGTGTCGAGGGCGGTGCCGTCGTCGGCCGCGCCTTCGAACACGGTCGCATAGAGCTTGGTCTTGTCGATCTTGTACACCTCGGTGAGGAGCTCCCAGGCCCAGTCGATGGCCTCGGCCTTGAAATAGTCGCCGAAGCTCCAGTTGCCCAGCATCTCGAACATGGTGTGGTGGCG
>CAMVPS010000064.1:0-10316 GCA_947169405.1 uncultured Bacteroidales bacterium
TCCTGAGAGTAGCGCGTCTACCAATTCCGCCATCCGCGCGTTTGTGGATTGCAAAGGTACAAAGTTTTTTTGAATCTGCAAATTTTTTATATCCAAAGTTCTATCTCCTCCGTCCGCGACCACAAGTCCGAAGAGAGGGTGACGGAGGTCAGGGAAATGTCCACCGTCAGCGTAAGGTCCTCCAGGTCGGGAGCCGTCCAGTCGTAGCCGGCGGCGGCGATGTAGGAGCCGAGGGCGAATGTGCGGACGACCCGGTCGGAAAAGACGATATGCATCAGGAGCGAATCGTCCCCCTGGCGCGGGAGCCGGAGGACGGCGCGGCCGTCGGAACCGGGCAGGAGGCGGCGCGAGAAAGGGCCGGAGGCCGGGCTTCCGTCCGGGGCCCAGCCTCCACAGAAGCCCTCCACGGCCACCTCGAAGGGCGGCGCATACCCGGACGGTCCCTTGAAAAGGAGTTCCAGCGTGCAGTACTGCTTATGCAGCGTGACGGGCAGGACGACCTGCTCCGCCTCCGTCGACACGGCGGCGTGGAACAGATACAGCGGCGGAGCCTCCTCCCCTTCCGGAATCCGGACGCTCCCGTCCCCTTCCGCCAAAGCGCCGCCCACGGCGGACACGGCCATCTCCCCCTTCGGAACCGGCAGCACAAGGACCGTGTCCGCATGGACGACTTCCGTCCAGGAATACCCCTCCCCCACCACGCTCAGGACGACAGGACGCACAGGCAGGCCGGCGAGGTCCACGGTCAGGGCGCAGGGGCAGGCCGCCCTGTTCTCCTTGACGGAACAGGACGGCACGAGCAGCAGCGCCAGCAGAATCCGGACGATTCGCTCAGAAGACATAGGACAGGGTCAAAGCGAGGTCGTTCGGCAAGATGAAAGTCTTCTCGCCCGAGTCCTGCGTAATCCCGCAAACCGGGCAGGAATAGACCGTGTACCGCTGCAGGCCGCCCCAGACGCCCGCCCCCACGGAAACGTTCAGGTGCGGGTGGAGCATATAGGTGAAACCGGCGGAGAGGCCCGCCCCATATCGATCCCCTTCGTCCGTCTCGGCCGAGCGGATCCCTCCCCGGTTGTATTCCTGGTATTGGACCTTTCCCCCGATCCACCAGCCCGAGAACACGTGCCAGGGCCAGAACCGCACCCCGGCGGCATACAGCTGCTGACGCGCCGAGAGCGGCTCGGGCGTATCGGCCTTGTAGAGGAAAGGATTGTATTTGGCCCCCGCGGTCAAGGTCCATTGGCGGGCCACCGCCACGTCCCCCTCCACGTTCAAGGTCCCGAAATCGGCATAGTCCAGCAAGTTGGTCGCCACGGACAGGCGCTGGGCGGAGGCGGCGGCCCCGATGAGGAGGGCGGCCGCAAGCAGAAGCATCCTTTTCATCGGCTGTAACGGCTGAAAACCTGCGAAATCGTCCTTTCCTGCGCAGGGAAAAGCATCACCAGCGCATCCTGCAAGTCGTCGCGGGAGGTCACATCGGCCTTCAGGGACCTAAAGAGGTCCGTGCAAGTCATTCCTCGCTCATACAGGTAGCGGAAAATCTGCGGATAGAACCAGTAGGAGGTGCCGAATGCCGGCAAGTCGCCGCCATAACGGTCCTGGAAGAGGACGCTCTCCAGGAAGTAGGCCCACATTTCTCCCACTTCGCAATAGCCGGCGTCCTCTCCGGAACCGTCCCCATACGCCTGCCGTCCTTGCGTCACATAGGAACGGAGGACATAGGTGATGTACGGGTTCCACCAGGCATTGCCCACCTGGGCGTAATGGCTGGCGTGCGCCATCTCATGCATCACCGCAGAGTACAGGTCCACAAAAGCTCCGTCCCCGGCCTTCGCCCCGATGGTGATGTCCGGCAGGAACGTTTTCAGCAGGGAGGAATAGCCTCCCAGATAACGCTGGATGAGGTCGTTGCTCTCGACAAAGGCCCCGTGATGGAGCATCGCCGCGCTGCTGGTCGCCATGTTCTTGAAGATCCAGATGCGCAGGTCCTGCGGCGGCGTCTTGAGGTCCAGGTCCGACGACGCGCAGCGGGCGATGTAGTCGTACGCGGCGTTGTTCACGACCGCCCGGCGCCAGAGCGCGCCGTCGGATTCCGCGTCGATATGGACATCCACGCCCGCGGCCGGTCCGGTCCCCAGCGTAGAAACCGACGCGGGGATGAGGATGAGGTTCAGACCGATGGAGAAACCCGCGCTGTTGCGGAAGACCAGCCGGTACCGCGGCGTGGATGAATACTTCTTGGGAAGCTGGTAATAACCGTCGCGGTCCGTGTAGGCCGTGGCGAACTTCACGAAACTGTTGCAGCACACCATCACGCCGGCGACCCCGTACGGCTTCCCGCCGAAGGCGTCCGGATCCTCGACCGTGATCCGGCCGGAAGGGAAAGCCGCCGCCTCTTCGTCGGCGCGCGTCCCGGGATACAAGTCCCCGTTGCCGGTCAGGCGGAACGCCTCGGCCTCCACGGCCTCCCAGTCGATGCCGCTTTCCGCTCGCGTAACCGGGTCGTTTTCAGAGAGATAGCATTCGTCCAAGATCTCGCACCGGACGCCGGCCGGGAACTCGAAATCCTTCGACACCACGGCATACTGCCAGGTGATGGCATTCTCCGACAGCTCCGGATCGTGGTAGTAGTCCCCTTCCTTGACGATGCGGTAATCGACGGGATGGTCCGTCAGTTTCAATCCCTTGGAAAGCAGGAGCGCATACTCCTCCTCGTTCTTGGGCAGGAAACGGACATACAGGTCCGTCGCCTTGATGGAGATTCCGCCCGCCCGGGTCGGGTACAGGCGTGCCACGGCCTCCTGCATATTCTCCACGGTATAGGGGTCCTCCAGTTTCTCGCCCAGTTCGATCATCCCGTGGGACAAGGCGGAAACGTCCACCCGGCGGCCGTCCGGACCGGGCAACTCTTCTTCCTGGCACCCCGTCAAGAGCGCCAACGGCAACAACACTTTCCAACAGTTTCGCATAGCACTTTTCTTTAGTCCGATGCAAAACTCGGAAACAGAGCCGTTTTAAAAAAATATTAAACGTTTAAGTTCCAAAAACACATTCCGCGCGGCTGCAAGGGCGTTTTTCGCACCCAAGCAGCCACGCGGAACGCGGCATTTCACGCAAAAATCCGGAATTATTACGGCAACACCGGCCTTCCAGGCCCCTGGAACGGCGTTTTTCCGGAAAAACCGTAAAACGGCTTTGGAAGAGATTTCTCGACTTCGCTCGAAATGACAATCAGAAGTACGTGACCGTCTTCTGCTCCACGGCGGAGACCAGCTGGTTCGCGAGGCGGCTCACGCCGAAGCGGAACAGGCTCTTGTCCAGCCACTCCTTGCCGAGGATCGTGGACACGATGGAATAGTAGCACACGGCGTCCATCGCGGAGGAGATGCCGCCGGCGGCCTTGAAGCCCACCTTGCGGCCGGTCTGCTCGAAGAACTTCTTGATGCACTGGCACATCACGTAGGCGGCCATCGGGGTGGCGTTCACCTCCACCTTGCCGGTGGACGTCTTGATGAAGTCGGCCCCGTTCTCCATCGCGAGGAAGGAGGCGTCGGCGATGCGCTCGGGCGTCACCAGCAGGCCGGTCTCCAGGATCACCTTCAGGACGACGGGACGGCCCAGTTCCGCGGCGACCTTGTCGATGCACGCGCGGCTGGCGAGGATCTCCTTGCCAGCGGTCTCGTAATCCCCTTCCAGGAAGGAATTGAGGGCGAGGACGATGTCGATCTCGTCGGCGCCGTCCCGGACGGCCAGCTCGATCTCGCGGAGCTTCACTTCGAGGAAGCTCTGGGAGGACGGGAAGCAGCCCGCGACGGTGGTCACGTGCAGCTTCGGGTTCTTGCGCGTTTTCCGGACGACGGAAGCGAAGTTCGGATAGACGCACACCGAGGCCGGCAGCGGGTAGTCGGGATAGTCGGCCGCGAAGGAATTGACCTTCTCGACGAGCTTCCGCACGGAAGACGGGGTGTCCTTCGGGCTCAGGGTGGTCAGGTCCATGATGGAGAAGCACTCCTTCAGGACGTCGTTCGAAACGACCTGGTCCAGACCCGAAGCGATCAGTTCCAGATGACGGGCGATGGCCTCCTTGTCAGGGGCATAGCCATACTTGGCATACAGTTCCATAGTGTTATCCTTTGATTTGCAGTTTGTATCCTTCGTCGATGAGGGGCTGCACGAGGGCGCGCATCTCCTCCACCGTATATTTCCGGAGCCCCTTCATCGGGGTTTCCCGGTCGATAGTATAGACCATCACCTCCCGGGGCTTCAGCCGCCGGACGAGGTCCATCCAGTCTTCCACCCAGTCCTCCGTCGCGAAGCCGTCGCCCTTCAGGAACATCGTCTGGAGGACGAAATCGCCCTCGAAACGTTCCAGGTCGCGGACGATGTCCTCCACGTGGTAGTCGCCCATCGGCTGGTTCACGAGCTGCGCCTGCGCATCCGTCGCGGCATCCAGCTTGAGGATGGGGTTGTCCACTTTCCGGAGCGCCTCGAAGACGCCCTTGCGCCAGGTCTTGGTCGCATTGGACAGGACCGACACCTTCGCCGCCGGATAGTACTTGTCGCGCAGTTCCAGGGTCAGGTCCACGATCTCCGGGAAGTCGGGATTCAGGGTGGGTTCCCCGTCGCCGCTGAAGGTGATGGAGTCGATGGGGGTGCCCGCCGCGTGGCAGGCTTCCAGCTTCTCGGTCAAGGCTTTCCGCACGTCCTCCGCCGTCGGAAGCACGCGGTCGCCGTGGCCGTCGGCATTCCAGCCGCACTCGCAGTAGATGCAGTCGAAATTGCACACTTTCCCGCCCTGGGGCAGCAGGTTGATGCCCAGGGAGGAGCCGAGCCGCCGGGAGAAGATGGGCCCGAAGACGGTGGTTTCACGCATCATAGGCGGGAAGATTTCGACGCGGCGGTCAGGCGGCCGTCCGCATCCAGGTGGTCGATGAGCACGAGCCCCGGACGCCGGCCCGGTTCCAGAATGCCGAACTCGGGCTTGGACAGGAATTCCGCCCCGTTCCGGGAGGTCCAGGTGAGCAGTTCCCCGAGCGGGACTTCCGGGAAATTCCGCTGGAGGCAGTAGAGTTCGTCCACGATGTTCAAGTCGTCGTTGGACGAGAGGGAATCCGTGCCCACGCAGATCTTCAGCGCATTCCGGCGCATCAGGCCGATCGGGGGCAACGCATTGTGTATAAACAGGTTCGACAGCGGACAAACCGCCACGAACGGATGGTTCATCACGGCCTTCGCGGCATCGATTCCTTCCTGGTCCAGGCAGCATTCGTGGACCAGCAGGATGTGCTCGTCGAAGGGAGCGGGACGGCCGGCCAGGAGCCGGTCGATGAAATAGAGCAGGGAGGATTTCCCTGTCACGGGCGGGACGCTCATCCCGGCCTTCCTGCGGTTCTCCCACATCTTGCCGGAGCCGTACTTGAGCATCTCCTCTTCCTCCTCCGTCTCCTCGCTATGGAACGACAGGAAGCCGGATTTGAGGCCTTCGACGCTCACGGCGGTCAGCAGTTCGGGACTCATCGTATAGCAGGCGTGCGGAGTCGGGGCCGCGTCGATGCCGAAGCCGTCGGCCACCGCCTTCAGTTTCCGGACGCCGTCCATCACGGCGCCGCAATCCTCCGGTTCGGTGCCGAAGACCTCCAGGAAGGTGCGGGTGTACATCGGGTGGCGGGCCTTGACGGCGAAGGAGTCGTCGCAATTCGAGATGTCGGCCATCGCCACGACCCCCTGCTCCCAAAGGCTGTCCATCGCCTCGGAAAGGTCGCGGACCTTCTCCTCGAGAGACTTCGTGTCCCGGAGTTCGTTGATCTGGTCGATGAATCCGGCCATGCCCGTACCCTTGCGGAACAGGCCCTTCATATAGGACAGTTCGACGTGGCAATGGGCATTGACAAAGCCGGGAGCGACGGCGCCGTCGTAGAAGACCGGCTCCGCGGCGGGATCCACGCAGGTTCCGGTCCGGATGACCGTTCCGTCGTCCTCCAGCTCCACGAAGCCGTTCAGGACGGGCTCCGTGGACGCCAGCGTATACAGATATTTGGCAGCAATTCTTCTCATTCCTCTATGGCTTCTTCAACAGCGACCTCCTCGACCTCCTGGGCGGAAGAATCCGCCGGAGCCTTCGAGGCAAGCGAGTCCTTCGCCATCAGGGCGGCCAGGGAATCGACCGAAATCATCAGGGTGTCCTGCCGCACCGCCACCAGGCGGAACCAGGCCGGATACCGGGAAGTGTCGCGCTCCACGCGGGCCAGGCCCACATACACGGCCTCCTTCGAGAACGGGGCGAGGAGCGAATCCACCAGGGGGTACTCCGCCTCCATCTTGCTGGCGAGCCACGCCTGGTGCTTGATGATCTTGTCCAGGGCGTCCACCTCCCCTTGCAGGCGCTTGGCCACGTTCTCGAACACCTTCGCGAAACGCTCGGGGTCCTTGAGGTAGTACCGCACGCTGTGCAGGTAATCGTCCGTGTCGTAGCCGTATTTCTCGAAAACGGCCTCGTACAGCAGCATCGTGTCCATCTGGGCACGCGGGATGTTCATCTCGCGCACCTGCTGGTCCGCGATGAACATCTCCGTGTAGATGTCCGTCAGGGTATCCTTCGGGATGACCCGGGGACCCCGGCAGGCAGCCGCCGCGAGGAGGACGAGGACGATATGGAGGAAACGCTTCACTATCGCAGGATGGCGCCGAATTCGTTCTGGAAACCGCTGAGGATCTTCTCCATCGTCTTCTCCACCTCGGCGTCGGTCAAGGTGCGCTCAGGATCCTGGAGGACGAAGTTCAGGGCGTACTGCTTCTTGCCCAGGAGGATGTTCTCCCCACGGTACACGTCGAACAGCGTGACGCTCTTCAGGAGCTTCTTCGCGCTGCGGAAGGCGGACTTGCGGAGGTCGCCGTACTGCACGGACTCGTCCAGCAGGAGGGCCAGGTCGCGGCGGACTTCCGGGAACTTGGGCAGCTCCGTGAAGGAGAACTTGTCCCGCTTCACGAGCTTGAACAGCACCTGCCAGTTGATCTCGGCGGCGAAGACGGGCTGCTTGATGCCGAAGCGCTTCGCGAGCACCGGATTGATGGTGCCGAGGGTGGCGAGCACCTGGGGCTCCTTGCCGGGCAGGGCGTACACGATGCCCTCGGCAAAAACGTCGGCCGGGGCGGCGCTCACCTGGAAGGTGGACGGGTCGATGCGGTAGCGCCGCAGGAGGAGGTCCACATAGCCCTTCAACTGGAAGAAGTCGCTCTTCGCAGCCGGGGTGCGCCACACCTTCGCGGGCGTGCCGGTCAGGAAGAGGGCGAAGTCCTGGTGCTCCTCATAGCCTTCCAGCTTGGTGCCGTCCTTCTCGGGCAGGCGCTGGTAGACCGAGCCGTACTCGAAGGTCTTCATCGCGGTGACCTGGCGGTTGATGTTGTAGGCGATGACCTCCAGGCCGTTCAGAATGAGGGTCTGGCGCATCACGTTCAGGTCCTGGCTGAGCGGGTTCACGATGTGGACGCAGCGTTCGGCCGGGAAGGTCTCGAGCTTGGTATAGTACTCCTCCTTGGTGAGGGAGTTGTTCATCGTCTCGGTGAAACCGTTGGCCGCCAGGAAGTTGGAGATGCCGTTGCGGATGGCCTCGGGCTCCGGGGTCGGGGTGGCGTTCACGCTCATCCGGAGGTTGTCCGGGAACTCGATGTTGTCGTAGCCGTAGATGCGGAGGATCTCCTCCACCACGTCGCACTCGCGGTACACGTCCACCATGTAAGTCGGGGCGGCGACGACGGAACCGCCGACGCGCTGCTCCACGAACTCGTAGTTCAGGGCCTCGAGGATGCGCTCGATGGTGCCGTGGCCGATCTTCTTGCCGATGAAGCCTTCGATGCGGTCGTAGTCGAGGTCGATCTGCTTCCGGACGATGGGCTCGGGATACACTTCCTGCACCTTGCCCACGACCTGGCCGCCGGCAAGCTCGAGGATGAGCATCGCGGCCCGCTTGGCGGCGTACAGGGCGGCTTCCGGGTCCGCGCCGCGCTCGAAGCGGAAGGAGGCGTCGGTGGAGAGCTGCTGCCGCTTCGCGGTCTTGCGGACGGAGGCGGGATCGAAGTAGGCGCCCTCGATGAAGACATTCACGGTCGCGTCGGTCACACCGGAATCGTCACCGCCGAACACGCCGGCGATGCACATGGGACCCTCGGCATCGGCAATGACCATGTCGGTCGCATCCAGCTTGCGGGTAATGCCGTCCAGGGTGACGATGGGCTCGTCCTGGGCCGCCCGGCGCACGATGACCTTGCCGCCGCGGATCTTGTCGGCGTCGAAGGTGTGCAGGGGCTGGCCGGTCTCGAAGAGGATGAAGTTGGAGATGTCCACGACGTTGTTGATGGGACGGAGGCCGATGGAGAGGAGCTTCTTCTGCAGCCACTCCGGGGACGGGGCCACGTTCACGCCCTTCACCGTGATGCCGGTATACCGGGGGGCGCCCTTCGTATCGAGCACTTCCACGGGGATGGCCTCGCCTTCCCCTTCCTGGAACGCCTCCACGGACGGGAGGTGCAGGGCGCACGGGAGGTCGCGGGACTTCAGGTACGCGTACACGTCGCGGGCCACGCCGATGTGGGAGGCCGCGTCGATGCGGTTCGCGGTAATCTCATACTCGATCACGGACTCCTCCTTGAGGTTCAGGTATTTCTTCGCGGGCGTGCCGACGACGGCCTCCGCCGGAAGCACCATGATGCCCTCGTGGGAGGCGCCGATGCCGAGCTCGTCCTCCGCGCAGATCATGCCGAAGGACTCCACGCCGCGGATCTTGCTCTTCTTGATCTTGAAATCGCCCGGCAGCACCGTGCCGATGCGCGCGAACAGGACCTTCTGGCCGGCCGCCACGTTCGGGGCGCCGCAGACCACGGTCACAGGCTCGGGAGAGCCGTCATTGACCGTCGTGATGTGCAGATGGTCGGAATCCGGATGGGGGATGCAGGTGAGCACTTCGGCCACCACCACGCCGGCAAGTCCGCCGGGAATCTCCTCCTGGAATTCCACGCTGTCCACCTCGATGCCGATCGAGGTCATCGCCTCCGCCAGCTGGTCGGGGGTCAGGTCACACGTCAGATACTCTTTGAGCCAATTGTACGATACTTTCATAATCTATCTTTTGTCATTTCGAGCGAAGTCGAGAAATCTATTTCTCAATATCATCCTTGTTAAACAACGAATTCACATATTCCTTCTTGTCGAACACCTTCAGGTCGTCGATCCCCTCCCCGATGCCGAGGAACTTGATCGGGAAGCGGAACTGGTCCACGATGCCGACGACCACGCCGCCCTTGGCGCTGCCGTCCAGCTTCGTGACGGCGAGGGCCGTGACGTCCGTGGCGCGGGCGAACTCCTTCGCCTGGACGAAGGCGTTCTGGCCGGTGGAGCCGTCCAGCACGAGCAGGACCTCGTGCGGCCCGTCCGGGACCACGCGGCGGATGACGTTGCGGATCTTGGTGAGCTCGTTCATCAGGTCGATGCGGTTGTGCAGGCGGCCGGCCGTGTCGATGAGGACGACGTCGGCCCCCTTCGCGACGGCGGACTTCACGGTGTCGAAGGCCACGGAAGCGGGGTCGGAGCCCATCGCCTGCTTGACGATGTCCACCCCGGCGCGCTCCGCCCAGATGGTGAGCTGCTCCACGGCCGCGGCGCGGAAGGTGTCGGCGGCGCCGATCACGACCTTCTTGCCCTGGGCCGTCAGCATCGACGCAAGCTTGCCGATGGTGGTAGTCTTCCCCACCCCGTTCACGCCCACGACGAGCATCACATACGGCTTCTTGGAAAAATCGAAAGGCTGCACGGGGGCCTCGTCCCCATCGACATTCAGGAGCTTCCCGATCTCGTCGCGGATGAGGTCCACGAGTTCGTCCATGGACACATACTTGTCCCGTTCCACCCGGTCCTCCAGGTTCTCGATCACCTTGAGGGTGGTGTCCACGCCCATGTCCGAGGACAGCAGGGCCTCCTCCAGCGCATCCAGCACGTCGTCGTCCACCTTGGACTTGCCCACGATGGCCCGTCCCAGCTTCTGGAAGAAGTTCAGGTTGGTCTTCTTGACTCCCTTGTCGAAAATACCCATTTGCCGTTAATTCTTATAGCCTACAAATATAATCATTTTATATGGATTTCCCGTCATTCCGGGCCCGTCCTTCGTCGTCATTCCGGGCTTGACCCGGAATCTAAAAAAAGTGGTCCACCGCGGGGTGAACCACTTGATTCGAGTGTGTGTGGAAGCGGGATTACTTCGCGTTGAAGAATTCCTTCTCCTTGCCCTGCTCGACGAGCTGCTCCACGAAAACGTAGGCGCCGGTCT
>CAMVPS010000065.1:0-10200 GCA_947169405.1 uncultured Bacteroidales bacterium
GTGCATGATGTCGAAGCCCATGTCGCCCGGACGGACCACGCCCATCAGCGGGTTCATGTTGGCGCCGTCATAGTACATCAGGCCGCCGATCCCGTGGACCAGCTCCGTGATTTCCTTGATCTGCGTCTCGAAGAGGCCCAGGGTGTTCGGGTTCGTCATCATCATGCCGGCGACGGTGTCGTCCAGCAGCGGCTTCAGCGCCTCGACGTCCACGCGGCCGTTCTCCAGCGACTTGACTTCCACGATTTCCAGGCCGCAGACGGCCGCGGAAGCGGGATTCGTGCCGTGGGCGCTGTCCGGGACGATGACCTTCGTGCGCTTCAGGTCGCCCCGCATCATATGATACTGGCGCATGACCATCAGGCCGGTCAATTCGCCGTGCGCGCCGGCGCAAGGATCGAAGGTGAAGGCATAGAGACCCGTGATGGCGGCCAGGAAGTTGTTCATGTCCTGGTACACCTTGAGGGCGCCCTTGGTGAGGCCCGCGTGCATCAGCGGATGGAGACCGGTGAAGCCCGGCAGGGCGGCCACCTCCTCGTTGATCTTCGGGTTGTACTTCATCGTGCAGGAACCCAGCGGATAGAAGCCGGTGTCCACGCCGAAGTTCATCTGGGAGAGGTTCGTGTAGTGGCGCACCACATCGGCCTCACTGACCTCGGGAAGGTCCAGGGAAGCCTCGCGGCGGAGTTCGACCGGAAGTTCCGGTGCAGCCGGGAAACGATTGGCAGGCAGGGAGTAACCGACACGGCCCTTCTGCGAAAGTTCGAAAACGAGTTTGTCGTAGTACTTCATAACCTAGCCCTCCTTCACGACTTTGACCAGCTGGTCGATCTCTTCCTTGGTACGCTGCTCGGTCACGCAGAAGGAGACGTATCCTTCCTCCGTCTCGAGCGCGGCGAAGAAGCCCGCCTTCTCCAAGTCGTTCTGCACAAGACCCGGGTGTTTGCTGGGCTTCAGCACGAATTCCTTCAGGAACGGCTTGCCCGGGAACGGGTCCTCGAACTTGCCGGTCGCAAGCAGCTCGCTCTTCAGGTAGTGAGCGCCGTCACAGCTGAGCTTGTTCACCTCGCGGAGTCCTTCCGGACCCATCAGGGACAGGTACACCGTCACCCAGAGGGCCATCAGGGACTCGTTGGAGCAGATGTTGGACGTGGCCTTCTCGCGCTTTATGTGCTGCTCGCGGGCCTGGAGGGTGAGCACGAAGGCGCGCTTGCCGTCCTTGTCCGTGGTCTGGCCCACGATACGGCCCGGCATCTTGCGCATATAGTCCTTCTTCACGCCCATAAAGCCCACGTACGGGCCGCCGAAGCAGAGCGGAATGCCCAGCGACTGGCCGTCGCCCACGGCGATGTCGGCCCCCCACTCCGCCGGCGACTTGATGACGGCGAGGGTGGACGGGTCGCAGTACTCCACGAGGAGCGCCTTGACCGCATGGATGGCATCGGCAAAACCGGCGTGGTTCTCGACGATGCCGAACCGGTTGATTTCCGGGACGATGACACCGGCGACGTCGCCGGCCTCGAGTTCGGCCTGCAAGGCCTCCAGGGAGGTCTGGCCGTCTTCCACCGGGATGTAGCCGATCTGCACGCCGTGGAACTTCGCATAGGTCTCCACGACCTTCACCACGTGCGGCAGCAGGCCCTTGGACAGGAGCACGCGCGTCTTTTTCTTGGTGCAGGCCACGGTCATCTTCATCGCCTCCGCGGCGGCCGTCGGGCCGTCGTACAGGGAAGCGTTGGAAATGTCCATGCCAGTGAGCTCGCACACCATGCTCTGGTACTCGAAAATGTACCGGAGCGTGCCCTGCGAAATCTCGCACTGATACGGCGTGTAGGCCGTCAGGAATTCGGAACGGGAGGTGATGTAGGGAATCACCGAAGGGGTGTAGTGGTCATACGCGCCGGCGCCGGCGAACACCTTCATCTTGGCATTCATCCCGGCGAGACCGTTCAGCCACGCGCGGACTTCCGGCTCGGACATCGCGTCCGGAAGGGCGTAAGCGCCCTTCTTGACGAATTCCTTCGGAACGTCCGCATAGAGGTCTTCCACCTTCTTGACGCCGATCCGGTCCAGCATCGACTGGACATCGGCGTCCGTATGCGGGAAATACGGGAATCCGGCCATGCCTATTCTCCGATGTGGGCCTTGTAGGCTTCCGCGTCCATCAGGTCGTCCAATTCGGACGGGTCGGACATCTCCACCTTGATGATCCAGTTCTCGTAGGCGTCCTCGTTGACCTTCTCCGGGGCCTCGTCGAGTTCTTCGTTCACGGCGACCACCTTGCCGGAAACCGGGCTGATGAGGTCGCTCGCGGCCTTCACGCTCTCCAGGGCGCCAAACTCTTCGCCTGCGGTGACTTCGTCGTCCACGTCGGGCATGTCCACATAGGTGATGTCACCCATCTCTTTCTGGGCGAAATCGGAGACGCCGACAACGGCCACACCGTCCTCGACCTTGACCCACTCGTGGGATTCGGAATACTTGAGTCCTTCGACAATCTTGCTCATAATGTTTTGTGTTTTAAGTGTTTATTTCTTGTAATTCGTCTGATAGAAGCGTTTTTTGACGACCTTGCCCGGGAAGACCTTCTTGCGGATGCGGATCCAAAGCGGAGTGTCCAGGGCGGCATAGGCCTTGTCCACGAGGGCGAAGCAGATGCTCTTGTCCAGGGAGATGGAGTGGTAGCCGGTCGTGACGACGCCGACTTCCGTGCCGTCCTCGAGTTCCACCGGATATCCGGCGCGCGGGATGGCCTTGTCCTCGATCTCGATACCGACCAGTTTGCGGACGATCTCGCCGCCCTTCTGGGCCAGGAGCGCCTCCTTGCCGATGAAATCCTTGTCGTACTTGCAGAACATCCCCAGTCCGGCCATCACCGGGCTGATGTCGGCGCTGAGCTCGTCGCCATACAGCGGAAGGCCGGCCTCGAAGCGGAGGGTGTCGCGGCAGCCCAGACCGCAGGGCTGGACGCCGGCCGCGATGAGGCGGTCCCACAGGTCCACGGTGCCCTCCGGGGAGGTGTACAGCTCGAAGCCGTCCTCGCCGGTGTACCCCGTGCGGCTGACGATCATGCGCTTGCCCTGATACTCGGTGTCATAGAAGGTATAGAAGCCCAATTCAGCGGCTTTCGCAAGGCCCAGCACTTCGACCACCACCTTCTCGGCCTCCGGGCCCTGGACGGCGATCTGGCCCCATACCGGGGACTCGTTGCGGACCACGCAGTCGAAGCCCTTGGCGTGCTCCTCGATCCAGGCGAAGTCCTTGTCGATGTTGGCGGCGTTCACCACCAGGAGGAAGTGCTCGGGGGCGAACTCGCGATAGACGAGCAGGTCGTCCACCACGCCGCCTTCCGGATAGCACATCATCCCGTACAGGACCTTGCCGGGCTCGAAGCCGCGGATCTCGTTGGTGAAGATCCAGTTCACGAACTTCTCGGCCTCGGGGCCTTCGACGAAGACCTCGCCCATGTGGGAGACGTCGAACATGCCGACCTTCTGCCGGACGGCGTTGTGCTCCACGGTGATGGAGTCGTACTGGATGGGCATCATGAAGCCCGCGAAGGGGCTCATCTTGGCCTGCAGCGCCACGTGCCTGTCGTACAGGCAGGTTTTCTGGAGCTCGGCCGGATTGACGTTTTCTGACATAGTGTTATTTGGGGTTGTTAGTATTTGCTTACAAAGCCAGGCGGAAGCCGATGGTGGTGCGGAACCGGTTGGGGTCGAACTCGCCGCGGTTGCTGACGCGGCACTTGTCCTGCGTCGTGGCCACGCTGCCGCCGCGCATGATGCGCGGGTCCATCTGGTCGTTCTCCCGCACGGACGCAGGGCCCGTGGGATCGCGCTGCTCGATGGAAGTATACGGTCCTACGCGGTCCTGGCACCATTCCCACGCATTGCCGCTCATATCATACGTTCCCAGTTCATTCGGGGAGTACCGGGCGACGGGACGCGTGCGCATGTCCTCATAACCGAACTGGGCGACGACCTGCGGATAGGGAGAGCCCGCAAAGTTGTAACCGCGGGTCTTCTTGCCACCGCGGGCGGCATATTCCCACTCGGCCTCGGTCGGAAGACGGAACTTCCGTCCTGTCAACGCGTTGAGCTGGCGGATGAACGCCTGCGCATCATACCAGGAGACATTGCCGACGGGATAATCCGGGCCCTGGTTGCCGTAGGGGGCCTCCCCCATCACGGCCTCCCAGAGCGCCTGGGTGACTTCCACCTTGCCGATCTTGAAATGGTCCAGCGTCACCTCGTGCTGCGGGAGCTCGTCCTCGCGGATGACCTGGCCCTTCTGCTCGGTGCCGCCCATCAAGAAGGTGCCGCCTTCCACGGGCAGCATCTCGAACTTGACACCATTCACCGTGAAGGTCTCGGGCTTGAGTTCCGTGATCTTATAGCGCTCGCGCGGGACCTTGTTCTCCACGAGCACCTCATACAGTTCCTGCGGGAAAGCTTCGCCGGTGGAAACGGCCAGGCGCAGGCCCACGTCGCCCGCCTTGGTGGTCGGAGCCATCGGCTTGCGGGTGATGGGCTTGTTGTTCTTTTCCAGGGCGCTGCCGCCACGGAGGGCGTATTCCGCACCTTCTTCGGGGCCCTGTGGATTGACCGTCAGGAGGTCGCCCAGGTCATCGGTCCAATGGTCGGCGCACCATTCCCAGGCGCCGCCGGCCATCCCTTCGCGCTGGCGAGCCGCACATTCCCACTCGGCCTCCGTCGGAAGCCGGAAGGGAACGCCCGTCGCCTTGGAGAGTTTCTGGAGGAACTTCTGCGCATCGCCGTAGCTGACCATCGTGACCGGGGCCGTCGGAACGTCCTTCGGGCTGGGATTCGAGCCCATCACGGCCTTCCAGAGGGCCTGGGACACTTCCGCCGTGCCGATGGCGTAGCCGTCGAGGATCACCTGGTGCAGCGCCGGGGTCCGGAAGCGGCCCATGTCGAGGGTCTCGCCCATCGCGAACGTACCGGCCTTCACCGGTGCCAAAGTGAAGGTGACATCCTTCACCGTAAACGTATACACGGAATCCGCCCCCATCCAGGGAGAGAGGTCCACGGGGCCGGAAACCGTTCCGCCACCGCCACAAGAGACCGCCAGCATCAGGGCGGCCGCCCACATCACTATCTTCTTCATCGCTTCAAATGGCTCAGGATAAACTCCTGCAGTTCAACATTCAATTCACAATTGACCCGAAGGTCCTCCGGCGTCGCCCCCTTCTCGGGAGACAGTTCGCCGCAAACATCCACGGCCACCACGTCCAGCCGCAGCAGGCCCGCCAGCCAGCCCTTCAGCTGCGCTGGGGAGTACGTCCCCTGGCTCCAGTCCGTCCGGGACCATTCCCGCCCCAGGACATCCTTGTCGATGGACAGGTAGACGCGCTTTCCTTCCGCCGCTTCCAGCAGGTCGTCAATCCCCGCTTCCAACGCCCGGTCCACCGTTCCGGAAGCGTTCCGGATCCGATGGTCGGGACCCAGGGTCCAGACCTCCTCGAGCATCGGGCTCGCTTCCCGGAGGTCCCGCACCCAACTCCCGCAGCTGAGCACGCCGCCGAAGGCCGGCGCCTGGTCGTCGGGGTGGTTGTCCACGAGGACCAGGGTGAAGGGAGCCTGTTCCCGGGCGGCGAGAATCTTGGTGACATAATGGTAGTCGCCGCTGTCGATCCACCGCATCCGCTCCCCCGGTTCCGGCACGAGGCGGCGGCTGATTTCCGCCTCCGCATCCGGGTCGCAATAACAGGTCGTCCCCTCAAGGTCACCCAGCTCCACCCGCCGGTACGGAACCCCTCGCTCCTGCAATTTTTGCAGGAAACCTTCCTCCGCATACACGCCCGTAAAATCGGCAAAGAGCAAGCTCGGTTTCATCTCTCAAAGATAAGACATTTATCTTGATTTTCCTTTCGATATAACGCAAAAAGCCCCGGAAAAACGAGAATTTGTTGTTCCGGGGACATTGCGGTTCATTTTTCAATCAACTCACTGATTTTCAGCAAATACAACATAATTGTTTATATTAATAACAAAAGTGTTAATATCGTACGACGATATTTCCAAGTTCGATTCGGCGCCCACAAACCGCATCCGGCCCCGCTTTTCATTATTAAAAATTTTTAGCGAAACCCTTGGATTGCAAGGATAAATAACTATCTTTGCAACAGTATGAACCGCAACGACATCAACAAGCTCCATCATCACCCGGTCTCCATAGATTAGGGCGGAGCTTTGTTGTACATACGTACAAGCGGTAAAACCGATGAAGACCTGCCCTCCCCAAGGCGGGCTTTTTTATTTTAGCTGAATTTTGAAGACAACGAAAAACAAATAGACATGCTCAGAATCGCGATCCAATCCAAGGGCCGGCTCAACGAAGAGAGCCTCTCCCTCCTGCAAAGCATCGGCATCGAAGTCGACGCCCCCAAGCGGAAGCTGCTCTCCAAGTCGCAGACCTTCCCCATCGAAGCCCTCTACCTCCGGGATGACGACATCCCGCACGTGGTCGAAAGCGGCACCGCCACCCTCGGCATCGTGGGCCTGAACGAGGTGGAAGAGCGCGGCGCCGACGTCGCCGTCATCAGCCGGCTCGGCTTCGGCGCCTGCCGCCTGAGCCTCGCCGTCCCCAAGGGCGAGGACTATGACGGCCTCGAGTGGTTCTCCGGTCGGCGCATCGCCACCTCCTATCCGAACATTCTCCGCAAGTACTTGATTGAACGGGGAATCGACGCCAAGGTGGAAGTCATCACCGGCTCCGTGGAAATCGCCCCGGCCGTGGGCATCGCCGACGCCATCTTCGACATCGTCTCCTCCGGCAGCACCCTGATCGCCAACGGTCTCCGCGAGGTGGAGACGGTCTTCGAGTCCGAGGCCGTCCTCATCGCGAACAAGTCGCTGACCGAGAAGGACCAGGCCGTCATCGACGACCTCCTGTTCCGCATTGACTCGGAAAATGTCAGCCGCGGCAAGAAATATCTGCTGATGAACATCCCCCGGGCCTCCCTGGACGAAGCCATCAAGATCCTTCCGGCGATGCGGAGCCCGACTGTGATGCCGCTGGCCTCCCCCGACTGGTGCTCCCTGCACTCGGTCATCGACGCCGCCGACCTCTGGACGAAAGTCCGCCAGCTCAAGGCCATCGGCGCCGAGGGCATCCTGGTGATGGACGTAGACAAGATCATCCTATGAGAATCATCGAGAATCCGGCCCGGTCGGCGTGGGACGCCCTGACCCGGCGGCAAGGCGTCGATTACGAAGGCATCCGCCCGCGGGTGGAAGCCATCCTCCGCGCCGTGGAAACCGAAGGCGACGCCGCCCTGCAGCGGCTGATGCGGGAAATCGACAAGGTCGATGCGCCCCTGGAAGTGACTGAATCCGAGATCGATGTGGCTTGTGCGAAGGTTTCGGAAGCGGTGCAGGAAGCCATCCGTGCCGCGAAGCGGAACGTCGAGGCGTTCCACCGCGCGCAGCTTCCCCGCGAGATCAGCGTGGAGACGGCGCCCGGCGTCGTCTGCGTCCAGCGGCCGGTCCCGATCCGCCGCGTGGGCCTGTACATCCCCGGCGGCAGCGCGCCGCTGTTCTCCACCGTGCTGATGCTCGCCGTCCCGGCCGCCCTGGCCGGCTGCCGCGACCGCATCCTGTGCACACCCTGCCGGAAGGACGGTTCCGTCGCCCCGGAGGTGCTGTTCGCGGCGCGGGAGTGCGGCGTGACGCGGATCTTCCGCGTCGGCGGCGCCCAGGCCGTGGCCGCGATGGCCTTCGGCACGGAGACCGTCCCGAAGGTGGACAAGATCTTCGGCCCGGGCAATCCGTGGGTCACCCTCGCGAAGCAGATCGTCAGCGGACGGAACACCGCCATCGACATGCCGGCGGGCCCGTCGGAGGTGATGGTCCTGGCCGACGGAAGCGCCCCCGCCTCCTTCGCCGCAGCCGACCTCCTCTCCCAGGCGGAGCACGGGAAAGACAGCACGGCGGTGCTCGTCACCACCGAAAGGGATTATGCCGATAAAGTCCTGCAAGAAGTTGAGAATCAAAAGAAACAGCTTCCTCGAAACGAGCAGGTCGAAGGCTCCTTGGCGCACAGCTACGCCATCGTTTTCCCGGGCCTTCAAGACGTCATCGACTTCGCCGAGGCCTATGCGCCGGAGCACCTGATCATCGCCTGGAAGAACGCCGAGGAAGTGGCCGAGAAGATCACGGCCGCAGGCAGCGTTTTCGTCGGTCCCTGGAGTCCCGAGAGCGCCGGCGACTACGCCTCCGGCACGAACCACACCCTGCCCACCAGCGGCTGGGCCCTCTCCTGCAGCGGGGTCAACATGGACAGCTTCATGCGGAAGATGACGCTTCAAAAGCTCTCCCGCGAAGGACTGGAATCCCTCGCCCCCACCATCGTCAACATGGCGCAAGCCGAAGGGCTCGACGCCCACGCGCGCGCCGTCACCCTCAGAATCGAAGGAAAATGAGCCGGATCACTCCCCTAGTCAGGCCCAACATCGCGGCCCTGACCCCGTACTCGACGGCACGGGACGAATACGACGGCCCCATCGGCATCTTCCTGGACGCCAACGAGAGCCCCTATGAAAACGGCTACAACCGCTACCCGGATCCGCACCAGGCGGAGCTCAAGGCCCGCATCGGCGGCATCAAGGGCATCCCCGTGAAGAACCTCTTCCTCGGGAACGGCAGCGACGAAGCCATCGACCTGGTATTCAGGATCTTCTGCGAGCCCGGAAAGGACAACGCCGTCATCATGGCGCCCAGCTACGGGATGTATGGCGTGGCCGCGGCCATCAATGATGTCGAGGTTCGCAGCGTCCGGCTGGACGAGAATTTCAACCTGGACAGCGAGGCGCTCCTCGGCGCCTGCGACGATCGCACCAAGGTCATCTTCCTGTGCTCGCCGAACAACCCGTCCGGCAACGCCTTCGAGCTGAAGCAGCTGCTGGACATCTGCAACCGCTTCCCCGGCGTCGTGGTCGTGGACGAAGCCTATGCGGATTTCTCGGAGAAAGGAAGCCTCGCGAAAGAGGCCACGGTCCGGGACAATCTCATCGTCCTCCAGACCCTTTCCAAGGCCCGGGCGATGGCCGGCCTGCGGATCGGTCTCGCCATCTCCAGCGAGGAAATCATCCGCCTGATGTCGATGGTCAAGTACCCTTACAACCTGAGCCGGGCGGCGATGGAGAAGGCTTTTCAATTCTTGGATAAATCCATTGATGATGAAGTGAATACAATTGTCAATGAAAGGAAAAGATTAGCTTCCATCCTCCCCCGCTTCTCCTTTGTGCAGCAGGTGTTTCCCAGCGACGCGAACTTCATCCTGGTCCGGGTGGACGACGCCAATGCCCTCTATGATCATCTCCTGGGCAAGGGCATCATCGTCCGGAACCGGACGCGGGTGCCCGGCTGCGCGGGCTGCCTCCGCCTGACCGTCGGCCTGCCCGCCGAGAACGAATCCCTGTTGAACGCCTTAGACAGCTATACCGTATGAGCGACCTGAAAAAAGCCCTCTTCATCGACCGGGACGGCACCATCCTCGTGGAGCCCGCCGACGAGCAGATCGACGCCCTGGACAAGTTCGCCTTCGTTCCCGGCGCCATCAGCGGCCTGAAGGCCCTGACCGGTCTAGGGTACGAGCTCGTCCTCGTCTCCAACCAAGACGGGCTGGGCACGCCCTCCTTCCCGGAAGAGACCTTCTGGCCCTGCCAGAACCTGATGCTGAACACCTTGAAGGGCGAAGGCATCGTCTTCGACAACATTCTGATCGACAAGACATTCCCCCACGAGAACGCCCCCACCCGGAAGCCCGGGACGGGGATGCTCGGGGCCTATATGGACGGTTCCTACGACCTCGCCGCGAGCTTCGTCATCGGCGACCGGGAGACGGACGTCAAGCTGGCCGAGAACCTCGGCGCCAAGGCCTTGCAAGTCGGGCCGATGACCTGGGCGGAGATCGCCGAGGCGGTCCGGAGCAGCTCCCGCCAGGTGACCATCGCCCGGAAAACCCGTGAGACGGACATCACCCTGACGCTGGACCTGGACGGGAAAGGCCCCTCCGGCATCAGCACCGGCCTGCACTTTTTCGACCATATGCTGGAGCAGATTCCGCATCACGGCGGGGTGAGCCTCGCGGTCTCCTGCCAGGGCGATTTGGAGGTCGATGAGCACCACACGATGGAAGACGTGGGCATCGTCCTGGGCGAGGCCATCGGGCAGG
>CAMVPS010000066.1:0-10078 GCA_947169405.1 uncultured Bacteroidales bacterium
GACCTGGACATGTGCATCATCTGCGTGGTGGGCGACATGGACTGGGAGAACGTGGGCTTCGAATCCAAGGCCCTCAGCGCCATGAAGGACATCCCCGTGCGGATGGTCTCCTACGGCGGCAGCAACTACAACATTTCCTTCCTGATCAAGGAAGAGGACAAGGAAGAGGCCCTCAAAGCCCTCAGCGCCAGCCTGTTCGCAAAATGATGAAGGGCGATTTCCCGGTAGGGGAGTTCGCGGGAAGGAAGACGCCGTTCTACTTCTACGACCTGCCCCTGCTGGAGCGGACGCTGGATGCGGTCCGCAGCGCGATCGGAAACCGTCCCCTGTGGCAAGTCCACTACGCGGTCAAGGCCAATGCCAACCCGGAGATCCTCCGCCGGATCGCCGCGGCGGGCTTCGGCGCCGACTGCGTGAGCGGCGGCGAGGTCCGGATGGCGTACGAGGCCGGGTTCGCCCCCTCCGCCATCGTCTATGCCGGCGTGGGCAAGAGCGATGACGAGATCACATATGCCTTGGAACTGGGCATCGGCCGGTTCAATGTGGAATCCTCCGCGGAACTGCTGGTGATCGAGGAGATCGCCGCGAAGATGGGCAAGGTCGCGCCCGTCAGCTTCCGGGTGAATCCCGACATCGGCGCCCATACCCACGCGAACATCACCACCGGCCTGGCCGAGAACAAGTTCGGCATCTTCCACGAGGTGTTGCCCGAAGTGATCCGCCTGGCGCAAGGCTGCCCGCATATCGCGTACAAGGGCCTGCATTTCCACATCGGCTCCCAGATCCTGGATATGAGTGATTTCGTGGCCCTGTGCAACCGGATCAACAACCTGACGGACCGGCTGGAGCGGCTGCGGCTGCCAGTCGGGGACCTGAACGTGGGCGGCGGCCTGGGCATCAACTACGAGCACCCGAACCATCTGCCCATCGCGGATTTCCAGGCCTATTTCGATACGTTCAAGCGCCACCTGCATCTCCGTCAGGGGCAGGCCCTGCATTTCGAGCTGGGCCGCAGCCTCGTGGCTCCTTGCGGGACACTCATCTGTCGTGTCCTGTATGTCAAGCAGGGCACGACGCGCCAGTTCGCCATCGTGGACGGCAGCATGACGGAACTCATCCGTCCGGCGCTGTATCACGCCTATCACCGGATCGAGAACCTGACCTCCAACGAACCGGAGCAGCTGTACGACGTGGTGGGCCCGGTGTGCGAGAGTTCGGACGTGTTCGCCAAGGGCGTAAGCCTGGACGCCTGCCGGCGGGGCGATTTCATCGCCATCCGCAGCGCCGGCGCCTACGGCGAGTCCATGGCCTCCACGTACAATGGCCGGCCGCTTCCGGGCGCTTTCTTTTTTGAATAAACGGGATTAATCCGTATCTTTGTTCCTTTGTAAACACAAGGGAATAGCTATACGTATGAATCTGTTTCCGGACATCGAAAAAGCCTATACGAAGGACCACCTGTCGGCCCGGGAGGCGCAGCGGCTGGCGCAGTATATCGCGTTCGGCCCCATCGTGTTCCAGGCGAGCCGCCTGATGCTCAAGTTCGGCATCCTGGAGCGGCTCCGCGACCGGGACATGACCCTGCCGGAAATCGCCGATGCCGCCGGCCTGTCGCAATATGCCGCCAAGGTCCTGGTGGAGGCCTCGCTTTCCATCGGTACGGTCCTCGTGGACACGGCCACCGACAAGTATTCGCTCTCCAAGACGGGTTGGTTCCTGCTGAACGACCCGGCGACGCGTGTGAACGTGGATTTCAACCACGACGTGAATTATGAGGGGTTCTTCCACCTGGAGGAGGCGCTGCTGGAAGGCCGCCCGGCAGGCCTGAAGCACTTCGGCGACTGGCCGACGCTGTACGAGGGCCTGTCCTCGCTTCCGGATCAGGTGAAGAAGAGCTGGTTCGGTTTTGACCATTTCTATTCGGACCATTCCTTCGACGAGGCGCTGGAAATCGTGTTCCGATACCGGCCGAAGCGACTGATGGACGTGGGCGGCAATACGGGCCGCTGGGCCCTCCGCTGCGTGGATTACGACCCCGAGGTGCGGGTGACCATCGTGGACCTTCCCCAGCAGCTGGCGATGATGCGCGAGCAGACGGCTGGAAAGCCCGGCGCGGACCGCATCGACGGCTATGCCATGGACATGCTGGATCCGGCGTCCCGGTTCCCGCAGGACCTGCATCCCGACCTCATTTGGATGAGCCAGTTCCTGGACTGTTTCAGCGAGGAGGAGATCTTGGGCATCCTCGTGCGGGCCGCGGACGTGATGGGACCGGAATCCCGGCTCGCCATCATGGAAACCTTCTGGGACCGCCAGAAATACGAGCCCGCCTCCTTCTGCCTCACGATGACGAGCCTCTATTTCACCGCGATGGCGAACGGCAATTCCAAGATGTACCATTCTGACGACATGGCCCGCATTGTGGAGCGCGCCGGGCTTGCGGTGGAGGAAATCCACGACGGCCTGGGGCAGGGACACAGCATTATGATTTGTAAACGCAAATAATATGGATATCAACGAGATACAAGAGAAAGTCAATGCCTTCCTCGTGGACGAGCTGGAGATTGACGAAAGCAAGATCGAGGACGATGCCCGCCTGAAGGAGGACCTCGGCATCGACAGCCTGGAAGTGGTGGACGTGATCGTGCTGGTCGAAGAGGAATTCGGCTTCAAGATGCAGCGGGAAGATTTCAAGGAACTCAAGACCTACGGGGAGTTCTGTCAATTCATCGCCGGCAAGGTTGCCTGATTACGGACATACGGGTTGGCAGGGGTCCACGGACGGAACACCCTGGATGCAGCGGGCGCTCATCCGGCTTTTCCGCATCCTGCCCCTCGGCGTGCTGTACGGCTGTATGGCACTGGTCATTCCGTTCTATATGCTGTTTGCGAAGGGTTTCAAGGCCTCTTACAACTTCTATCGGATGCGGATGGGCTACGGCCCTGTCAAGTCCTTCTTCCACGTGTACAAGAACGAATATTCGTTCGGGCAGGTGGTCTTGGACCGCTTCGCCGCCTATGCGGGGAAGAAGTTCGAGATGGAGGTTCCGCGGATGGACCTTTTCCGTGAACTTTGTGCGGGGAAGGAAGGATTCATCCAGCTGAGCTCCCACGTGGGCAGCTACGAGATGGTCGGGTACTCCCTCATCTCGCCAAAGCCCATCAACGCCCTGGTCTTTGCCGGGGAGACGGCGACGGTGATGCAGAACCGCGCCCTCCTGTTCGGCGAGACCAACGTCCGGATGGTCCCGGTTTCGGAGGACCTGTCCCATATCTTCGCCCTGAACAACGCCCTGGCCGATGGCGAGATCGCCAGCCTGCCCGGCGACCGGGTCTTCGGCTCGAAGAAGACGGTGCAGTGCCGTTTCTTCGGTGAGCCCGCGCCGTTCCCGGCCGGCCCCTTCACGCTGGCCGCCCAGCGCGGCGCGCCCGTCCTCGTCGTCTTCGTGATGAAGGAAGGCCGGCGTCGCTACAAGGTCCTGCTGGAGCGCCTTCCGGAACCGGAAGGGAAAACCCGGCAGGAGTGCGTACAGTTCCTGGCCGATGCCTATGCCTCCTCGCTGGAAGCGGTCGTGCGCCGGTATCCGGACCAATGGTATAACTTCTACGGTTTCTGGAAATGAGCCCGTTCAACGATATCGATGTCAAGGACATCCTGCCGCAGCGCGAACCGTTCCTGTTCGTGGACCGGCTCGTTCATTACGACGAGCGGGAGACGGTGACGGAATTCACGGTCCCGGTGGAGCACCTGCTGGTGAAGGACGGGTATCTGACCGCGCCCGGCATCCTGGAGAACATGGCCCAGTCCAGCGCGGCCCGGATCGGCTATCTGTGCCGATACATCCTGCACGTCCCCGTCCGCATCGGCTATATCGGCGCCATTCGGAAATTCCGGGTGCACCGGCTGCCGGAGGCGGGGGAGACGCTGACGACGACGATCATTTTCCGGGAGGATGTCTTCGGCATCTCCTTGGTCGATGCCGTGGTCCGCGTCGGAGAGGATTTGATCGCCGAGGCGTCGCTCAAAACGGCCCTTGGAGAAAAGGAGGCGGAATGAGGAAGGTCGTCTGCATCGGGGAAAGCATCTTGTCGCCGCTCGGCGCGACGCCCGCGGAGAACTTCGCGGCGGTTTGCCGGGGCGAATCGGCCCTGCAGCGCTACGAGGGGATGTTCGGGGTCCGCGAGCCGTTCGTGGCCTCGCTGATGGACCGGGCGCGTTGGACCGTCCCGGGGCGGACTTTCTTCGATTCCATCGTCATCGAGGCGGCGCGGCGGGCCGTCGAGGCCGCCGGCATCGACCCGGCCAGCCCGCGCACGGCGTTCGTGCTCTCCACCATCAAGGGAAATATCGAGGCTCTCGAGATTTCTCCCGTTGCCGATACGCAGGATGTCACTTTGGCCAGCTCCGCCCGGCGGCTGACGGATGCCTTCGGCAATCCGAACCCCGCCGTGGTGGTATCCAACGCCTGCATCTCCGGCCTGGCGGCGCTCCTGCAGGGGCGGCGGATGCTCCTGGGCGGCCGTTACGACCACGTCGTGGTCGTGGGCGCCGAGGTGCAATCCCGTTTCATCGTGACCGGTTTCCAGTCGCTGAAGGCCCTTTCCGAAGCGCCCTGCAAGCCGTTCGACGCGGCCCGCGACGGGCTGAACCTGGGCGAGGCGGCCGCGGCCGTCGTGCTCGGATTCGGAGAGGAAGGTTGGGAACTGGTCGATGGCGCCGTCCGCAACGACGCGAACCACATCTCCGGCCCGTCCCGGACGGGCGAGGGGAGTTACAAGGCCCTCCGGTATGTGCTCAAGCACATCGCTCCGGAAGAGCTGGCATTCGTGAATGTCCACGGCACTTCCACCCTGTACAACGATGAGATGGAAGCCATCGCCATCGACCGCGCCGGTCTCCTGGATGTGCCCGTGAATGCGCTGAAAGGCACATTCGGCCATACGATGGGGGCGGCCGGCATCCTGGAATCGATCCTGTCGATGCACGCCGTGGATGCGGGAATGGTCCTGCCCACGCGCGGTTTCTCGGAGTTGGGCGTCAGCCGCCCGGTCCGGGTATCGGCCTTGGCCGGCGCGACCGACAAGCTTGCCTTCGTGAAGCTCCTCTCCGGTTTCGGCGGGGTGAACGGAGCGCTGTTCTTCAGAAAAGGAGGTGCGGGATGCTGACCATCAAGCAATTCGCCTCCATCCCCGGCGGCACCGACTTGACGGCCCTGTACCGGGCCCGGGTGGGGGATTACCCCAAGTTTTTCAAGATGGACACGGCCTGCAAGCTGGGATTCCTCCTGGCGGAGCAGCTCGCGGACGAGCCGCGCTTCGCGCCCCGCGAGGACCGCGCCGTGCTGATGTTCAGCACCTGCGGCAGCCTCTGCAACGACCGGCATTACGAGGAGACGGTCCGGGAGTTCCCGTCCCCGTCCCTGTTCGTCTATACCCTTCCCAATATCATCACGGGCGAAATCGCCATCCGGAACAAGTACGAGGGGGAGACCTCGGCCTATGTGCTGGAGCGCTTCGATCCCGAAACCTTCGTCGCCATCGTGGAACAGGCGTTCCAGGACACGGTGACGGCGTCCGCCCTCTGCGGCTGGGTGGACTGCCGCGCGGACGACGACTTCACCGCCTTCGCTTTCCTCGTGGAGCGGGACGGAAACGGAAAAGAATTCAACGTGGATAACTTATATGGAACAGTTAATCAATGAGATCAAGCTGAAGCTGATCGACGCCCTGAACCTGGACGGGATGACCCCGGCCGACATCGACGACCACGCCCCCCTCTTCGGTGACGAAGGGCTGGGCCTCGATTCCATCGACGTCCTGGAACTGATCGTGCTCCTGGAGCGCAACTACGGCATCCGCCTGGCGAACCCGCAGGAAGGCAAGAAGGTCTTCCAGAGCGTGGCCGTGATGGCGGACTACGTGGCCGCCAACCGGAAGAAATAGATGGAGACGGTCATCCATGTCACCGGCGCCGGGGTGGTGAGCGCCGTCGGATGCGGCCAGGGGGAGACCCTGGACGCCCTCCGGCGCGGCCGTTCCGGCATCGCCCCGGTCCGCTACCTGCGTACGGAGGAGAAGGCCTTCCCGGTCGGGGAAGTCAAGCTTACCGATGCGGAGATGGCGGCGCGGTGCGGAGTCCCGCAGGGCCTGTCCCGGACCTCTCTGATGGGCATCCTCGCCCTGGAGGAGGCGCTCGCGCAGGCTGGGCTCAATGATCTTGCGGGAGTTCCCCTGGTGGGCGGAACCACTGTCGGCGGCATGGACCTGACGGAACAAATCTTTCCGGCGTATTCGCCCGTGCACGACTGCGGAGCGTCCACGGACGCCATCGCCGCGCATTTCGGCGGGGCGCCCTGGGCGACGACCCTCTCCACGGCCTGCTCCTCGGCGGCCAACGCCGTCATTTTCGGCGCAAACCTCATCCGGAGCGGGCAGGCGGAGATCGTCGCCGTGGGCGGCAGCGAATCCCTGTCGGACTTCCACCTGCACGGGTTCGGCTCCCTGATGATCCTGGACACGGCCCCCTGCCGGCCTTTCGACGCCACCCGCGCCGGACTCAACCTGGGGGAGGGCGCCGCGTTCCTGATCCTGGAGTCCGAAGCGTCCCGGAGACGTCGTGGAGCGGCTTCCCTGGCCGTTTTGAGTGGTTTCGGGAACGCCTGCGACGCCTTCCATCAGACGGCGTCGTCCGAAAACGGCGAAGGCGCTTTCCTCGCGATGCAAAAGGCCCTGAAGATGGCGGGCCTCCGGCCGGAGGACATCGACTATGTCAATGCGCACGGCACCGGCACGCCCAACAATGACGCCTCCGAAAGCGCCGCCCTGCGACGGGTGTTCGGGAAGCAGATGCCGCCGGTCTCGTCCACCAAGGCCTTCACGGGCCATACGACGAGCGCATCCGGCAGCATCGAGGCGGTCTTCTGCCTCCTGGCCCTGCAGGAGGGCTTCATTCCGGCCAACCTGAACTGGGCCACGCCCGACCCGGCCTGCATCACGCCCTATCGGGGTGGCGAAGCGCCGACCGGCCATCTGCCCTTGAGGCATATCCTTTGCAACGCCTTCGGCTTCGGAGGCAACGATTCATCCCTCTTATTCTCCCGATGATGCGGAAAGTGTATGTCCACGCCCGGTGTGAGCTGAAGCCCGGCGACCCGGAACCCGACTATCGCAGCCTGTTCTCCGTGATGGAGGCCCGGCGGATGGGCCGGCTCCTGAAGCGGGCGGTATGGACCTCGGCCGAGGCCTTGAAGCAGGCCGGCGTCGCCGTCCCGGAGGCCGTCGTCATCGGCACGGACTTCGGCTGCATCGAGAACTCGGAGTCCTTCCTGAAGGCCCTCAAGGGCCTGGAGGACGCCCCTTTGCGGCCGACGCATTTCATGCAGTCCACGCACAACACCATCGCGTCCCTCATCGCCATCCGGCTGGGATGCCACGGCTACAACGCCACCTATTCGCACCGGGGCCGCTCCTTCGAAAGCGCCCTGCAAGACGCCGCCACGCAGATTGCGCTCGGCGACATCGACAACGCCCTCGTTGGCTGGTTCGACGAAATGACGCCGAACCTCTCCGCGAGCCTCGTCTCCCAGGGAATCGAACCGAAAGAACACGCCCTCGCGGTGGTCCTTTCGGCCAACCCCGAGGGCGCGATCTGTGAGTTGTCATTCTGAGGAGGCCCGATCAGGGCCCTTTTTGTCATTCTGAGGAGGCCCGATCAGGGCCTCCGTGAGAATCTCTAGTATCCGAAGATTTCCTCCAGCGTCACCTGCTGCACAGGACCCAGGGTCTTGAGGAAGTCCATGTCCAGGTCCGTCGGGTCGCCGAGGATGGCGTACACGTAGGGACGTCCCTTGATCCATCTCGCGTGCGTGGCGAGGAGGTCGTTCATCGTCAGGGCGCTCACTTTCTCGTACACCTGCTTCTCGCGCGGCTCGGTGAGGCCGAGCTCCTGCGCGGTCAGGTAGCTGTACAGGACGCGGTCGCCGATGGTGCGCTGCGTGCAGAGACGGCCGAGGATGGAAGCCTTCGCAATCTCCAGGTTCTCAGGCGCTTCCGGCAGGGTCTCGATAATCTCGTCGAAACCGTCCACGGCCTTCTTCAGCTTGTCGTTCTGGGAGGCGATGGTGGCGCGGAAAGCGTAGGTGTCGCCCTTGAAAGCGGGACCGCTGAGGTTCGCGCCGGCGCTGTAGGCCAGGGCGCGGGACTCCCGCATCTCCTGGAACACGATGGCGTTCATGCCGCCGCCGTAGTACTCGTTGAACAGGTCGATGTACGGATCCTGCGCGAGGTCCAGCGTCTCGCCGCGGTCGGAGTACTGGATGTAGTTGAACTGGCGGGACTGGTAGGGGGCCAGGATGACCTTGGCGGCCGGGGTGAGCTGCTTGGCGGCGTAGGTCTTCACGAGCGGCTCGAGGCCCTCGGTCGGATGGGCGGCCTTCACCATCTCCACGACTTCCTCCACGGAGGCGGGGCCGTAATAGAGGATGGTGGGCTTCTTGGTGAGGAGGTCCTTGACGGAGCCGAGGAGCTGGTCGGAGGTGAGCCCGGCCACGGCGGCGTTCGTGAGGGTCGTGGCCTTCACATAATCGGCGCCGTAGATCAGGTAGTTCTGCAGGGCGCTGTTGCAGGCGCGCTGGTTCTTCTTGTTGTCCAGGCGGCTGCGGATGAGGTCGATCTTGAGCTCGTCGAGGATCTCGTCGTCGCCCACGGCCGTGCGGAACAGGCTCTCCACGGTCGCGAGCGCCTTGGGCAGGTTCTCGCTCAGGCCGTCCACGCGGACGTTCGTCGTGTTGCCGCCCACGGAGAGGCCGTAGCTGCAGGCGAGGCCGTACATCTCGGAAGCGATCTCGGCCGCGGACTTGTCCGGGGTGCCGAGGTAGTCGAAGTAGCTGGCGGCGAGGCCCAGGACCGGGTCGTTGTCGCTGCCGCGGTCATAGCGGAAGGTGAGGGTGGCGAGGTCGTTCTTCTCGTTCTTCTTGTACAGGAGCTGCAGGCCGTTGCAGTCGGCGACGGTCATATCCTTGGAGAAGTCCACGAAGACCGGCTCGATGGGCGCGACCTCGGCGGCGGCGATGCCGGCGAGGAAGTCGCTCTGCTTGTCGCGGTTCGTCACGATCGGGGTGATGCGCGGGGCCTCGATCTTCTTGATGGAGGTGTCTTCACCGATGTGCTTGTATGCGATGGCGTACGCCTGCGGGCCCAGGAACTTGTTCGCGAAGTCGACGACGTCGGCCTTGGTGAAGGCGGCGATGCGGTCCATCTTGCCCACGGCGGTCTTCCAGGGCATCCGGTTGATGAAAGCGTCCACGAACTGGTTGGCGCGGCTGCGGTTGGACACGAGGCTCTGCATCTCCCGGAGTTTGTAGTTCGCCTTGGCGGCCTCGACGAGCTCTTCGGAGAAGTCGCCGTCGCGGAGCTTGGCGACCTCGGCGAGGAGGATGTCACGGACTTCCTCCAGGGTCTGGCCTTCCTTGGGCAGGCCCTCGAGGAGCAGCAGGCCGTGGTCCACGCGGCCGTACGGCATGATGCCGGCGTCCAGGATGGCCTGGTTCTGGATCACGTCCAGGTCCACCAGACCCGCCTGTCCGTTATAGAGGATGGAGGCGACGATGTCGGTGAGCTCGCTGTCCGTGGTGGAGGTTCCCGGGGTGCGCCAGCCCATGATCACGAACTCGGCCTCGTTGCCCAGGATGTGCTTCTCCTTGGGGGCGGTGACGGGTTCCTCGGGCTTCACGGTGAAGGTCGGGAGGTTCTTGTTGGGCTTCCAGTCGCCGAAGTATTTCTCGATGATCCGGATGGCCTCGTCCGGGTCGAAGTCGCCGGAGAGGCAGATGGCCACGTTGTTCGGGACATAGAAGGTGTCCTTCTGCTTGCGGATGGCCTTTAGGGACGGGTTCTTGAGGTGCTCCTGCGTGCCGATGACCGTCTGCGTGCCGTACGGGTGGTTCGGATAGAGGAGGGAGTTGATGGCGTCGAAGGCCTTCTCGGAGTCGTCGGTCAGGCCCATGTTCTTCTCCTCGTACACGGCCTCGAGCTCGGTGTGGAAGCCGCGGAAGACGCAGTTCTTGAAGCGGTCGGCCTC
>CAMVPS010000067.1:0-9904 GCA_947169405.1 uncultured Bacteroidales bacterium
GCCGCCGTTTTTGGAAGCCCGATCGTCAAATGACGACCGGGCTTCTTCGTTTTCGTATGTGGCCGCCGGTGTGAGCGGAAGGTGGTGCGCAGGCTCCATGCGTCTTTCAGCGGCTCGCCTTGGGTCGGAAACGGCCTTGACGGCGAACTCGCTCAGTTAGTCCCGCGAGCGGGCCTAACTAGCGCTCAAACAGACGCCGTCATCCCTCCGGGCACGCCCGTTTCCTCCCGCTCGCGCTCGCTGAAAGCCGAATTCCGCCTGCGCACCACCTTCCGCTCTTATACACCGAGGGCCTGATATCTTGCAAGAAGGAATAATTCTTGCATAGGTTGGGGGCATGGCGAAAATCGGGCGGAATATCGGGTTGGTGTGGATGTATGGGAAGTGGATCATCCTGGCCGGGGGACTGTACAATCTGGCGTGTGCGGCTCTCTTGGCGGGAGCGTTTTCTTATATGGGGCTGGTGATGGCTTTCATCTTGAAAACGCTGTTCACGGCTGTCGTCCTCTACTTGCACCGACAGTTCGAAGACCGGGACGCCATCTTTTTCTATATCAATCTGGGCTTGAGCCGGAAGCGTTTGATGGCAGCGACGTTATCCATCGACTTCGGGTTCCTCTTGCTCCTGGAAATCCTGATCGTCCTATGCCGGTGACACACGAGTTGGTGGTAGATAGCGTCGTGGTCCGCTTCGGAGAGAAGACGGTCGTGAGCGGCGGGTACGTAACGGCGAGGACCGGTAGCGTGACCGGCCTGCTGGGCCGGAACGGCGCTGGAAAGTCCTGTATGTTCCGGGCATTGATGGGCGGACTGAAGGTTGACTACGTCTCTGTCCACGCGGATGGAAAGCCGGTCGATATCGGCAAGATCGGATTGACAGTCAAGTACTTGCCACAAGGACGGATGATTCCGGACGGATTGACCCTGAAGGAGGCCTTCCAACTTTATCAGGTGGATTTTTGGTCCTTTGTCCTGCTCTTTCCGAAGTATTCCGGGAAGTATCACAGCCGGCTTTGGGAGATGTCCGGGGGAGAGGCTCGATTGGCGGAATTGTACCTGATCCTGATGGCCGATGCGCCGTTCTGCATCCTGGACGAACCGTTCTCCCAGATCGACCCGGTCCATATCGAGGCGGTCCAGCGGCTCATCCGGGAACAGTGCCGGGAAAAGGGCATCATCGTCACGGACCATAACTACGAAGCCATCTCCACCGTCGCCGACCGGCTCTACGTCCTGTCCGATGGCTACACCCATCCGGTGGAGAGCCGTGACGACCTCGTCAGGCACGGATACCTGCTTCCGCAATAGCCTTGGGAATTCCCGGGGAAATGCGTATTTTTGTGAAAACGAGAAACTTGTTTCCATGAAAAAGACCGTATTGTTCCTGGGAGCCCTGATCGCATTTTCCCTGACGGCGATGGCCGACGAGGGAATGTGGCTCCCGTCCTTGATTTCCCAGCGTATCGGCGACATGCAGGCCAAAGGCTTCCGGCTCACCGCCGAAGACATCTACAGCGTGAACCAGGCGTCGCTCAAGGACGCCGTCGTCCTGTTCGGAGGCGGCTGCACGGGCGAGCTTGTGTCCGACGAGGGCCTGCTTCTGACGAACCACCACTGCGGATACAGCTACATCCAGCGGCACAGCAGCGTGGAGCACGACTACCTCAAGGACGGTTTCTGGGCGATGAACCGTAGCCAGGAACTGCCCAACCGGGGCCTGACCGTCAGCTTCCTCGAACGGATGGACGATGTGACGGACCTGGTGCTGAAAGGCTACCGGGAAGGAATGACTGAAGCCCAGCGGGATTCCGTGGTTCGGGTCAATACCCGCAAGCTCACCGCCGAAGCCGTCCAGGACGGCAAAGGCCTGACTGCCGATGTGGAAGCCCTCTTCTACGGCAACCAGTACTTCCTGTTCGTGTTCCGCGTGTTCCGCGACGTCCGCCTCGTGGGCGCCCCGCCGTCCTCCATCGGCAAATTCGGCGGCGACACCGACAACTGGATGTGGCCCCGCCACACCGGCGACTTCTCCATCTTCCGCGTCTATGCCGACAAGGACAACAACCCGGCCGACTACTCCCCGGACAACGTCCCGTACCACCCGAAGAAGTTCTTCAAGGTATCCCGCGCCGGCGTCAACGAAGGCGATTTCACCTTCGTCTATGGCTGCCCGGGCAGCACCCAGGAGTATGTGATGTCCGAGCAGGTCAAGTATGTGTCCGAGGTGTCCGATCCGCAGAAGATCGCCCTCCGCACCCAGCGCCTGGACATCCAGAAGAAGTATATGTCCCAGTCCCAGGCCGTCCGGATCCAGTATTCTTCCAAGAACGCCTCCGTCTCCAACGCCTGGAAGAAGTGGCAGGGCGAGGAAAAGGGCATCAAGAAGAATCATACCGTTGCTGATAAGCAGGCTTATGAGAAGCGCTTCCGCGAATGGGCCAAGGGCACCCGCTACGAAGGCATCGTGGACCAGCTGGGCGGCATCTACGCCCGCCGGAATCCCACCTACCTGGCCTACGAGTACTACAACGAGACCGTCCGGACCATCGAACTCCTCAATTTCGCCTCCGGCATCCACACCCGCCTGCGCTCCGGAACCTCCACGAAGGACTTGATTGACAGCTTCTTCAAGGATTACTACCAGCCCATCGACGAGGAATGCTTCGTGGCCATGATGACCTCCTTCGACCGGAACGTCCCGGAGCATTTCAAGCCGGCCTGGTTCAAGGAACAACTCGCCAAGTTCGGCAGCGTGGAAGACTGGAAGGGTTTCTTGTACACCCACAGCCTCTTCACGGACCGCGCGAGAGTCGAAGCCCTGACTCCGGCCGACGTGGATCTCGTGGCCGACGATCCGGCCGTCATCACCTTCTCCGAGTTTGCGAAATGGTATGCCGAAGACCTCGCGCCCGTCATCCGGGAGACCACCGAAGCCCTCCGCGTGGCGAACCGCACCTATATGAAAGGCCAGATGGAGTTCGAGAAGGACCACACGTTCTATCCGGACGCCAATCTCACCCTCCGGGTCGCCTACGGAAAGGTGGCCGGCTACACCCCGTACGACGGCGCCTACTACTATCCCGTGTCCACGCTCAAGGGCATCATCGAGAAGGACAACCCCGACATCTTCGACTACAACATCCCGCAGGTCCTCCGCGACATCTACGCCGAGGGCGGCCATGAGGCCCAGCCCGTCTGCTTCCTCGCCACGAACCACACTACCGGCGGCAACTCCGGCAGTCCGGTCCTGAATGCCGACGGCAACCTGATCGGCATCAACTTCGACCGCGTGTGGGAAGGGACGATGTCGGACATCGACTATGACCCGGAAATCTGCCGGAACATCTCCCTGGACATCCGCTACCTGCTCTTTGTCGTGGACAAGATCGGGCACGCGTCCTACTTGTTCGACGAGATGGTGTTTGCCGATTAATAAATCATTGACTATGAAATACTTGCACTTTGCGGTCGCGGCCTTCGCGACCCTTTTCCTCGCTTGGCCGGCCTCGGCTCGCAATACCGTCATCCCCGTGGAGACGGAGCATACCCAGCTCGTCCTCGTTGCGCAGGAGAACGGCGTTCTCCAGACCGTCCATTTCGGCGCGGTCGTCGCCGACCCTTCGGCCTTTGCGGCCTTCCGGACGGGGCGGGGAACCGACAACGGGGAAGGGCCGATGACCTATCCCACCACCGGCGGCCGCTACCTCGGCGAGCCCGCCCTCCACGTGAGGTATGCCGACGGCTACCACAACACGGAACTGGTCTATGCGGACCATCAGGTCCGCGCGAACGGCAACGTCGTCACGACGGAAATCACCTTGAAGGATCCCGTCACTTTGCTGGAAGTCAAGCTGTGCTATGACGCCTATCAGAAAGAGGACGTCATTTGCGCCCATACGGAGATCAAGAACGCCGGCAAGAAGCCCGTGCAGCTGCTCAACTATGCTTCCGGCGCGCTGAACCTGGACGCGGACCGGTACTATCTCACCCATTTCCACGGGGGTTGGGCCGACGAAATGCAGATGGACGGAGAACTCCTGAAGCACGATACGAAGGTCATCGAATCCCGTCGCGGCACGCAGGTCACCCAGTGCTCGAATCCTTCTTTCCTGGTGAGTCTCGATGCGGAACGGCTGCAGGAGAATGTCGGCGACGTGGTCGCCGGCGCCCTCGCCTGGAGTGGCAATTTCCGCCTCTCCTTCGAGCAGGACGAGTCCGGCCGGCTCACGGTCCTGGCCGGGATCAGCCCGTTTGCATCGGCTTATGAACTGGCTGCAGGAAAGACGTTTACGACACCTGATTTCATCTATACCTTCTCCTGCAAAGGGGCGGGACAGGCCTCCCGCAACCTGCACGCCTGGGCCCGGAACTATGGCGTCTATGGAGGCGGGCAGATCAATCCCACGCTCCTGAACAGCTGGGAAGGCGCCTACTTCACTTTCACGACGGAGACCCTTCTCCGGATGATCGACGACGCGGCCGCGATGGGCCTCGAGATGTTCGTCCTGGACGACGGCTGGTTCGCGAAGGACTATCCCCGCAACGGGGACGCCGCCGGCCTCGGCGACTGGGAAGTGAACACCGCCAAGATTCCGGAAGGTATCGACTATGTGGCCTCCTATGCCCATCAGAAGGGCCTCAAGTTCGGCATCTGGATCGAGCCGGAGATGGTCAATCCCCAAAGCAACCTGGCCCACAGGCATCCCGAATGGGTAGTCCAGAGCCCCGGCCGCGAAATCTACCAGAGCAGGAACCAGTGGGTGCTGGACCTGAGCAATCCGGCGGTCCAGGACTTCGTATACGGCATTTTCGACAACACGATGCAGCTGGCGCCGAACATCGACTACATCAAGTGGGACTGCAACCGGACGGTCGCCGACTTCGGCAGCACGTATCTGGGAAGCGAGCAGGACCGGTTCTTCGTGGAATACGCGCAGGGCATCTACAACGTGATGCGCCGTCTCCGCGCGAAGTATCCCGAAACCATCGTCCAGTGCTGTTCATCCGGCGGCGGACGGGTGGACTATGGCGCCCTGAAGTACTTCAACGAGATTTGGACCAGCGACAACACGGACGCCTTCACCCGCGCCTACATCCAGTACGCGACGAACCTGATCTATCCCGCCTGCGTGATGGCCTCCCACGTGTCGGCCGTCCCGAACCACCAGACGGGCAACGTCACCCCGCTCAAGTTTCGCTTCGACATCGCCTGCTCCGGCCGGCTCGGGATGGAGCTGCAGCCGAAGAACCTGACGGAAGGGGAGCGCGCCCTCGCGGACCGCTGCATCCGTTCCTACAAGCAGTACCGCGACCTGGTCTTCACGGGCGACGTGTACCGTCTCGCCTCACCGTATGACGGTGATTATTATGCACTTATGTATGTTTCGCAGGACCGGCGCCGGGCGGTGGTCTTCACCTACTGCCTCAAGTACCAGAACCGGGCGGTCGGGGCCCATCCGTTCCGGCTGGACGGCCTGGACCCGGCCCGCAAGTACAAGGTGACGGAGCTGAATGTGAACCGTTCCTCGTGGTGGGGCTCCGGACAGGTGCACGCCGGCGACTTCCTGATGAACGGCGGCTTCAACCCCGCGCTCCTCAAGACCTTCGACAGCGGCGTCTTCTATTTGGAAGCGGATTAGGTGTACAAGCCTCCATTGACGGAGATACACTCGCCCGTGACATAGGATGCCTCGGGCGAGGCGAGAAAGGCCACTACGGCCGCCACTTCTTCCGGTCGTCCGAAACGGGCGGCCGGAATGTCTTTCTTGAGGGTGGCCTCGTCCAGTCCCTCTGTCATGTCGGTGATGATGAAACCGGGGGCGACGGCGTTCACCGTCACCTTCTTGCGCGCGACCTCCTGGGCGAGCGCCTTGGTGGCGGCGATGAGGCCGCCCTTGGCCGCGGCGTAGTTCGCCTGGCCGGGCAGGCCTTTGATGCCGGAGAGCGAAGCGACGTTCACGATCCGGCCGTACTTGTGCAGCAGCATCGGCTGCAGGACGGCCCGTGTGACGTGGAAGAAACTGTTCAGGTTGGTGTTCACAACTTGCTGCCACTCATCGGGTTCCATCCAGATCATCAGGTTGTCCTTGCGGATGCCGGCGTTGTTCACCAGCACCTCGATGTATTCCTCGGGATGGGCCGCCTGCCAGCCATCGAGGGCCGTGCGGACGGCTTCCGGATTGCCTACGTCGAAGCGGATCAGTTCGCCCTGTCCGCCGATGGCATCCAGCGTTTCGCGGGCCGCCGCCTCGTTCGAGACGTAGTTGATGAGGACGTGATAGCCCCGCTGGGCGAGGGCGAGGGTGACGGCGCGGCCGATGCCGCGGCTGCCGCCGGTGACGAGTGCGGTTTTCATCGTTGGAGGATTTGGTTCAAGGTGGATTCGCCGAGGATTTCCCGGCAAGTGGTAAGAGCGGTTTCCGCTACGCCCAGCACGCCGTGCAGGCCGCAGTTCTGGCCGGTCAGGTAGAGTCCCGGAACGGGTGTCCGGGGATGGACATAGCAGGCGGCGTCCTTTTTCCGGATGCCGAAGGCGCTGCCGCCGGGCGTCCCGGTGTAGCGCTCCCAGGTCGCGGGCGTGCTGGTCCAGTATTTTTCGACGGCGGGTTCCAGGCCGGGAACCTTTCGGATCAGGCTTTCGGCGAAGGCGGCCCGGTCGGGGACCTCTTCTTCGCAGAAGGCGAGCAGGTCCGCGCTCCGGGCGAACCCCTGCCCGTCCGGATTCCCGTAATGGAGCATCACGTCGTCGTTATAAGTCGTGCACCAGGGCTTGTAAACCAGCGTTTCCGGGCGTAACTTGCAGTAAACCGTAAAGATGCCGGGGCCGTCTTCCAGAACCTCCAGCCGGTGCAGGTAGGCCGGACGGACATGCCCCTTGAAAAGGGCGAAAGTCTGCCGGGGGTGGATGTCGGAGACGATGATCCCCTCGTAAACACTTCCGTCCTTGCATTGGACACGACCCGGTTCGATGGCGGTCACTTCGCTGTGGCAGCGGATGGTTCCGTTGATTTGCGCGGCGAGCGCCTGGACCAGCAAATCCCCCGCAGGAAGCCGCCAGGAGCCGTTTTTATAGGGCTCCATCACATGGGCATATTCCTCTTCCGTCACTTCCGGTCCGGAGAGCCGGAGGGCGTTTCCCCGTGGATAGGAGAGGTCGGAGAGGTGGTGCGGAACACCGTCCAAGACGATTTCATCGGTCTCGGCCACCTGCTCCCAGGGAAGCTCCATCAGGCCGAGCGGACGGAAAATCCGCTCCAGAGGCCCGCCTTTTTCCAGGCCCGCGACGGAATGGAAACCGGTGTCGAACCGGAGCCCTTCGCGGGTGAAAGTCTGGAGACATCCTCCGGGTTGCGCGGCTTTCTCGAGGACGGTGACGTGATATCCCGCCCGGGACAGGATCGCGCCCGAGAGGAGGCCGCCGAGGCCGGATCCGATGATGACGGCCTCAGACATTCCGAATCACGAGGGTGGAATTCGTTCCGCCGAAGCCGAAGGAGTTGGAAAGGAACGTGTCAAACGGCCGCTCGATGGTTTCCGCCGGAATCCAGAGCCGGGCGGAATCCTCGTCGGGATGCTCGAAATTGATGTTTCCGGCGATGAAGCCGCCCTTCATCATCAGGAGGGAATAGACGATTTCGCTGGCGCCGGCCATCCACATCTCGTGGCCCGTCTGGCTCTTGGTGGATGTGACTGGGACGGTGCGTTCGCCGAACACGCGGGCGATGGCCTTCGCCTCGTTCGCGTCACCGACGTGCGTGGACGTGGCGTGGGCGTTGACATAGCCGATTTCGCGGATGTCGATGCCGGCGCGGCGGACGGCCATTTCCAGGGAACGGGCGGGACCGTCCACGTTGGGGGTGGAGATGTGGTCGCCGTTCGCGGAGAAGCCGTAGCCGAGGACCTCGGCGAGGATGGGCGTGCCGCGGCGGACGGCCGACTCGTAGCTCTCGAGGATGACGGTCGCCGCGCCGCCGCCCGGCACGAGGCCGTCGCGGTCGCGGTCGAAAGGCCGGCTGGCCTTCTCCGGCGCGTCCTCCCGGACGGAGAAAGCGGAAATGCCGTCGAATGAGCCGGTTGCGGCCGGATTGACCTCCTGTGCGCCGCCACAGACAACCATGTCCTGCAGGCCGTTCTGGATGAGGAGGGCGCCGAGGCCGATCGCGTGGGACCCGCTGGCGCAGGCGCCGGAAACGGTGAGGTTGATGCCCTTGAGGTGGAAGATGACCCCGAGGTTCATCGTCACGGTGGAGTTCATCGACTGGAAGATGGCGCCGGAACCGCACAGCATCGTGTCTTTCTTCTCCACAATCTTGGCGATGGACTTGTACACGGCGTCGGCCGTGCTGTCGTTGCCGTACAGGAGTCCTACTTCATGGCTGTCCAGGTAGTCCTGGTCGATGCCTGCGTGCTTGAGGGCATCCCGCGTCGCGCAGTACGCATACTGCGCCGGCTCCGGCATGTATACCCGGAGCGGGCGGGGGAGTTCCTTCTTCAGGTCGGGCAGCTCCACCTTTCCGGTCAGTCCCGACCGGAATCCCATCTCCTTGCGGACCGGGTCCAGCACGATGCCGGACTTGCCTTTGTACAACGACTCCCGCACCGTCTCCAGGTCCGTGCCCAGGCACGACCAGATTCCCAGTCCCGTGATGACGACTCTTTGCATGGCGATTAGTTTATTCCCGCAAATTTACGGATTTTTTGTCTATATTTGCGATTGGTTAACGAAACGAACTTATCAGAATGAAGGTCATGAAATTCGGCGGAACCTCCGTAGGGTCCGCCTCCAGGATGCAGCACGTGGCGGAGCTCGTCTCTTCCGCCGGCCGGAATCTCGTCGTCCTGTCCGCGATGTCGGGCACCACGAACACCCTCGTGGAGATTGCCGGGTATCTGTACAACCACAACTCCGAAGGCGCGCGGGACACCATCAGCCGCCTGGAAGGGAAGTACCTGAAAGTCATCAAGGAACTCTATTCCTCGGAGGAATATGCCGCGAAGGCGCGGGATTTCGTCCACGAGATCTTCGCGTTCCTGGGCACTTTCTCCAAGCAATTGTTCGGCCCGGTGCAGGAGAAGATGATCCTCGCGCAGGGCGAACTCCTGTCCACGCACTTGATGCTCTGGTATATGCAGGAGAAGGGCATCAATGCGGTGCTCCTGCCGGCGCTGGACTTCATGCGGACCGACATCCAGGGCGAACCGGACGGCGATTTCATCCGCGAGCATCTGACGAAACTCATCGATGAGAATCCCGAGGCTCAGCTGTTCCTGACCCAAGGCTTCATCTGCCGGAACGCGCACGACGAGGTGGACAACCTCCAGCGCGGCGGCTCCGACTACACGGCTTCCCTCGTGGGTGCGGCCTTGCAGGCGGAGGAAATCCAGATCTGGACCGACATCGACGGCATGCACAATAACGACCCCCGCGTGGTCAAGGATACGGAGGCCGTGCGGCACCTGCACTTCGAGGAAGCGGCGGAACTCGCGTATTTCGGCGCGAAGATCCTGCATCCGACGTGCATCCAGCCGGCCCGCTACGCGAACATCCCGGTCCGCCTGCTGAACACGATGGAACCGGAAGCCCCCGGCACCCTCATCAACAACATCCCCGAACCCGGCACCATCAAGGCCGTGGCCGCCAAGGACAACATCGTCGCCATCAAGATCAAGTCCTCCCGGATGCTCCTCGCGCACGGTTTCCTGCGCAAGGTCTTCGAGATCTTCGAGAGCTACCGCACCCCGATCGACATGATCTGCACCTCCGAGGTGGGCGTGTCCATGTCCATCGACGACACCCGCTACCTGGGCGAGATCATCCACGACCTCAAGAAGTACGGCACCGTGACCGTCGACCTGGACATGTGCATCATCTGCGTGGTGGGCGACATGGACTGGGAGAACGTGG
>CAMVPS010000068.1:0-9558 GCA_947169405.1 uncultured Bacteroidales bacterium
AGGTCGTTGTCGATGGACTGGTCGTCGCCGATGGACACCATGATCCGGTCGAACACCGGGAGCTCGGAGGTCTCGGAGGTGGGGATGAGCATGCCCCACTGGAACATATACTGCAGCAGGCCCACGGTCTTGAGGCACACCGACTTGCCGCCTGCGTTCGGGCCGGAGATCAGGAGGATGTGCTTCTCGGGGGTGAGGGTGGCGGTGAGGGGGACGATGGAGCGGCCTTCCTTGCGGAGGGCCTTCTCCAGCAACGGGTGGCGGGCCTTCCGGAGCAGCAGCTCGCCGCTCTCGGACAGGACGGGCATTCCCGCGATGAAGTCCAGGGCCACATTGGCCTTCGCCATCAGGAAGTCGATCTCCCCGAGGAAGATGGCCGCGGCCGACAGGTCGGGAATCCAGGGGCGCAGGAACTCGGAGAACTCGTGCAGGATGCGCGCGATCTCGCGGGTTTCGGCGAACCGGAGTTCGGCGATCTCGTTGGTGAGGGCGACGATTTCGGCCGGCTCGACGAAGGTGGTCTTGCCGGTGGCCGACTCGTCGTAGACGAAGCCCGGGAACTGGCGCTTCTTCGCCGACGCCACCGGGATGAGCATCTTGCCGTCGCGGATGGAGACGCTCGCATCGGCCTCCACGAGCCCGTCCTGCTGCGCCTTCCGGAGGATGGCGTTCATCCGCTTGGAGACGTTGATCTCCCGCTCGCGGATGGAGGTCCGGATCTCATAGAGCTTGTCCGAGGCCGTATCCTTGATCTCGCCGTATTTGTCCAGGATGCCGTCGATGCGGCGCTGGATTTCCGGGAAGCCCGGGAAGCCCGACGCCAGCTGCTTGAGGCCAGGATAGATGCCATCCTTGATGCCCCGGAAGAAGTTCGTGACCTTGCGGAGGGTGTCCAGCATCGTCCGGAGCCGCCCCAGGGACAGCAGGTCGATGGAGGCGTTCTTGCCGATGGGCTCCAGGAAATGGAGGCAGTCGATGTACCCGCTCGTGGGGAAGTTCTCCTCGAACATGAGGATGAGGCGCATCTCGTCCGTGAGCTGCAGACGCTTCCGGATGACGGAAGGGTCCGTGCTCAGCTCCTCGTTCTCCACGCGCTCGGCGGCGTAATCCGTCGAGCAGCGGTCTGCAATGAGGGTGCGAACCCGGTCGAAACCGAGCTTGCCTTCCAGTCTTTTCGCCGCCTCGTCCATCGCTTACTCCTCTTTGTCCTTTTCCTTGTCCTTTTCCGTCGACAGCGCCGAGCCCAGCAGCTCGCGGAGTTCCTGGATCGATTCCACTTCCTTCGCCTCGCCGTTGCGGACGAAGCGCACGCCGCCGCTTTCCTCGGAGACGACGATCACGTCCGCGTCCGTGTCCTCCGACAGGCCGATGGCCGCGCGGTGGCGCATCCCGTAATGGGCCGGGATGTCCGTGCGGTTGGTCATCGGCAGCTGGCAGCGCGCCGCGGCGATCCGGTTGCCGACGATGATCATCGCGCCGTCGTGCAGCGGAGAATTCTTGAAGAAGATGTTCATGATGAGCCGGCGGTTGATCTCCGCGTCGAAGCGGTCGCCCGTGTCCATGAACTCGTCCATCGAGGACTTGTGCTGGATGACGATGAGGGCGCCGGTCTTTTCCGCCGACATGGCCCGCACGGCCTCCACCAGTTCCTCCACGCTCCGGCTCCCGAGCCGCTCCTCCTTGATGCCGAGGATGCGGTTGAACAGGTCGCCGGTGCGGCGGGAGATGCCCGTCTGCATCGCCACGCGGTTCAGGAGGTGGCGGATTTCCGGCTGGAAGATGATGATGATCGCCAGCACGCCCACGTCCAGCAGGGCGCTGAGCAGCACCGTCATCATCCGCATGTTCAGGGCCGAGGCGATGGCCTCCGCCACGAGCAGCAGGGACAGCACCAGCACGATGTTCAGCACCGTGGAGTCGCCCCGGATGCTGCGCAGCAGGAGAAAGATCAGCAGCGCGACCATCCCGATGTCCAGGACGTCCGCCCAGCCGAACTGCAGGAATCCGAATATGCCCAGCACCTTCGTCATACGGGACAAAGTTACGAAAAGATTTCGTACCTTTGAAAACTTTAATTCAACGAGATGGGTTTTCGGGTTTTGAAATTCGGAGGGTCTTCCGTGGCGGATGCCACGGCGATGTCCCGCGTGCTCGACATCGTCGGCGGCGCCCTGGACGGCGGCCGGGTGGTGCTCGTGAGTTCGGCCATCAGCGGCTGCACGGACGGGCTGCTCGCCTGCGCGGACGGGGACCGGGAGCGGGAGGCGGAGCTGATGGACCGGCACCTGGCCATCGTGCGGCGCCTGTTCACGGGCGAAGAGCAGGCGGAAGCCTCCGCGGAGGTGATGCGCCTGTTCGCCGCGATGGAAGCCGCCCCGGCCGAGGAAAAAGTCACTTTCGGCGAGCTCCTTTCCACCCGCATCCTCGCCCGGAAACTCGCCTGCGAACGCATCCACACCCATTGGGTCGATTCCCGCGAGCTCGTCGTGAAGGACGACCTGCCGGAGACGTACCGGCGGATCCGGGCGGCCGTCGCCGCCACGGACGCCGCGGTCGTCGTGGCGCCGGGCTTCATCTGCTGCGACTCCTACGGGCGGATCTGCACGCTCGGACGCGGCGGCTCGGACTACAGCGCCGCCCTGTACGCGGCCGCCCTCGAGGCCGACTCGCTCCAGATCTGGACCGACGTGCCGGGCATCATGACGGCGAACCCCAAGCAGGTTCCCGCCGCCCGCACCATCCCCGGGATGTCCTACCGCGCCGCCCTGGAAATGGCGGAGCACGGGGCCAAGGTGCTGTACGCGCCCACCGTCGCCCCGGCGATGGAAGCGGGCATCGACATCGAAATCCGAAACACTTTCGCGCCCACCGGGCGCTTTACCCGCATTTCCGCGCAGCCGGATGCTTCGCCGTGGATCGGCGTCGCCTCCCAAGGCGGCGAAATCTGCCTTGTGGGCACGGAGGAGGCCGATTTTGCCGACACCGCGGACACCGTCCGGGAAACGCTCCGGACCGCGGGCATCGCCCCGCTGGAAGTCCGCGTGGACGGCCTGAACCTCCTCGTGCGCGTCCGGGAAGCCATCGAGCTCCCCGCCCTGCAGGCCCTGCACCGGGCCTTCTTCGAGACCCGGCCGCTGCGGGAGGTGAACCTGTTCATCGCCGGTTTCGGCGCCGTGGGGAAGGCGCTGGTCCAGATGGTCGGCCGGACCGCCGCCACGGTGGCGGAGCGCACCGGCAAGACGCTCCGCGTCGCCGGCCTCGGCGACAGCCGCCGCTGGCGCATCGACCTCGGAGGCGTCGCCTCCCTGGACGGCGCCGTCGCGGGCGACTTCGTGGACGCGGTCCTCGACCTGGCCCCCAAGGGGTCCGTCTTCGTGGACTGCACCGACAGCGAAACCCTGTACAAGCGCTACCCGGACCTGTTCCGGGCGGGCCTCCATATCGTCTCCTCCAACCGCCGTTCCTTCGCCGTTCCTTACGTCGAGTATGCCGCCATGCAGGCTGCAGCCCGCGAGAACGGCTGTTTCTTCCGCTATGAGACCACGGTCGGCGCGGCGCTCCCGATGCTGGAGTCCCTCGCCATCGGCGCGAACAGCTGCGACGAAATCCGCTCCATCGAGGCCGTCGTCTCCTGCACCCTGAACCAGATTCTCAGCGCCTACGGGGAAGGGCCGACGTTCGCGTCGCTCGTCAAGGCGGCGCAGGAAGCCGGGCTCACCGAGCCCGACCCGCGCCTGGACCTTGGCGGCCGCGACGCGCTCCGCAAGCTCCTCATCCTCGCCCGCGAGGCCGGCGTGCAGCTGGAGGAGAAGGACGTGACCATCGAGCCGATGATCCCCGCCTCGCTCTTCGGCGTGCCGCTGGACGCGTTCTACAAGGGCCTGGAGGAGCTGGAGCCCGTGTTTGCCAAGGCGCAGCGCGACGCCCTCGCCACCGGCCGACGCCGCCGATTCGTCGCCTTTTTGGAAAAAGACGCGGCCTCCCCGCTGGGGTACCGCGCCGGCATCCGCGTTGTGGAAGTGCCTGAAACACACCCGGCCTACTACCTCCGCGGCACGGAGAACGCCATCCTCATCCGCAGCGCGTTCCACCCCACGCCCATCGTCATCCAAGGACCCGGCGAAGGCGCCCGTCAGGCCGCCGCGAGCCTATTGAACGATATTTTACGCTGATTTTTAAATATTTTTTTATCTTTGCAACGGTTAGTATTGTAGAACGAATTTAACAACTCAGAACGTATGAAAGTTGCTGTCGTGGGAGCGACCGGCCTGGTCGGCTCCAAAATGTTGCAAGTGTTGGAGGAGCGTCACTTCCCGGTGACCGAACTCCTGCCCGTCGCCTCTTCCCGCTCCTGGGGAAAGAAAGTCACCTTCCAAGGCCGTGAGTGGACGGTCATCGGCGCCGACGAGGCCATCGCCAAGCGTCCCACCGTCGCCATCTTCAGCGCCGGCGGTTCCGCTTCCGGCGAACTGGCCCCGAAGTTCGCGGCCGTGGGCTGCCGCGTCGTGGACAATTCCTCCTACTGGCGCATGGACCCGACCAAGAAACTCGTGATCCCGGAGATCAACGGCGACGTCCTCGGTCCCGACGACTACATCATCGCGAACCCGAACTGCTCCACCATCCAGATGCTGATGGCCCTGGCTCCCCTCCACAAAGCCTACGGCATCAAGCGCATCGTCGTGAGCACCTACCAGAGCGTCTCCGGCAGCGGCGCCAAGGGCGTGAACCAGCTCAAGGCCGAGCGCGCCGGCGGCACCGGCGACTTCTACCCGCATCCCATCGACCTGAACACCCTCCCGCATATCGACGTCTTCCTGGACAACGGCTATACGAAGGAAGAGATGAAGATGGTCAACGAGACCCATAAGATCCTCCGCGACGACTCCATCGCCGTCACCGCCACCACCGTCCGCGTGCCGGTCTGGGGCGGCCACAGCGAGAGCGTCAACGTGGAATTCCGCAAGCCGTTCGACCTGGACGAGGCCCGCGCCCTGATGGCCGCGATGCCCGGCGTCGTCATCCAGGACGACCCGGAGAACAAGGTCTATCCGATGCCGCGCTTCGCCGAGGGCAAGGACGAGGTCTTCGTGGGCCGCATCCGCCGCGACTTCTCCGTCGAGAACGGCCTCAATCTCTGGTGCGTCGCGGACAACCTCCGCAAAGGCGCCGCCACCAACGCCGTCCAGATCGCCCAGCTCCTCCTGGAGAAGGGTCTCCTGGCCGAATAGGCCGATGGAGGGGCAAAACCACCCGTATTTGCCCCTTCGTCCCGTAAAAATAACCACCAAGGGGCGAATAGGCCCATTTTTGCCCCTTGATACCGAACCTCACCGCTTCGCCCGGCGCAGACGAATGAGTTTCGCCACTTCGTGAGCAAAAAAGGGTTGTTTTGCTTACGAACCGGCTCCGGGGGATGTTTCGTGAACAAAAACACGGGTTTTTGCTCATGAAGGAGCGAGAAATATGTGCAGAAACGGTCTTTTTGCACATATATTGGTTAACTTTGGACGGGAAATGTGTAGAAAGGGCCTTTTTACACATTTTTTGACAAAAACCGACGAAATCTGTGCAGGATCGGCCATTCTGCACATTTATTGGGGAACCTTATGGATTATCAGTTCTTCCAGGAGCTTTTGAGCATCGATTCCACTTCGGGAAAGGAGCGGAAGGTGGCGGAGTGGCTGGCGGAGCGCCTGCCGGGGATGTTCCCGACGGCGAACCGGCCGGAGCTGCGCGCCGAGGAAGTCGGCGACGGCACCCTCAACCTCCTCCTCACCTGGGGCGCCCCCCGCATCGTCTTCTGCTCGCACCTGGATACGGTACCTCCGTATATCCCTCCCACTTTTGCTGACGAAGTCATCAAAGGAAGGGGTTCCTGCGACGCGAAGGGGCAGGTGTTTGCCATCGTGGAGGCGTGCAAGCAACTCGCGGAGGACGGGAAGACAGATTTCGGGATGCTGCTTTTGGCCGGCGAGGAGACCGGATCGTGGGGCGCGAAGGCGTTCGCGAAGACGGACTTCAAGGCCGAGTACCTGGTCGTGGGCGAGCCCACGGACAATTGCATGGTATCGGCCTCCAAGGGAACGAAGTCATTCGACCTCAAGTTCACGGGCGAGCCGTTCCATTCGGGGTATCCGCAATACGGCGTGAGCGCCGTGGACCTGTTCGTGGAGTTCGTCAATGCGCTCAAAGCGAAGAACTTCGGGATGGACCCGGTCCTGGGCGAGACCACCTGGAACATCGGCCTCCTGCATAGCGACAACCCGCAGAACATCCTCTCGCCCGAACTGACCTGCCGCCTCTACTTCCGCACGACCTTCGTCTCGGACGAGGCCGTCTGCCAATGGATGGCGGAGGCGCAGAGCGGCCGGCTCGCCGTCACCCCCCGCGGGGGCGACACGCCGGCCCGGTACTGGACCGTCGAGGGCCTGCCGTCCAAGAGCGTCGCGTTCGGCAGCGACGCGCCGCACCTGAAGAACTTCACGCACAAGGCCATCTGCGGCCCGGGCAGCATCACCGTCGCGCACCGCGACGACGAATGCGTCCGCGTCGCGGACCTCGCCACCGCCGTGGAACAATACATCGCCCTCTACCTGGCTGTTTCCAAGTAGAGGCCTAACAAGAGCAAATTATGGGAAAAGACCGATTTGACATCAAAGACCGGGAGACCTTGGGCCTGATTACGGATGCTCGCGTCATCGTCGACAAGGAGACCGGCGTCAACTACCTGTTCGTCGCCTGCGGCTACGGCGGCGGCTTGACTCCGCTGCTGGACTCCGACGGGAAACCCATCATCACGAAAGACGGATATCAGAAGTAAACCCCGATTCATATGAAGGTAATCATCAGCGGATACGGCCGAATGGGCCATATGGTGGAAAAGGAACTGGCGCGCCGGGGGATCGAACTCGTCGCGGCCAGCGAGGACATCTGCAGCGTGGACCCGGCGGTCGCGAAGGAGTGCGTCGTCATCGACTTCACCTGGCCGGATGCGTTCCGGGCCAATTATCCCTTCATCGCCAAGCACTTCAAGGCCGCGGTGGTGGGAACGACGGGCTGGAACGACATCGAGGCCGATGTGTTCAAGTCCTTCGAGGAGGCCGGCACGCCGCTCATCTACGCGTCGAACTTCTCCCTCGGCGTGAACGCTCTGTTCGCCGCCGTGGAGCGCGTGAGCAAGATGCTCAAGGGCAACGGCTACACGCCCGCCGTGGAGGAAACGCACCACATCCACAAGCTGGACGCCCCGTCCGGCACCGCCAAGAGCCTCGGCAAACTGCTCGAGGAAGGCCTCGGCGTGGAGCCCGAGATCACCGCCCACCGCATCGGCGAAGTCCCTGGCATCCATACGGTCACGTACACCTCCGAGGTCGACAAACTCACGCTCACCCACGAAGCCTTCGGCCGCGAGGGCCTCGCCGCCGGCGCCGTCGCCGCCGCCCTGATGACGGAAGGCCTGAAAGGCGTCCACGAATTCAAGGAACTCCTCTAACCCGTCTTCAGAACCCGATTTTCCGGACCGGCCCCTTGTCCATTCTCTCCGCGTCGCAATAGCTGCGGAGGACATCCATACGGTCCGCCCTTCCGCCATACAGGATGCTGTTGATGGAAAACTTCCGAGCCACATTCTCCATCTGACCGCCGCTGAGGTCATAGGCCGATGCGAGCGCGGCGCACTCCTGAGGCGCCAAAGCCGGCAGCATCGCGTGCCAGATCTTCTCGCGGACCGACGCATCCGGGCGCTCGAAGCAGATCTTATAGAGGAATCGGCGTTCGAAGGCGGGGTCGAGATTCTGCGTCAGGTTGGTCGTAGCGATAAGGATGCCGTCCAGGATCTCCATCTCTTGGAGGATGATGTTCTGGATGCTATTCTCCATCTTGTCCACGGACCGCTGGGCCCCTTCCTGCCGGATGCCCAAGATACCGTCGGCCTCGTTGAACAGGAGGATGGGCGCCCGCTCGGACTGCTCTACCGCCCGGCGGTATCGGTCGAAGACTTCCTGGATGTTCTTCTCCGAATCGCCCACCCACTTGCTCTTGATCTCCGGGACGTTCACGGCCATGATGCTACGGCCCGTCTGCCGGGCCAGTTGGTATACGGTCTCTGTCTTGCCCATGCCGGGCGCACCGTGGAAAAGGCAGGCGAAGCTGGTGCGGAAACCGCTCGCTTTCATATTGGCGCGGATCTCGTTGTACCGATCCGGCATCAGGAACGCGCGGAGTTCCTCGACCTGGAGGGTATTCTTCGCCGTATAGAAGAGGGCCTTTTCCGTCAACGTCTCCGGCTTGATGAGCCCGGCGACAGAAGCCTCGCTCTTGCGAAGGTGGAACTCCGCCAGCAGCAACGCCTTGGCCTTGTCGCTCAGGTGGATATGGGAGGTATTGACCTGGCCGTCGTCGCACTCGTGCTCCACGAGCCCCTGCTCCATCAGGGTGTGGGAGCCCTCCCGGAATTCCGCCTTGTCCTTGCAGAAAAGGCTCCGACGGGGATAGACATTCTCAAGCTGGCCGTAAATGATGGAATCGTCATCCTCGTTGACGAAGAGATGGCACAGCAGCACGAGGACCATCCAGTCGGTGTCGTTCCGCAAATCCAGCGCGTCGAGCTGCCGGACAAAGTTCAGGTCCTTGTTGGCGGCGAACAGGTCTTTCAGTTCCTGGCAAAGGTCGCCGGGGAGAATCGCGTAGTTGTCGAGATCCCCGAACAGGCCGTCCATGAGGTCGAAGAGTTCGGCGGCGCAGAGGCCTGTCCGACGGGGCTGTTCCGGGGCCTCGTTGTTCTTCAAGGCACGGATGACGGACACGGGCACGTCGAAAGAATCCTCCTCCGAGGCGTCGCGATATTTCAGGTACTTGGCCCGGACCAGCGCGTTGAAATCGTCAGAATAGGTCAATGCCTGGATGTTGCTGATGGCCAGATAGCGCGCAATGTCGTCGAAATCCACGTTCCGGGGTCCCTGCCGCAAGCAGATCGACAACAGCACCGCCTGCGTAGGCGTGATGGACAGCCGCTTCGCCAGCTCGGCCGCGACTGCGCCGCAATCATCCCAGAAATCAATTCCCAGCCGGGAATCGTCAGCCTTCACGGAGAGAGTCTCCATCATTTGGAGAAGGGTCCTTTTGTCGTTCTTCTTAGCCATGCTTCTCTTCTACACTGGTTCTACTTTACATATTACCTGTTATATTACCGTTGTTTTCAAGAGGAGGCGAAACTTTTAGAATTACCTATGTGCACGCGCCCGGGACGCTTGCCGTTCGCCGAAAAATTCGTAACTTGCGGGTTCAAAACGAACTTAGTCATGAAACCATTGACACTGAAAGGCTGCGGAACCGCGCTGTTCACCCCTTTCCGGGACGGGAAGGTGGACGAGGCGGCATTCGCGGCGACGGTCCGCCGGCAGGTCGAGGGCGGCATCCATTTCCTCGTGCCGCTCGGCACGACCGGCGAGACGCCGTGCCTGTCCGTGGCCGAGCGCCAGCGGGTGCTCGCCCTCGCGCGGGAGAACGCGCCGGGCAAGACGCTCCTCGTGGGCGGCGGCACGAACTCGCTCACGG
>CAMVPS010000069.1:0-9131 GCA_947169405.1 uncultured Bacteroidales bacterium
CAGTACCGTCACAAGAAGCAGTCCGGCGGCGCCGGCCAGTTCGGTGAGGTGCACCTCCTCGTGTGCCCCTACATCGAGGGTCAGGAAGCTCCGAAGAACTTCAAGATCGACGGCAAGGACACCGTGTTCAACTTCAAGAGCCAGGACATCACCGACCTCGAGTGGGGCGGCAAGCTGGAATTCTACAACTGCGTCGTCGGCGGTTCCATCGACCTCGGCTTCATGCCCGCCATCCTGAAGGGTATCAAGTCCAAGATGGAGGAAGGCCCGCTCACCGGTTCCTACGCCCGCGACATCCGCGTGTATGTGTACGACGGTAAGATGCACCCGGTGGACTCCAAGGAAATCGCCTTCATCATCGCCGGCCGCAACGCCTTCAAGGAGGCCTTCAAGAACGCCGGCCCGAAGATCCTCGAGCCCATCTACAATGTGGACATCATCACCCCGAACGAGTATGTGGGTCCTTGCATGAGCGACCTCAACACCCGTCGCGGCATGATCATGAACCAGGACATGGACAAGGGCATGACCGTTCTCCACGCCCGCGTTCCGCTCGCCGAGCTGTACCGTTACTCCACGATCCTGAGCTCCCTGACCGGTGGCTCCGCGACCTTCCAGATGAAGTTCGCCGAGTACGTCCAGGTCCCGGCCGACGTCCAGACGAAGCTCATCGCCGAGTACGCCGCCCAGGAGCAGGAAGAGGACTAATCCTTGTTCCCAGATCAGCCGGCCCGCGGAAAGACGGGCCGGCTTTTTTAATAGTTGCAGTCAAAACCGAACTATTATGAATCTTTATGAAACACCGCTGTGCCGGGCCTGTCCGCTGGATTTGGAGGCGGATTTCCTGAACGGCGCCTCCGCAGGCGGTTTCCCGGTCGATCCGGTCCATCCTTTCGGCGGCAATTCCAACAGCGTCATGGAGGAGGATGAAGAGTATGAGTAAGCGTTTTCTCTGGATGGCGGCGGCGCTGGTGGCGCTTGTCGCCTGCGAAAAGACGCAGAATGAACTCGCGTCCGTCGACCTGACGCAGGTGGAGAACCCCGAACTGTGGCTCCTCAAGGACTTGACCGGTCTGGGCCAGCCCGGTCCGGCCGGCCGGACCACCCTCGGAGCGGATTTCGGCGGGACGCGCGCCCATATCGAGATGAACGGGGAACAGACCTTCGCCGCCTGGATCTGGAATCCGGGGGATTCTTTCCGGATGATCGCGTTCAATCAGGGCCTGTCGAGGTATCAGACGGCCGACTTCACCACGACCGGAAGCGGGGCGTCGGCGGAATTCACGTCGGGGAACGGTTTTGACTTTGGCGCTCCCTATTATGCGGTTTTCCCGGGGCCGGGCAAGGTTGCGGTCTTTCATTTAGGGTATCCGGATCAGCAGCCAATGTTCGGCGTCACCGTCCCTGTGCGGCAGGAAGCGGTGGCCGGCGGGGTCAAGAACGGCTATATCGCCGCCTACACCGCCACGGGGGACCCGACGGAATTCCTGCATTTCAGCCCGGTGGTGACCCTGGTCCGTTTCCGGATGAGCGGATCCGTCGTCTCCCAGGTGAAGACCGTGTCCATCAAGGGCTCCTCCACCATCGCGGGTGACATTGTCCTCCTCGGCGCGTCGGACGGATCGGCCACCATCACCGACGATGTCTGGTTCGACCCGGACGAAAGGTCGACCACGGTTTCGCTTACCGGTCCTTTTGTCGCCGGACAGGACTATTACCTGGTCGTGAAACCGGGCACGCAGGCCCAGTTCAAGATGACCTTCGCCGACGACGCCAACCACTACACGGCCAAATCGGCCTCCAACTTCTCGTTCCCCGTGGGCCGGATCGTCGATTTCGGGACCATCGACTTGGGGAATGCGTTCGAGGACGAGACGGTCAATTACGACCCCATTCCTTACATGACCGCGACGGCCGGCGCGCCGAAGCCGGTGACCATCGCGGTGATCCCGGACGGTTTTACGCGGGACCAGATGGACGACTACGAAGTCCTGGCCAAGAGCGGCATCGACGTGCTCATGGCGACGGAGCCGTACAAGACCTACAAGAACTTCTTCAACGTGTGGATCCTGCGCGTCGCATCCAAGGAATCCGGCGCCAGCGTCACCGACGGGAACGGCAATATTACGAAGCCCGTGGACACTTACTTCGGGTCCAAGTGGGGAGAACAGAAATACGGCGACATGGCCGCGAATGGGCAGGAAGTGTTCGATTTTGTCAAAGCGCAATGTCCGGACATCAAGAACGGAACGCACACGATTGCGGAAGTTCCCGTCATGATGATCATTAACGACGAACGGTACGGCGGTATCTGCCACAATTACAGCAACGGACAGGGATACGGCATGGTTCCCTACACGTGGAAGGGGGAAAAGATCGACTGGTACTATCCGAACGTGACGACCTCGACGGTCAATCCGGTAGCCCCGGAAGATATGAACACCTACACGCATTGGACCACGCCTGAAGAAATAGCCGATCTGGGAAAGAGCTCCGGAGACTGGCGCAACACCCTCGTCCACGAATTCGGCGGGCACTGCTTCGGGCGGCTCGGAGACGAGTATTGGCCGGATAATACGATTTCGTACAATTTCGGCCCGCTGGAAGACCATGAATGGCCGGTGCCTTTCTCCTTGAACCTTACCAACGATCCCGCCGTGCTCCCTTGGCAGGCGGAGGTGCTGGACTATCCGCTGGAAACCCTGGTGGCACGGGATCCGAATTACGGCCGCATCGGCCTGTTCCAGGGAGGCGGCGCCAATGCTCTGTTCGGCCGCTGGCGCAGTGAAATGACCAGCTGCATGATCGACAACCGCCTCTACTTCTCCACCTGGCAGCGGATGCTCATCGTCAAACGGATCATGTCCCTCAGCGGAAGCACGTTCGATGCGGCGACGTTCTGGGCGAATGACAAGACGGCGGACCCGGTCCGGGACAACCCCGGCACGCCGTCCACGAGCAGCTTTGTCCGTCCCCGCCGCGTCATGCCGCTGCTGCCGCCGCCTGTTTTGCACGATGAAATCGAATAGTCCTATGAAAAAACTCCTGATCGCTTTGCTGGCGCTGCTGACGCTGGCGTCCTGTGCCGAAAAGAAGCCGTCCATCCCCCTGTACGGATGGGACAGCATCGGCAAGAACCCGAACCTGGAAGAGGTGCGGACCAGATTCCAGAACTACAAGGCCCATGGTTTCACGGGCATCTGCGTCCAGGCGGACCTCGCCGACATCCCGGCCATCTCCGCTATCGCCCACGAGGAAGGCCTCGAGTACCACGCCTGGAAGCCCTGCATGCTGCAAGGCGACAAGCCGCACGACTGGTACTGCGTGAACCGCCTCGGCCAGAGCGCGGACGAGTTCCCCGCCTACGTGCAGTACTACAAGGCCCTGGATCCGGCGAACCCGGAGGTCCAGGACTACATCGTGTCGATGATCACGGAAATCGCCGCCATCCCTGATGTGGACTATGTCCAGCTGGACTACATCCGCTATGCCGACGCCATCCTGGCCCGCGGCCTGTGGGACAAGTACGGCCTGGACTTCTCCAACGGCCCGTACCCGGCGGCCGACTACTGCTACTGCGACCGCTGCGTGAGCGAGTTCAAGGAGCTCACCGGCATCGACATTCTCCAAGTGGAGGACCCGCAGGCCGTGCCCGAATGGACGGCGTTCCGCTGCGGGAAGGTCACCGCGCTGGTGTCGAAGGTGTGTGACGCGGTCCACGCGATGGGCAAGAAAGTCAGCGCCGACGTGTTCCCCGGCCCCAACTCCCTGGCTGTGCCGATGGTGCGCCAGCAGTGGGACCAGTGGCCCATCGACATGGTGTTCCCGATGAACTACAACGACTTCTATTTGGAAGGGGCCGACTGGCTCGCCGACATCACGGCGGAAGAGGTGAAAGCGGCGGGCGAGGTGCCCGTCATCTCCGGCCTGTTCATCTGCCGCGAGTGGCGGCGCAAGGCCGAAATCAAGGATCCGGAAGGCCACGGGCTTCTCCCGTCGGAGATCGCCACGGCCGTGCAGGGGTCGATGGAGGCCGGCGCCGCGGGCATCTGCCTGTTCACTCCCGGGTCGATGACCGAGGAGCACTGGGCGGAGCTGGACAAGCTGGTCCTATAGGCTGAACAAGACTCCGATCACGATATCGCGGGCTTCCAGGCGTGCTTGCCAACGGGAGCTCGCGTTTCCGTATCCGTAATCCGTCCGGTTCCAGCCGAAGAAACCGATCTGCGTGGAGATGGTGGCGTTGCCGATGGGGAAGAAGACGCCGGGCCGGAAACCCAGCGTCAGGGTGTTGATGAGGGGGTCATACCCTTCCCTGCGCGTCCACCGGGTGGAGAAATAGAGGTCGCCGGACAGGCCGAAGCGTTCGTACAGCGGCAGGTAGCCCCGCAGGTGCGGGATCAGGCCCATTGTGAAGTCCGACCGGCTGGAATAGTTGTTCCAGTCGAAGCCCGCCGCGAGGCCCAGGTACAGGTTGTCCGCGATGCGCGTGCCCACTTCCGGGTAGACGACGATGCTGGAGCCGGAGGAGCTGGCGCCGAACGAAATGTCGCCGCCCACGTAGTATTTGCGCTGCGCCCCGGCGGTAAGGCCGACCAGGAGGGCCGCCACGAGGAGAATCCACTGTTTCATAATCGCAAAGATAGGCCATCCGCCGGATATTGCAAAAAGTTTCGTAAATTCGTAGACTATGCAGAAATTCGGGAAATTATTCATTGGAGGGCTCTCCGTGGTCCTGGTGGCCGCCTGCGGCGGCCGCGGAACGCATTTCATGAAAGACAAGGCGTACCGCGAAGCGGTGCACGCGGATTTTGAGGCCCGATTGGCGGCGAACGACAGCGCGCTGGCGCGTGTGGTGGAGATTCCGGGCGATGCGCTGTCGCCCGACGAGCGCGAAGCGCTGGAGTTCCTCTACGCGTATATGCCGCTGGCGGACGTGGTGGACTATCCGACCAGTTACTACCTGGACCAGGTGCGCGCGTCGTTCCGCATCCGCGAGGAGATGGGCTGGAAAGTGCCGGAGCGGGAGTTCCGCCACTTCGTGCTGCCCATCCGCGTGAACAACGAGAACCTGGACACGGCCCGCGTGGCCTTTAACCGCGAGATTGCCCCGCGGGTGAAGGGTATGTCCATGCAGGACGCCATCCTGGAGGTGAACCACTGGTGCCACGAAAAGATGACCTACCAGCCCTCCGACGCGCGGACGTCGTCCCCGCTGGCCTCCGTGATGAACGCCCTGGGCCGCTGCGGCGAGGAATCGACCTTCTGCGTCGCTGCGCTGCGGTCCGTGGGCATTCCCGCCCGGCAGGTGTACACCCCGAGATGGGCCCATACCGACGACAACCACGCCTGGGTGGAGGCCTGGGCCGACGGGCAGTGGCACTTCATCGGCGCCTGCGAGCCCGAACCGGTGCTGGACCTCGGCTGGTTCAACGCTCCCGCCTCCCGCGCGATGCTGATGCACACCAAGGTCTTCGGCCGCTACGACGGGCCGGAGGAGGTCGTGCTCGAGAGTCCGAACTATACGGAAATCAACCTCATCGACAATTACGCCACCACCGCCCGGGCCGATTTCCGGGTGGTCGACGCCGCCGGGAAGCCCGTGGAGGGCGCCCGCGTGGACTTCTGCATCTACAATTACGCGGAGTTCTATCCCGCCGTTTCCAAGTACACGGACGCCGACGGCCGCACCTTCCTTTCCTCCGGCCTCGGCGACCTGCTCATCTGGGCCTCGAAGGACGGCGCCTACGGCTATGCCAAGTGCTCCTTCGGCAAGGACAAGGAGGTGACCGTCACGCTGGACCGGTCCCTGAGCCTGTCGAAGGGCCGGCCCGATGCGGATTCTTTCGACATCGTCCCCCCGCCGGAGAACGTCCGGCTGCCGGAGGTGACGCCGGCGCAGCGGTCGGAGAACGACCGCCGCTTCGCCCGCGAAGATTCCCTCCGTCACGCCTATGAGGCCACCTTCCCGACGCACGAAGAAGCGTTGGCCTTCACGCAGGAGTACGGCTACGGCCATCATATGGTCTTCCCCATCGAGTGGTCCCGCGGCAACTGGCGCACCATCGAGGCCTTCATGTCGATGGCCGACGACCACGAGCGCGTGGAGCATCTTTTCCTTTCCTTGAGCCGGAAGGATTTCCACGACATTACGCTGGAGAACCTGATGGACAGCTATCTGGACCATGACGCCGTCATCGGCCCGCGCGTGGAGAACGAGTTCCTGAGCCCGTACAAGACCTTCTTCGGAAATGTCGAGCAGCTGGAGAGCCTGCGGGATCCCCAGGAGGTCGTGACCTGGGTCCGGAGCAACGTCACCGTGCTCGACGACCCGCTGGCCTGGGACATCCCGATGTCGCCCATCGGCGTTTTCCGGAGCGAGCTCGCCACTCCGCGTTCCCGCGGCATCTTCTTCGTCGCCCTGGCCCGTGCCCGCGGCTTCGAGGCGCAGAAGAACCCCGTGAACGGCAAGATCCAGTACCGCACGGACGGCGACTGGCTGGACGTGGACTTTGACGGCGCCGGCCCGGCCGTGGCCGCCCCGAAGGGCACGCTCCGCCTCACCTACACCCCGGACAAGGTCGTCGACAACCCCCGTTATTACAGCCATTTCTCCCTCTCCAAGATCGAGAACGGGCGCCCGCGCCTGATGGAATTCGACGAAGGCGACGTGGACATGGGCGGCGGCATGGACTGGGCCCACGTATTCAAGAAGGGCTATCCGCTCGAGGAGGGCCGCTACCTGCTCGTCTCCGGCAACCGCCTTTCCAGCGGCACCGTCCCGGTGTCGATGGTGTTCGTGGATGTCGTTGCCGGCCAGGAGACCGTCTGTGATCTTGTCCTCCGCGCCAGCGAGAACGAAGTCCCGGTCATCGGCTTCTTCGACACCGAAACGAAGTTCACTCCCGTCTCCCTCGCCAAGACCGAGGATGGTGACGTGCTTGAGGCTGTCATTCCGAGCGAAGGCCCCGCTGTCATTCCGAGCGAAGCGAAGGAATCTCTCCTCTCCGCCGTCGGCCGCGGCCACTACGCCCTGGCCATCCTCGAACCCGGCAAGGAGCCCACGAACCACGTCCTCCGCGACCTCGCGGTCGCCCGCGAGAAGCTGGAGGCCTGGGGTCGTCCGATCGTGCTCCTGTGCTCCGACGAAAAGGCCATGCACCGCCTCCAGGTGGAGATGTCCGAAGATCGCTACGGCATCCTGCCCTCGACCATCGTCCTGGGCCTGGATGCGGACGGCGCCGTACAGAAGGGCATCGAGAAGGGGATGAAAGTCGGTCCGGCCAGTGACGCCGGTGCGCCTTCCCGCCTCCCGCTCGTCATCCTTGCGGACTCCTTCAACCGCGTGTTCTTCCTGTCCGAAGGCTACACCATTGGACTCGGTGAGCAGCTCGCTGCCATCGTCGCGAAACTATAATCGCTTGAGATATAACGAATTAAACATTCAGAGGTGCACCTGCAGGTGCACCTCTGAATGTTTAAATAGCTGTGTAACAGCTTATTCCAGCATTTGACGGACGTTCGCGTAGGCGGCCTTGCTGTCTTCGAGCATCTGGCGGGAGCCGTACTGCTCGACGGTGAGCCAGCCGCCGTAGCCGGAGTCCACGAGCTTGTGGACGATTTCCCGAACGGGGATGCAGCCGGAGCCGGCGGGGACGCAGTGCATGTCGTCCGGGGCCACGCGGTCCTTCAGATGGACGTGGGCGATCCGGTTCTGGAATTTGTCATAGGCGACCAGCGCGTCGTCCCCGGCGAACAGGTAGTTGCCGGTGTCGAACACGTGGTTCAGGCTGGGGGCCAGGATGAACAGGGAGTCCAGTCCCGCGATGTTGTAGCAGAGGGAGCGGGGATTGTCGAAGTCCTCGACCATGATGCAGAAACCCTTGTCCGTCACGCGCTTGGCGAAGGCGGCGATGCGCTGCCGGGCGGTGTCGCGGTCCGCGGCCGTGCTGCCTTCCGGCATCAGGCCGGTCACGAGCAGCAGCCGGTCATAGCCGTAGGTCTCCAGGAAGGACAGGGCCAGGGCTTCCATCTCGGGCTGTTCGCCGGCGCCGTAGTCGATGTCCGCGATCGCGCAGGCGTGCCCGAATCCCAGGCTGTCCAGGATGCGGAGCTCGTCCGGATCCTGGAGCACCCGGACATCGGCCCCGTCATAGCCGATTTCCCGGACCTTCGTCGCCGCCTCCCGGAAGGAAATCCCTTCCTGGCGCGCCACGGTCCAGATATGGTCGCAGAAAATGGAGATCTTGGGCGTTTTGGCCGGCTTTTGCCCGCACGCGCACAGCAGCAGGGCGAGGAGGGGGAGGAACTTCTTCATAAGGCTATGTCAACAGGTTCGTCAGGTCGATGAAGTCTTCCACAGACAAGGTTTCGGGGCGCCGTTCGAACACAGGGAGCGCCGTGAACGCGACGCGCTCTTCGTCGCTCCATCCCTCGCGGGCGGCCTTGGCCGCGATGAGGGGCTTGAGCGGGTTCCGCATCATCTTCCGGCGCTGGCCGAAGGCAGTTTTCACGACGGCCCGGAACAGGCTCTCGTCGCAGCCCAGGTCCGTGCGGCCGTTCCGCGTGAGGCGGATGACGGCCGATTCCACCTTGGGCGGCGGGGCGAAGCAGCCCGAGCCCACGCTGAACAGGTACTCGATGTCATACCAGGCCTGCAGCAGCACCGACAGGATGCCGTAGGTCTTGGACCCCGGCCCCTCGGCGATGCGCTCGGCGACCTCCTTCTGGATCATGCACACGACTTCCGGGACGCGCTCGCGGTAGTCCAGGATCTTGAAGAAGATCTGCGAGGAGATGTTGTACGGGAAATTGCCGATGACGGAGAACCGCTCCGGGAAGATCTTCTCCAGCTTGAGGCTCAGGAAATCGGCCTGCAGGAGCCGTCCCTGCATCCCCGCGAAGTGCGTGAGGAGGTAGTCCACGGACTCCCCGTCGATCTCCACGAGCTTCAGGTCGATGTCCTCCCGCTGCAGCAGATACTGGGTCAATACCCCCATGCCGGGGCCCACTTCCAGGACAGATTCCTTCGCTCCGCTCGGAATGACAAGGGCGTCGACAATCGCCTGCGCGATGCGCTGGTCGGTGAGAAAATGCTGGCCGAGGGCCTTCTTGGCGCGTACTTCCATATC
>CAMVPS010000070.1:0-8872 GCA_947169405.1 uncultured Bacteroidales bacterium
AGAAAGCCCAGTCCGAGGCCGAAGGCATCGTGAAGCAGGCGCAGGAAGAGGCCGAGGCCATCCTCGCCAAGGCCCGCAAGGACGCCGAGGACTTCAAGGTCAAGGTCGAGGGCGACGTGAAGATGGCCGCCCAGCAGGCCGTCCAGGCCACCCGTTCGGACATCGAGAACCTCGTGGTCGCGAAAGTCGTGGACGGCACCGTGGACAAGGCCCTTGCCAATGAGGACTACATCAAGGGCATCATCACCGCCGTGGCGCAGAAATTCTCCGCCGACGAGCCTGCGGACCTCTCCCTCGTCCTCCCGGAAAGCCTGAAGGCCGCGCTCGAGCCGTTCGTGAAGAACGAGCTCGGCAAGCTCCTCGGCAAGGGCGTCGACGCCACCTTCTCCAAGAAGGTCGCCGGCGGATTCAAGATCGGTCCCAAGGACGGCGGCTATTTCGTGAGCCTCACGGACGACACCTTCAAGGACCTCATCGGCAGCTACCTGCGGCCCGCGACGAAGAAACTCCTGTTCGGGTAGATTTCTCGACAAGCTCGAAATGACAAGAGCATGAGCAATTTCGAATATATCATCTCGAGTCTCCCCTACCTGACCATGGACTTCAAGTATGCCGGTCAGGCCGGGTTCAACTCGGTGATCTCCGACATCAAGCGGGACCTGGACGAGAAGGACCAGGGCCTCGTGGAATTCCTGCTGAAGGGCTTCTCCGAAAAGGAGCTGAACGCGGACTTCTATGCGGCGGCCCTGAGGCACCGGAACCGCTTCCTCCGGGAGTATTTCCGGTTCGACCTCAACCTCCGCAACGCCAAGGTCCGCTACCTGAACGCCCAGCTGGGCCGCGAGCCCGACCAGGACGTGATGACCGGGGAGGATCCCGAGGCGGAGGACGTGGACATCGACGGCTTCCGCTTCACGGGCGGCGAGTTCGAGGAGGCGCCCAAGGTGGACGGCATCCTGGCCGACAAGGACCTCGTGTCCCGCGAAAAAGGGCTGGACGACCTCCTCTGGGACAAGGTCGACAGCCTCTCGACATTCCACTACTTCGACATCGAAGCCGTCCTCGCCTACATCGCCAAGCTCCACATCGTGACCCGCTGGCTCAACCTGGACGAGGAAGTGGGACGGGACGTGTTCCGCCGCCTCCTGAAGGACGTCCGCGGCACCTACAAGGGCGTCAAGTATACTGAATAATAATCAATTAAAGATAAATCGAATGAAAACTACAGGTATTGTTACGGGTATCGTCTCGAACCTTGTGACCGTACTGGTGGACGGACCGGTGGCAGAGAACGAAATCTGCTTCATCGACCTGGGCGGCGTCAAGATGATGGCCGAAGTCATCAAGGTCAACGGAAAGTACGCCTCCGTACAGGTGTTCGAGAGCACCCGCGGCCTCCGGGGCGGCGACAAGGTCGAGTTCGAAGGACGGATGCTCCAGGTCACCCTGGGTCCGGGCCTGCTGTCCAGCGTCTACGACGGCCTGCAGAACGACCTCACCACGATGGAGAGCGTCTTCCTCAAGCGCGGCGAATACACCGACCCGCTGGACCACGAGAAACTCTGGGACTTCACCCCCATTGCCAAGCCCGGTGACAAAGTCGTCGCGGCCGACTGGCTGGGCGAGGTCAAGGAAGGCTGGCTTCCCCACAAGATCATGGTCCCGTTCTCCTTCCAGGGCACGTACACCGTCAAGTCCGTCGTTCCCGCCGGGCAGTACAACATCGACGCCGTCATCGCGGTCCTGACCGGGGCCGACGGCGAGGATGTCAACGTGACGATGACCCAGAAATGGCCCGTCAAGGTGGCCATCAAGGGCTACAAGGAGAAACCGCGTCCCAACCGCATCATGGAGACGGGCGTCCGCGTGATCGACACGCTGAACCCCATCGCCGAGGGCGGCACGGGCTTCATCCCGGGCCCGTTCGGCTGCGGCAAGACGGTCCTCCAGCACGCCATCGCAAAGCAGGGCGACGCCGACGTCATCGTCATGGCGGCCTGCGGCGAGCGCGCGAACGAGGTCGTGGAGATCTTCACCGAGTTCCCGGAACTGATCGACCCGCACACCGGACGCCACCTGATGGAACGCACCACCATCATCTGCAATACCTCCAACATGCCGGTGGCCGCCCGTGAGGCGTCCGTCTACACCGCCATGACCCTGTGCGAATACTACCGCGCGATGGGCCTCAAGTGCCTCCTCCTCGCGGACTCCACCTCCCGCTGGGCCCAGGCCCTCCGTGAGATGAGTAACCGTATGGAAGAGCTCCCGGGCGCCGATGCGTTCCCGGTGGACCTGTCCGCCATCATCTCCAACTTCTACGCCCGCGCGGGCATGGTCGTGCTGAACAACGGCCAGACCGGCGCCGTCACCTTCATCGGCACGGTGTCCCCGGCCGGCGGTAACCTCAAGGAGCCCGTCACCGAGTCCACCAAGAAGGCCGCCCGCTGCTTCTACGCCCTCGAGCAGAGCCGCGCCGACCAGAAGCGCTACCCGGCCGTCTCCCCGCTGGATTCCTACTCCAAGTACCTGGAGTATCCGGAAATCGAGGCGTACCTGGACGAGACCGTCGAACCCGGCTGGGTCGGCAAGGTCAAGACCGCCAAGAACATCATCCGCCGCGGCAAGGAAGCCAGCGAGCAGATCAACATCCTCGGCGACGATGGCGTGCCGATGAGCTACCACGTGAACTTCTGGAAATCCGAGCTCGTGGACTTCGTCATCCTCCAGCAGGACGCCTTCGACGCGATCGACGCCCTGTGCCCGATCGAGCGCCAGCGCTACATGCTGGACCTTGTGCTGGACATCTGCGACAAGGACTATGACTTCGAGGACTTCGAGAAGTGCCGGTCCTTCTTCAAGGACCTGATCAACGTGCTCCGCCAGATGAACTACTCCGAGTTCCAGGGCGAGGCCTTCCAGGGCTACCAGGATACCGTCAACCAAATGATTGCATAAGACCATGAAAGCATACCAAAGAGTCTACACCCAGCTGGAAGGCATCACCAAGGCGACGGTTTCGCTCCGCGCGAAGGGCGTGTCCAACGACGAACTGGCCGTCGTGGCCGGCAAGCTTGCCCAGGTCGTGCGCATCAAGGGCGACGTCGTGACCCTGCAGATCTTCTCCGGCACCGAGGGCATCCCCACCAATGCCGAAGTCACCTTCCTCGGCGAGCCGCCCGTGCTCAAGGTCTCCGACCAGCTCGCCGGCCGCTTCTTCGACGCCTACGGCCATCCGCTGGACGGCGGCCCCGAGATCGAGGGCGAGGAGCGCCAGATCGGCGGTCCGTCCGTGAACCCGTACAAGCGCCGCCAGCCGTCCCAGCTCATCCCGACCGGCATCGCCGGCATCGACCTGAACAACACCCTCGTGTCCGGCCAGAAGATCCCCTTCTTCGCGGACCCGGACCAGCCCTACAACCAGGTGATGGCCGATGTGGCCCTCCGCGCCGACGTGGACAAGATCATCCTCGGCGGCATGGGCCTGTCCAACGACGACTACCTGTTCTTCAAGAACTCCTTCGAGGCCGCGGGCGCCCTGGACAAGATCATCTGCTTCATCAACACGACCGAGAATCCCCCGGTGGAGCGCCTCCTGGTGCCGGACATGGCCCTGACCGCCGCCGAGTACTTCGCCGTGGACAAGAATGAGAAGGTCCTGGTGCTGCTGACCGACATGACCCTGTACGCGGACGCCCTGTCCATCGTGTCCAACCGTATGGACCAGATCCCGTCCAAGGACTCCATGCCGGGCTCCCTGTACTCCGACCTCGCGAAGATCTACGAGAAGGCCGTGCAGCTCCCGACCGAGGGTTCCATCACCATCATCGCGGTGACCACCCTGAACGACGGCGACATCACGCACGCCATCCCGGACAACACCGGTTACATCACCGAGGGCCAGCTGTTCCTCCGCGCGGACACCGACACCGGCAAGGTCATCATCGACCCGTTCCGCTCCCTGTCCCGTCTGAAGCAGCTCGTCCAGAACAAGAAGACGCGCGAAGACCACTCCCAGGTGATGAACGCCTCCGTCCGCCTGTACGCCGACGCCCAGAACGCGAAGACCAAGCTGGAGAACGGATTCGACCTCTCCGACTACGACGTCCGCTGCCTGGACTACGCGAAGGACTACGCCCGCGAACTGCTCGCCATCGACGTGAACATCTCCATCACCGAGATGCTGGACACCGCCTGGAAGCTGTTCGCGAAGTACTTCACCCCGGCCGAAACCGGCATCAAGCAGGCCCTCGTGGACAAATACTGGAAGGCCTGATTGTCATTTCGAGCGAAGTCGAGAAATCTTTAATGTATGGCTGTTAAATTCCAATACAATAAAACGTCGCTGAACGAGATCGGCAAGCAGCTGAAGGTTCGGCAGAAGGCGCTTCCTACGTTGCAGAACAAGGAGAGCGCCCTGCGGCTGGAAGTGCGCAAGGCCAAAAGCGAGAGCGACCGTCTTATTGCCGACCTGGAAGCCGCCATGGACCGCTACGACTATCTCGCCTCCCTCTGGAACGAGTTCGATCCGGGGCTCGTGGCCATCACGGACGTGGACCTGCACACCGTGAAGGTTGCGGGCGTGAAAACCCCGGCCCTCGGGGACATCCACTACGAGATCCGCCCGTTCAACGCCTTCGCCAAACCGGCCTGGTACGCCGACGGCGTGGCCATTCTCAAGGAACTCTCCCGGCTCGGCATCGAATCGGAAGTGTACCGGGAGAAGGCCCGCATCCTGGACTACCAGCGGAAGAAGACGACCCAGAAGGTGAACCTGTACGAGAAGGTCCAGATTCCGGGATTCCAGGAGGCGATCCGCAAGATCAAGCGGTATATGGAGGACGAGGAGAACCTCTCCAAGGCCTCCCAGAAGATTGTCAAGCAGCGCCACGCGGCAGAGGAGGAGGAGGCCTCGGAGGTATGATCAGTCCGATGACCAAATACTCCTTCATCCTGCTGAACGGTGAACAGGAAGGCCTGCTGGAGAAGCTCCAGGAGATCGGCCTGGTCGATATCACCCGCAGCGTGAAGCCCGTGGACGGGCCGTCCGGCGAACTGCTCCGCGCCGTGGAGCAGCGGAAGGACCTCGTCCAGTCCCTCGGGAAGATCGACTTCCCGGAAACGCTCCGGCCGGCTCCGGTCGAGGGTGACCTCACCTACGCCACCGCCGCGGCGTTGGATGCCCTGGAAGAGCTCGGCGAGCGGCAGAATGCCCTCGAGAAAGAGGCCGCCGCCGCGGAGCCATGGGGCGCCTTCGACCCGGAACTGCTCAGAAAGCTCTCCGACGCCGGCGTCCCGGTCCAGTTCCACATCAGCTCCGCCAAGTCCTTCGATCCCGAATGGGCCCGGCAGAACGCGGTCGACATCGTGAAAGAGGCCGACGGCAAGGTGTGGTACGTCGTGGCCGGTCCGGACACCCTTCCCGACCGCGTCCGCGCGCCGCAGCGCAGCATCGAGGCCGTCCGGCAGGAACTCGCCGAAGTCAAGGCCGGGATCGATCACGAGAAGGCGGTCCTCCTGACGGCGAAGCAGCGCCAGGACGAGTTCGAGGCCGAAAGCCGCGCCAAACTCTCCCAGCTGGACCTCTACCTGGCGAAGCAGGCCGCCGTGCCCGCCGCGGAGAACACCATCGTCACCCTCGTGGGCTACGCCCCGACGGAAAACGAAGAGGCGGTCACCCAGGCCGTCGAGGAAACCGGCGTGTACTATCTCAAGGACGCAGCGCAGGTGGAGGACAATCCGCCCATCCGTTTCCGCAACAACAAGTTCGTCCGGATGTTCGAGGTCCTCACCGATATGTACGGCCGCCCGGCCTACAACGGTTTCGACCCCACGCCTTTCATTTCCGTGTTCTTCCTGCTGTTCTTCGCCCTGTGTATGGGTGACGCCGGCTACGGGCTGGTGCTCATCCTCATCGGGTTCCTTCTCAAGAAGGTGGACAGCTTCAAGGATATGGCCCCGCTCGTGGTAACCCTCGGCGTGGGAACCGTCGTAGTCGGATTCTTCCTGCACACATTCTTCTCCATCGACATTTCCCAGTGGAAGGTCTTCGAGCCCGTCAAGGGCCTCTTCCTCCCGGACGAGATCGCCGGATACGCCGGCGGAATGGTCCTCGCCCTCGTCGTGGGCGTCATCCACCTGTGCCTCGCGATGGTCGTCAAGGCCATCCAGGAGGTGAAGGTGAAGGGATTCGCCGGCTCGCTCGGCACCCTGGGATGGACGCTCCTGATCGTGGGCGGCGTCCTCGTGGGCGCCCTCGCCCTCGCGGGCGTGCTGGACGCGCAGCTCACGAAGTGGATCATCATCGTGATCGGCGTCGTCTCCGCCATCGGCATCTTCCCGCTGAACAACCCGGACCGCAGCAAGCTCGCGAACGTGGGCCTGGGCCTCTGGGACACGTACAACACGGCGACCGGCCTGCTGGGCGACGTCCTCAGCTACCTGCGCCTGTATGCCCTCGGCCTGGCCGGCGGTATGCTGGGAATGGCCTTCAACGATATGGGCAAGATGGTGCTCGGAGACGGGCACAACTGGGTCCTCTGGATTCCGTTCATCCTGCTGGTGGTCGTGGGCCACACGCTGAACATCGCGATGTGCGCCCTGGGCGCCTTCGTCCATCCCCTGCGACTGAACTTCCTGGAATTCTTCAAGAATTCCGGTTACGAAGCCGAAGGCCGCAACTACAATCCGCTCAAGAAACAATAAACAAATAAAAAACAAACACTACTATGGAACAAGTACTCGGTTATCTCGGACTCGGACTGGTCCTCGCCCTTGCAGGTATCGGATCCTCCATCGGAACCACCACGGCCGGCAATGCCGCCGAAGGCGCCCTCAAGAAAAAGCCGGAGGCTTCCGGAAGCTATATGGTGCTCTCCGCCCTTCCGGCCACCCAGGGTATCTACGGCTTCGTGGCCTTCTTCATTATGCTCGGCAAGTATGCCGGCGGCACCATCTCCGGCGCCCTCTGCTTCGGCGTGGGCGTGAGCGTGGGCCTCGCCTGTATGATCTCCGGCATCCGCCAGGGTCAGGTTTGCGCCAACGGTATCGTGGGCGTCTCCCAGGGACACAACGTGTTCACGAACACCCTGATCTACGCCGCTCTCCCGGAATTCTACGCGATCCTGGGCCTGGTCGGCGCCATTATGGCCCGCTAGGGACACCCCCTTTCTCCAAGACCGGAAAGATTCTTCCCCGGAAGATCTTTCTGGTCTTACTTTTGCATAAGGCCGGATAAAACGTTGCACGCCATGAAAAGAGCACTGATCACCCTCCTAGCACTGGCCGTCGGGATGACCGCCTTTGCCCAGTACGGCCCCGGACGCCCCGGCGGCGGCCGTGGCTACGGCTACAACCACGGAGGCGGCGGCTACCGCCCCAACCGCTACTATATGGACGGAGCCTTCGAAGTGGGCATCATGCTGAACCACTTCAACAGGAACGGGAATACGTACCGGCCCGACCGGCTGGGCTACTTCGGCGAATATCGGGTAAAGATCAATCCAGTCGTGGATATGGGCCTTCAACTGTCCACCACGTTCGGGAAGGGGTCCTACACCACTTCCGGCGAGCCTTATGGCCCGGACGCCCGGTTCTGGCAGGGCACGCCCCTGGTGGTCACGGACTTCAACCTGTTCCCCTACAGCGGCTTCAATCCCTACTTCGGCCTGGGCGTCGGCCCGGGATTCGGCTATGAGAAGAGCGAGTTCGCGGACACGGGCGAATGGACCCAGGCGCTCGTGCTCAGCCCCCGCGCCGGCGTCGAACTGTTCGAATGCCTGCGCATCAGCGTCCACTACCAGTGGTACCTGAGCAAAGCGTCCACGTTCTCCCACATCGGCTTCGGCATCAGCTGGGCGTTCAATACGGGAGGTCGCGGCGGAAGGCCGATGAGAAGGTAATGTCGTTCGACCGGAAAAAGGAGGCCGGACTTCCGGCAACCGTCGTATCTGCGGAGACGATGCTCGACGTCATCGAGACGCTGGGCATCGTCCCGTTTTTCGAAAATCCCATCCCGGGCTACTCCATCGAGGAAATGACCGCCCGGGAGAACTGGTTCGACGGCCAGGAGGACCTGCGCAAGACGCCCTGGGACTGGAAGATTCCGGTCGTCCAGAGCGGCGACGTCGCCTACGGCAAGTTCCTCTGGGGCGGCAAGGCCGCCTTCGCGACGGTGGAATGGTATGCCGAGCTGATGAACTGGCGGCGGAGCCTGGAGAAGTACCAGCCGACGGCCGATCAACGGCAGGTGATGGAGTATCTGGCTGAGCACGGCAGCATCGGCATCAAGGAAATCCGGGCGCTGCTAGGCGTGAAGAAAAGCGCGGCCGACGCCCTGATGACGCGCCTGCAGATGCAGTGCCGCGTCGTCACCGGCGACATCACGCGCGTCTACCGCGGTCCCGACCTCCACTACAACGGCTGGCAGGTCTCCTCCTTCTGCACGCCGGAGTCCCTCTTCTGTGTCGATGCCATCCCGGGCCCCGGAGGCTTCCCCTTCGGCGAAGCCCGCACCCTCGACGTGGACCACTCCCCCGCCGAATCCCTGGCCCTGCTGGTGGATCATATTCAGTCGATAGCCCCCACCGCCACGGAGAAACAGATCCTGAAGATGCTCCAATGACAACTATGGGTCCGGGGGTCCTCGCTATAGGTGCAAAAAGTAGTTGGCGAAACACGTACTAACTATTTGATATCTATGCGATTATAAGTAGTTTGATGAAACGCGTTTCATCAAACTACTTTTTCTATCGGGCTCACCGAAATGAAGATTCGTAACCGGGAGGGGGTCCGGGGGTCTTCCCCCGGTAAAATAAAAGGTATAATTGACATTTTTGGTTGGTGACATTGACATTTTTGGTTGGTGACAAGG
>CAMVPS010000071.1:0-8648 GCA_947169405.1 uncultured Bacteroidales bacterium
AATGGGATTCCGCGGCGGAAACCTCATCCTCGACACCGGCGAGCACGCCGAGTTCGGCCTCGACGGTCACGTCGAACTGGTGGGCGTATTCCACGACCTTCTTGGTGAGGGCGATGTTCTCCTCGTACGGGAGGGAGGAAGCATCGATCATCACGGAGCTGAAGCCCATGTCGACGCAGTCCTTGCACAGCTCGAAACTGTCACCGTGATCGAGGTGGAGGCAGATCTGGGGGTGCTCCCAGCCCAGTTCCTTCGCATAAGCGACGGCACCTTCGGCCATATAGCGGAGGAGGGTGGAGTTCGCATAGTTGCGGGCGCCCTTGGAAACCTGGAGGATGACCGGGGACTTGGTCTCGGCGGCAGCCTGGACGATGGCCTGGAGCTGCTCCATGTTGTTGAAGTTGAAAGCCGGGATGGCGTATCCGCCGGCGACAGCCTTCGCGAACATCTCACGGGTGTTCACAAGACCTAATTCTTTGTAAGAAACCATAGTTATAAAGTATTAAACGATATCGCTTGGATAAGCATCCGCAAATTTAGCAATTTTTTTCGTATTTTTGTATCATCATCCATGCACAATAGGACCATGAACAAAGTATTGATTTTCTCCGCGCCCTCCGGGTCGGGCAAAAGCACCGTCGTGAACCATATCCTGGGCGGCCATCCGGGCATCGAGTTCTCCGTTTCGGCCACTTCCCGGCCGCCGCGCGGCGAAGAGAAGGACGGCGTGGAATACTTCTTCTACTCCGCCGACATCTTCCGCCTCCTGGTGCGAGACGACAAGTTCGTCGAGTTCGAGGAAGTCTATCCCGACCGCTTCTACGGCACGCTCAAGGCGGAAGTGAACCGCATCTGGGCCCGCGGGAACGTCATCATCTTCGACGTGGACGTCAAGGGCGGGGTGAACCTCAAGAAATACTTCGGCGACCAGGCCCTTTCCGTCTTCATCCAGGCCCCCTCCGTGGAGGTCCTGCGGCAGCGTCTCATCGGGCGCGGCACCGACTCCGCCGAGGACATCGAGAAGCGCGTCGCCAAGGCCGCCGAGGAAATGACCTACGCCCCCCAGTTCGACAAGGTCCTCATCAACGACGACCTCGCCACCGCGCTCAAGGAGGCCGATGCCATGGTCGATGCGTTCCTGGCTGAATGAGAATTGCGGTTTACTCGGGCTCTTTCAACCCGTTGCATATCGGCCATCAGGCCATTATGGAGTATCTGACGCTGGATGCGGCGTTTGACTGGGTGTATCTCATCGTGTCGCCGCAGAGCCCGTTCAAGGGGGCGGAGAATGTGTTGACGGGGGAGGAACGGTACCGGGCGGCGGTGGAGGCCGTGAAGCGGCATCCGGAGATCCGGGTGTGGGTCGATGACATCGAGCTCTGGATGGAACCGCCGCATTATACGATCCGGACGCTGGACGCGCTGCGGGCGCGGGAACCGGAGAACGAGTTCACGCTGGTCATCGGAGCGGACAACCTGGAGAGCTTTCCGCGCTGGCGGGAGCACGAGCGCATCCTGAAGGAGTACGGCGTCGCGGTCTTTCCGCGGAAGGGCTATCACCGCGGCTACCTGAAGGCGCGGCTCATGCGCGAGTGCCCGGACTATCGCATCGAACTGCTGAAAGCGCCCCGCATCGACATTTCTTCCACCGAGATCCGCGACGGCCTCGCCGCCGGACGCGACATGTCCAAATACCTGATGTGATGAATATCGAGACTGAACGTAAATTCCTGGTTCTTAACGACGATTATCAGGCGCAGGCGGTGAAGTCCTACCGTATCCGCCAGGGGTATCTGGCCCATGACAGCGGCCGGACGGTGCGCGTGCGCATCCGCGACGACAAAGGGTTCCTGACCATCAAGGGCCCGTCCATCATTCCCGGAAGCCGTCCGGAGTGGGAGAAGGAAATCTCCCTGCAGGAGGCCGAGGACCTGTTCGCGCTGTGCAAGCCGGGCAGCGTGGACAAGACGCGCTGGATCGTCCCGGCAGATTCCTTCGCTTCGCTCGGAATGACAAGTACGCCCCGCTGCTTCGAAGTGGACGAATTCCACGGGGAGAACGACGGCCTGGTGATGGCCGAGATCGAACTGGGAAGCCCGGACGAGCCGTTCGAAAGGCCGTCCTGGCTGGGAAAGGAAGTCACGGACGACAAGCGCTACTACAACGGCTATCTCGCCGAGCATCCTTACAAGACCTGGTAATCCGGTTTTTTTCGTATCTTTGCACCAGAGGATGGTGCTGCGGCCGGGAGTCTTCCCGGCGAGCTCAATAGGGAAGCCGGTGGGAATCCGGAACTGTGCCCGCAGCTGTGTCGTCCACAACGGCTCCGAATCGATGCCATTGAAGAGATTGCCGGTCACGCCGGCCATGACGGATTCTTCGAGAAGGCCGGGGCCGGGACCAGTCAGAAGACCTGCCATCGTCCAGTTACGCAAAAGGACTCGGGGACAAGTCCGGGCGGGAACGTTAATTATTTAATTTTCAATGAAAAAAGCAACGCTGCTTTTGCTGTGCGGTGCGCTGGCGTTCTGCGCGTGCCGCAAGGATCCTGTGCCGGAACCGCCGTCCAAGGACGCGGACCTGACCGGCCAGAAAGTCGATGTCTCCGGTTTCCCGGAATCGGCCCGTAAACTGTTTGTCCTGAACGAAGGGGGGATGGGCGCCAACAACGCGACCCTGGATTTCCTCCGGTTCTCCGACGGGAACTACGTCACCGGCGCTTTCAAGAAGATGAATCCGAGTGTGGGCGCCGGCCTCGGCGACGTGGGGAACGACATCGCGGTCCAGGGGGATGAACTCTGGATGGTCGTGAACAATTCCGGCCTCGTGGAGGTCGTCTCCGCCAAGGACGAGACGGAAATCGCTGCGATCGCGGTTCCCACCCCGCGGAACCTGGCCTTCGACGACCAATATGCCTATGTCACTTCCTGGGCGGGCGCCTATGCGAATGGAAGCTATGACGAGAACGGCAATTATTCGATCACGGATTCCAAGAACCCGAAGGGCCAGGTGTACCGGATCGACCTGAAAACCAAGAAGGTCGCTGGAAATGTCGAGGTGGGGTACCAGCCGGAAGGCGTCGCCTGCTACGACGGAAAGCTGTATGTGGCCAATTCCGGCGGCATTTCCAGCCAGCTCCCGCCGGACTATGCCTATGACAACACGGTCAGCATCATCGACACGAAGAGCTTCAAGGTCACGGCGACCGTCCCGGTGCAGGTGAACCTGAAGGATGTCTATTCCGACGGCAAAGGCAACATCTATGTGACCACCCTCGGCAATTTCTGGGATGTCCATTCCGGCCTGTATCTGCTCCGTCCCGGACAAGGGAACGCCGTGTCCAAGGTGGCGGATTACGTGAAAGTTTCCGCCCTGCTTGGGGATACGGTCTATTGCATCGGCACCGAAACGGAATTCGACTGGAGCGCCGCCTCCCATGTCTACCAGTCCTGGAGCGTCCAGGGCGGGAACAAGAAGGCTTGGACCTTGAATGTGTCCGCGAAGACGCTGTACGGCCTGTATGCGCTGGATGCCGATACGTTCTTCGTGAGTGACGCGGGGGATTATTTCAATCCGGGCACCGTCTCTTGTTACTACAAAGGCGCTAAGCGCTGGAGCGTAGACGCCGGCGTCTGCCCCGGGCACTTCGCCGTGTATTGATTTGCGCAAGCGCGCCGTCATAGCGCTGGCCGCCGCCTTGTCCGCCCCCTGGTGCCTGCAGGCCCAGGAGGCGGACACGCTGGCTGCCGCTTCGGTCTGGTCCGTGCAGGTCTATCCCGTGGTGAAACCCGCCGAGTCGGTGTACCTGCCGGGCGCGAAAGCGGCGCCCGCCCAGGTGGCCGACGTCCTGCGCCGCTTCACCGGCGTCCAGGTCAAGGACTACGGGGGCGTGGGCGGGCTCAAGACCGTCAACGTCCGGAGCCTCGGCAGCGAACACGTGGGCATCTTCCTGGACGGGGTCCAGGTGGACAACGCCCAGAACATGCAGGTGGACCTGGGCCGGTTCTCTACGGACGGCCTGGCGATGGTCGCCCTTTATAATGGGCAGAAAACCAAGCGGTTGCAGACGGCCAAGGAATATGCGTCCGGCGCGGCGGTCCATCTGGACAGCGAGCGCCCCCTGCTGTTCGACCAGGACGGCGGGCGGGCCCGGCTCCGGGGAGGGTCGTTCGGGACCTTCCAGCCTTCCCTTCAATGGGACCGGCAGCTGGGCCCCGTCACTCTCCGGGTGTCGGCGGAAGGACTGACTTCAAACGGCCGATACAAGTATCCGTATTTTGACACGACGCTGGTCCGGGAGAACGGGGACATCAAGAGCCTTCGCCTGGAATCGGCCCTGTTCGGACAGCTTCGTCACGGCGACTGGCGCGTACGCGTTTATGGCTATGGCTCCGAGCGGGGATTCCCCGGCCCGGTCATCCGCCGTGCGTCGGGCTTCCCTTTCAGCGCGGAGCGCCAGGCCGACCGGGATTTCTTCGTCCAGGGCGGCTGGAACCAGGATTGGACCTCCCGGTATGCCACGTCGTTGAAGTTCAAGTACGCCGACGACTACATCCATTACAACACCCATCCTGAGAAGAATCCGATGGCGTTGCCGTATGACCTGCACTACCGCCAGCGCTCCGGCTATCTTTCGCTGGCCCAGTCTCTGGTCCTGGCCGACCCGTGGTCGGTGGACCTGAGCGTCGATTTCCAGCGGAACGCGCTGGATTCCGACGCCGGTCAGTCCGTCACCCCCCGCCGGAACGTCGTCACGGCCGCCCTGGCGACCCGGCTGGCCTGGGAGGATTTCCGCGTGGCGGCCCACTGCGTCTATCAGGGGGCCTGGGACCGGTTCCTGACGCCGCAGGCCGGCGGATGGACCCGTGAAAACACCTTCCGGGATGCCTGGATGCCGTCTTTCAGCCTGTATTATGCCCCGTTCCGCTGGCTGGAAGTGGATGCCTTCGCGAAGCGCAGCTATCGGCTGCCCTCCTTCAACGACCTGTATTATTCGCTGATGGGCAACTCCTCCCTTGTCCCGGAATCTGCCTTCCAGACCGGGGTCGACATCCGGTTGGATCATACGTCCGGCCCCTGGTCTTTCTCGGGAAGGATCTCGCCTTACCTGAACCGCATCGACGACAAAATTGTCGCCATCCCCACGTCCTCGCAATTCCGCTGGACGATGCTGAACATCGGGAAAGTGGATGTGGCGGGGTTGGATGTGAAGGCCGATGCGCGGTTCTGGCGGAAGGGATGGTCGGTGGACGTGACTTTCCGCTATTCATTCCAGCGGGCGCTGGACCACAGCGATCCGGACAGCCGCACGTACGGCAACCAGATCCCCTATATTCCCCTACACAGCGGCGGGGTGGACCTGTGCGTCGGATGGGAGGACTGGTCTTTCACCTGGGAGACGGTGTTCACCGGTGCCAGATGGTCCCGGACGGCCAACACGCCGGACTACTACATCGCCCCTTGGACCGTCAGCGATGTCTCGCTCTTCCGGAAAATGACAATGCCCGCGTTCAAGAACCGGGCAATGCTGCCGGAATTGAACGCGGGCGTGACGCTCAGAAATCTGTTCAACCACCGATATGAGGTCGTCCAGGGCTATCCGATGCCGGGATGCAACCTGTTGCTGACGGTGGAGTATTCCTGGTAAGGATTAGAGAACCTCGATCAGTTCGACGACGAACTTCAGGGCGCAGTACGGAGGGATGGCGTTGCCGGCTCCGTGCTCGCCATAGGCGAGGTTGTACGGCAGGTAGAGCTCGTACTTGGCACCCTCGGCCATCAGCTGGAGACCTTCGGTCCAGCCCTTGATGACCTGGTTCAGGCCGAAGACGGCGGGTTCGCCGCGCTTGTAGGAGCTGTCGAAGATCTGCCCGTTGGGGAAAGTCCCCTCGTAGTGGCACTTGACCTGGCTCGTCGCAGAGGGCTTCTTGCCGGTGCCTTCCTTCAGGACCTTGTACATCAGGCCGCTGCCGGTGGCGCGGACCTCGGGGTCGCGGGCGACCTTGGCGAGGAACTTCTCGCCTTCCTCCTTCGCGGCGGCGCCGGCTGCGGCGGCCCGTTCGGAGGCTTCTTCCTCCATCTCCTTGTAGAACTGCTCGAGGGCCTCGCCGGCCTCGTCCATCGAGATGGCGAGCTTCTCCCCCTGGAGCATGGCCTTCAGACCGGCCACGAAATCGTCGAAATTGAGCCCGTGCACTCCGTTCTGGAGCAGGTTGCCGGCCAGGCTCATGCCGAATGCATAACTTTTCTTGTCCATAGCTGTCAATCAGATTGTGTGCAAAGGTACGAAAAAATCCCGCACGCGGTAGGCTGATTGCGAAACATTTGCTATATTTGAGGTTAAGTAAATTCGAAAGCCACATGAGTAAGTCCGTTTCCAAGACGTCCCCCGCGGGCCCGGAAGAGGCCCGTACCTGGTTCGTTGAACATTATTCGGCCTGCGCCGACCTGGATACGCGTCTGATTCCCGACCTGCACACCGGCGGAAAAGGCGAAATGAAGGAGGTGGAATGCCCCATCGCCTTTGGCTCCAAGAATCTGGAAGCGCTTCGCAAGCGTTTCTCCTGCGAGGCGGACGTCCTGCTGACGACCGCTTTCGGCGTCACCGTCTCCGTCTGGAATGCCGATACGAAGGCGTTCTTCCCCACGGGCGGCGGCAAGCGGCCGGTCCTGGTGGAATGGACCCCGGATCAATCCCTGGAGGAACTGGTCCGGAACCGGCAGGAACAGGCCGAGGGCGCGGCCCGTTTCGCGGACTATACCTACGAAGACTGCGTCCGGGACCTGGGGCCGGGCTTCTCCGCCTCCTTTGACGGCCCCGACGACCCGGAAACCGCCGTCGGCGACGACGCCCTGGCCTTCCGGCTGGCGGACGCCGGCAAGGGCGGCTTCAAGCTGGTGTGCCAGTTCCGCTCCGACCAGTACTCGGAGGGCATCCTGCAGCAGTTCGCGGACAGCTTCTCCGCCTGCCTGCTGTCCATGGAGAAGGCCGGCAAGGTCGGCGACCTCGCCTTCGCGACGGAAAAGCAGGTCGCCGAGACCGATTCCTTCAACCCGGACCCCTTCCCCGGCGACCCGGATGTGACTCTCCTGGACCTCTTCCGCGAGAATGTCGCCAAGTACCCCGACCATCCGGCCGTCGTCTTCCGCGACACGACGCTCACCTATGCGGAGCTGGACGCCTTGACGGACCGGCTCGCCGCGCACGTCGCCTCGGTCGTGAAGCCCGGCGGGGTGGTGTCCATCATCCTGAACCGGAACCAGTTCATGGTCGTCGCGCCGCTCGGCGTCCTGAAGGCCGGCTGCGCCTACGAGCCGCTGGACCCGTCCTACCCGACCGAGCGCCTCTCCTTTATGGTCAAGGATGCGGGCGCCTCCCTCCTCATCGCCGATCCCGGCCTGGAAGGCCTCATCAGCGGGTATGAGGGACCGGTCCTGCCGACGGACAAGATCCAGTCCCTGCCCGAGGGAAAGGCCAATGTGCCTGCCCCCGCACCGGACGACCTGTTCATCCTGCTCTATACCAGCGGCACCACCGGCGTTCCCAAGGGCGTGCAGCTCTGCCACCGGAACATCTCCGTCTTCGCTCGGAACAATGACGCCGCCCTGAACATCACGGAGGTCTCCCATACCGCCGCCTACGCCAGCTTCGGCTTCGACGCCAACATGAGCGACTTCTCCACGGCCCTCGCGGCCGGCGCGTCCCTGTATATCATCCCGGAGGAGATCCGGCTGGACCTCCTCGCCCTGAACGAATATTTCGAACAGAACGGCATCACGCATTCGATGATGACCACGCAGGTGGCCACCCAGTTCGCCATCAACTTCCCGGAGAACAAGTCCCTGGTGGGCCTGTACACCGGCGGCGAGAAGATGGCCAGCTTCCCCGTGCCCAAGTTCGGCATGTTCAACTGCTACGGCCCCACGGAGACGACGGCCTATGTCGTGAGCAAGCACGTGACCGTCCAGGAACCCGACGTCCCGATCGGGCGTCCGCTTCCGGGCGTCCACGCCTTCATCGCCGGCAAGGGCGGCTGGCGGATGCCGGTGGGCGCCGCCGGCGAGCTGCTGATTTCCGGCCTGCAGGTGGGCAAGGGCTATCTTGGCCGCCCGGACAAGACGGCCGAGGTGTTCGTGGACAACCCCTATACCGACGATCCGCTGTTCAAGCATATGTACCGGACCGGCGACATCGTCCGCTGGAGGGCCGACGGCGACATCGAGTTCATCGGCCGCAAGGACATGCAGGTCAAGATCCGCGGCTTCCGGATCGAGCTGAAGGAGGTCGAGAGCGTGATCCGGGAGTTCCCCGGCATCACGGACGTGACCGTCCAGGCTTTCGACGAGGAAGGCGAGGGCGGCGGCAAGTTCCTGGCGGGCTACGTCGTCAGCGACGCCCCGGTGGACATCGACGCCCTGAATGCGTTCATCCTGGAGCGCAAGCCCCCGTACATGGTCCCTTCCGTGACCATGCAGATCGACGCCATCCCCCTGAATGTCAATCAGAAAGTGGACCGGAAGGCGCTTCCGAAGCCCGAGGTCCGCAAGGCGGAGAAGCCCGCGGTGGAGGCTCCGCTCAACATCCTGGAACAGGACATCGCCGCGCTCATCAAGGAATCCGCGCACATCGACGGGTTCTCCCTGACGGA
>CAMVPS010000072.1:0-8533 GCA_947169405.1 uncultured Bacteroidales bacterium
TATGCTCTATCACATCGTGGACAAGTATTACGTCAAATGCTTTGTCCTGTTTGGGTAAATCAAAGAAATCCGCACAAAAGAAACTACCTTCAGCGCCATTCATCCGGAAGTAGTTCCGCGCATTTTCAATCTTCTTCTCGGAAAAGTCAACCCCTGTCACCTCGCAGCCAATCAGCGCAAAGGGTAAAAGATTCCCGCCTTCGCCGCACCCCACTTCCAAAACGCGAGTGCCATCGGCAATGGGTATGTATTGGCGGATATAATCGACGTAGAAAGCCGCCGATGTCTCCACCAACTCATCGAAGTATTGATGCCGGTCTTGGTATCTGTTTCCCATCAGGTCCGTTTTCCTATTAGACTGACCGGATGGGTAAATACTGCGTGCCTTAGAAGGTCAGTCGTACGCCGAACGGTACGGCAAATTCAACGGGTTGAACCTGTCTGATTGTCTGGACGCCACCTCCGGTATCGAAATAATATCGAACCTGCGGCTCCGCATACAGGCCCATCCAAGGGGTAAGATTATACTGAACCCCGATGCCTGCACCCGCAGACCACTGAACCGGAGCTTTTAGCCGCAATGTATTCTGATAAGTGTAGGCCACTCCGTTGTGGTGCTCGCTGTTCAGGATTCCGGCAACCGGAATCTCCATCTTGCCGAAGGCAGATGCATTCAGGTTCAGATTGCCCTTTGACCAGACCGTATAGGACAGGCCGAGAGGGACACCCAGATAATGGATGGTCTGCTGATTCTTGATATACAACGTATCACGGCCGATGGAATGCGTAGAACGCAACCGCGTATATTCCAGACCTGTCAGTACGCTCCAGCGGTCATTCAAACCGATACTGGTGCTGAAACCTAGCGTAAGCGGCTTTTCGTATTCGGCTTTCTCCTCTACAGGCTTCGGATTCGGATCCATTACGTCCGGTACTGCCAGCCTTTCCGCAATATGGAGGAGCGAGTTGTAGTAAGCGAGCGAGTCGCCGGTGCTGTAATGGCCTTCCATGGACTGTACTGCCGTGAGGAAGTCATCCCAAGAGGAGACCCTCGTGTCCGGAGCCAGAATGTGGGACGATGCTTGAGCCAGGATACCGGAACCCATCACAATCGGGCTGCTTCCGGCAATAGCGCTGGGCAGTGCCGAAATGGAAGGCAGAAGTCCAAGGAGATTCTTACGCGCCGTTGTTCTGGTTTCGGCCAGCAGTGGCTGGTTGAACTCTGCCGCCTGTCGCTCTTGCTTTCTGATCCTGAATTTCTGTCCGGATGCTCTGAGTGAAACGGACGGGATAGAAATAGGACGAATGTCAATAGGAGCCAGCCTCTCGCGTATAATGGAAGAATCGGTCTTCGTCAGCGTTGTATCATTGGCGCTGATTGCTGCCATTTGGGGACTCTCTATCAAGGAAGGAGTCTCTGGAGCCGACGACGAATCCACCGGCAGTACCACATGGACACTGTCTTCGGCGGGCGTCATGGCCACAGGACCATTCTGTCCCGGCATGGACTCCGTCTCTTTATGCAGCAGGAGTGGAGTGACAATCAGGGCTATCAAGGCAAGGAGTGCCAGCCAATACCGTTTCAACTCCTTCTGTAGTACCTGTCTTGCCCTGAAAAGATTGGATGAGGATGACTTCTCTCCGATATGCAGCAGCGCCCCGATTTCCTTATGCGAAAGTCCCTCCAGAACGGACAGGCGGAACACCTTTCCATACTGTTTTGGCAGGCGGTCAATCAGTTCCAACAAATCATCGTACGGCGGGACAGGATACATGGTCTCTTCCGGGACATCCTCTATGTCAATGTCTTCCTCCGGATGTGTGAAATGCCGGCTCTCCTTGAGATAATCGATAGCAAGGTTCTTCACGATGACCCCCATCCAGGCTTCCAGCTTTTCCGGATTCCTAAGTTGGCCGATAGAGGACAAGATCACAACAAAAGCGTCATGCAACAGGTCTTCCGCCACCTCCTGGGAATCCACATAGTGCCGACATATTCCCATAAGTTTGCCGGAATAGCCCCGATAGAGGGCCTCCGCCGATGCGGGGTCCCCACGTTTGCAGCCATCCACGAGTTGTCGCTTGTCCATATAGTTCGCGGCTTATTCTATATAAAGACCGCAAAAGGGTAAAATACTGCGTGGAAGAACCATAATTATTCCTTACCGAATTGATGAACCAGTCTCCACGCGGTCGGGATCCCCGAAGGTGATTCTGTTTTTGATAGCGTGGCTGCATTTGCGGCAAAAGGGAGATGTACGCGATGTACATGTCTCGCTTGTACATCGACATGCGCGCCTCGCGGCGATTTCCCGTACAAGTCTCCAGAATTCCAGCCGATATCGGCACAATCCGCGAGACTTGTACATAAAATCATCGTTCCACGGACGTTTCCCTGCACAAGCCAGACTTGTACGGTTACCGCCGAGGGCCGCGCCACCCTCCTACCGCCCGTACCGGTCCCTTGGCCGGACCCTTACGAGCGAAAAACGGCCCCAAATGCCCGTACCGGTCCAATATCGGGGCCGGTACGAGCACTTTTACTGGGCGAAAAAAGAAAAGAGACAGCCTTTTGGACTGTCTCTTGTGCGGTAGGTGAGAGTCGAACTCACACGCCCCATCGGGCACTACCCCCTCAAAGTAGCGTGTCTACCATTTCACCACTACCGCGGTTTGGGGACTGCAAAGATACGGCAAAAAACCGAAACTGCAAATTATTTTTCAACTTTGTTCTTGTGACGGTTCCAAAGGCCGTACACTTCACTCACGTTGCCGGCGGTGATGAAGGCGTTGATGTCGTGTTTCTTGATGAAGTTCATCACGCTGGAGAACTCGTCCGTGGTGAGGAGAGACTGGATTTCGAGGCTCTTCTCGCCGCTGTAACCGCCGATGACCTCGTACAGGGAGCAGCCGCGCTGCAGGGTGTCCGTGATGTAACTGCGGATTTCCTGCTCGTGCCCCTTCGCGATGATGCAGATGCGCTTGCGGCGGTTGACCGAGGCCATGAAGTAGTCCAGGGCGAGGCCGTTGAGCCAGGTGCCCACCAGGCCGATCACGACCATCCGGAACGGGTTGATGGCGAAGGCCGTGCAGCAGATGATGGCCCCGGCGACGGTCACGGACACGCCGATGTCGAAGTGCAGGTACTTGTTCACGATCTTCGCGAGGATGTCCAGCCCGCCTGTGGAGGCGTTGATCGAGAACAGGATGGTCTGCGAGATGCTCACCACGAGCACGAAGCAGATCAGGTCCATCAGCGGGTCGCCCATCACGGACGTGAGGCCGGGCTCGATGAGCTTCTCATAGGGGCACACCCACTCCCAGAAGTCCAGGAGCGGACCCAGGATCATCGCCGTGTACACAGTCTTGGCGCCGAATTCCTTCCCGATCAGGAGCCAGGCCATGATGAGCAGGACGGCGTTGATGACCGTGACGATCCAGGAGACTTTCACCGGGATGCCCACCATGGCCAGCACGTTCGCGACGACGATGGACAGACCGGAGATGGATCCCAGCACCAACTTGCCGGGCATCATGAAATAGTAGACGGCGGCGGCCGCGATGGCCATGCCCAGGGTCATGATGAACAGTTCCTTCCAGAACTTCCAGGTGCAAAGGTATTTCAGAATCTCCTTCATGGCGTGTGGTTAGTTTCAGCCTTTAAAGTTATGAAATATTCCCGAATGTGCGTCTGGTTTTACGTTTTTTGTTATTTTTGTAGAAAACACTGACAAGATGAAAGCCTATATCGAACAGAACCGCGAACGCTTCTTCGAGGAGCTCTTCTCCCTGCTGCGCATCCCCTCCATCAGCGCGAAGCCGGAATACAAGCCCGACATGTACCGCTGCGCCCGTCGCCTGACGGAGCTCCTCGTCGCGGCCGGCGCCGACAAGGCTGCCGTGTACGAGACCAAGGGCAACCCCGTCGTCTACGGCGTCAAGACCGTGCCCGGCGCCGCGAAGACGGTGCTCGTATACGGCCACTACGACGTGCAGCCGCCGGAGCCGCTGGAGAAGTGGCGTACGGACCCGTTCCAGCCGGTCCTCGCCAAGGACCCGGCCACCGGGGAGGAAGCCATCTACGCCCGCGGCGCGAACGACGACAAGGGCCAGCTGTTCATGCACCTAAAGGCCTTCGAGTTTCTGCTCAAGAAGGGTCTCCTGCGGCATAACGTGAAGTTCATCTTCGAGGGCGAAGAGGAAGTGGGCAGTCCGTCTCTGGCCGCCTGGGCGGAGGAGCACAAGGAACTCCTGAAGGCCGATATCATCCTCGTGTCCGACACGACGATGATCTCCGAGAAGGTCCCGTCCATCAACTGCGGCATGCGCGGCCTCTCCTATCTGGAAGTGACCGTCACCGGCCCGAACAAGGACCTCCACTCCGGCCACTACGGCGGCGCGGTGGCGAACCCGATCAACACGCTTTGCGCGATGATCGCCAGCCTGCACGACGCCGACGGCCGCGTCACCGTCCCCGGCTTCTACGACGACGTCGTGGAGCTCTCCGCCGAGGACCGCGCCATGCTGGCCCGCGCCCCCTTCGACATGGACGAGTACAAGGCTTTCCTGGACATCAACGAGGTCAAGGGCGAGAAGGGGTACACCACCCTCGAGCGCGTCGGCATCCGCCCGTGCCTGGACGTCTGCGGCATCTGGGGCGGCTACACCGGCAAGGGCGCGAAGACCGTCCTGCCTTCCACGGCCCATGCGAAGATTTCCATGCGCCTCGTCCCGAACCAGACCTCCGCGAAGATCACGGAGCTCTTCGAGAAGCACTTCCGCGCCATCTGCCCGCCTTACGCGAAGGTCGACGTCCAGCCCTGCGAGGGCGGCAACGGTTTCCTCATCCCCATCACCTCGGACGGCTACAAGGCCGCCGCGAAGGCGATGGCCGAGGTCTATGGCATCGAGCCGGTCCCGTCCCGCGGCGGCGGCTCCATCGCCGTCCTGGCGGACCTCCAGCGCATCCTGGGCATCGACCCGCTCCTGATGGGCTTCGGCCTGGAGCGCGACACCATCCACTCCCCGAACGAGAGCTACCTCCTCCGCCAGCTCTTCGCCGGCATGGAGTCCATCGCCCTGTTCTACCAGTATTATTAGGGCGCCCCCACCGCGCTGACCGGCAGACATCGATGCAGAAAAAACGTTACGTCGTCCTGGACGCGCTCCGCGGATTCGCCATCCTGGGCATCATCCTGGCGAACTTCCCGGAGTTCTCCCTGTGGACCTTCTCGGATCCGGCCACCTGGACCCGGACGGATACCGTCACCCGCGCCGTCCAGACCTTTTTCGTGGACGGGAAGTTCTATACGCTGTTCTCCCTCCTGTTCGGGATGGGCTTCAGCATCCAGCTGGCCAATGCCGAAGGTAAGCTGCGGACCTTCTACCGGCGGATGACCGTACTTCTTTGCATCGGCCTGATCCATCTGCTGTTCCTCTGGAGCGGAGACATCCTGGCGCTGTATGCCGTGTGCGGGATGATCCTGCCCGCCTTCCGCAAGCTTCCGACCCGGAAACTGCTGACGGTCGCGGGCTGCCTGTTCTGCGTTCCCGTGGTCCTGGACGCCCTCTTCGGGACGCGCCTCGCGGACCCGCTGGAGCGGGAGCAGTGGCGCATCTGCGGCCTGTACGGCATCACGGAGGCCAATTTCGGCACCTGGATTTCCGACGCCCACAGCTACCGTGAAGTCCTGCAGTTCCTGCACCAGGGCGCCGTGGAGCGGATGTGGGAGTTCGTGTCGGGGCACCGCCTCTTCAAGGTTCTCGCCCTTTTCCTCGTCGGTTTCGCCGTGGGCCGGGAACGGGTTTATGCCGATCTCGACGGCCGCAAACCCCTGCTGAAAAAGATCCTCGCCTGGGGACTCGCCCTCGGCATCCCCTTCGGAATCCTGTACACCTGGAGTTCAATGCAAGGCGCACCCTGGGGAAAGGTGGCCCACGACCTGCTGTACCTGGTGAGCGTCTATCCGATGGGCTTCGCCTACGCTGCGGGCTTCGCCCTCCTGTTCGCCCGGAGCGAACAGGCGCCGGGCTGGATGCTCCTCGCCTACCCCGGGAAGATGGCCTGCACGAACTACCTCAGCCAGTCGGTGATCGGCATCCTGCTGTTCTACGGCATCGGCCTGGGCCTCGGAAACCGGGTGGGCCTGCTGGGAACGGAACTCATCGCCCTGGGCGTCTACGCGTTCCAGATCCTGCTGAGCAGCCTCTGGATGCGGGCGTTCGCCTTCGGCCCGGTGGAATGGGTGTGGCGGATGCTTACCTACGGCAAGCGGCTTCCGCTGCGGCGGCGGTAACGGCCGGGATTAATCCTCCTTGTTCCGAAGGTACTTCCACCCGACGACAGGGAGGATGAATGCAATCAGGCAGGCGATGATCCAGAAGATGGACACCGGCCCGAAGTTGTATACGCCCTCGGCGGCGTTTCCTTCGATCAGGAAGCCGGAGACGATGGACTGCGCGCCGGCGGCGGCGTAGCTGGAGATGCCCACGATGCCGAGGGCGGCGCCGGTGGCCTTGCGCGGGACGAAGTCCAGCGCCATCAGGCCGGCGACGATGCAGAACACCACGCTGAAGGCCATGCTGAAGAGGGCGATGTACAGGATGTTCATCCAGTAGGTTCCGCCCGTGAACAGGAAGAGGGCGAGGGTCACGACGGTGAGGGCGCCGGCGATGACCACCGGCCGCGCGCGGTTCCCGTGGAACAGGCGGTCGGAGATCCAGCCGGCGAGGAGGTTGCCCACCACGCCGAAGGCCTCGGAGATGCCGATGATCTGCGTGGCGCTTTCCAGCGAGAAAGTCTTCTGCTTCTGGAGGAACAGCACGCCCCAGTCGCTCACCGCGTGCTGGGTGATGTAGATGAAGGCGCTGGAGATGGCGATGACCCAGATGCCGGGATGGCGGAACACCCACTTCTGGAGCTCCTTCGTGGGCTTCTGGTCCAGGGTCTTGAGCGGTTCGCCCGCCAGTTCCTGCACGGTGGGAAGTCCCTTGCTTTCCGGCGTGTCGGAGATGAACACCAGGGCGACGATGGTGCCGATGACACCCGCCGCGGCCGCGGCGATGAAGCCCCACTGCCAGCCGGCCAAGGCCACGATGAAACCGGTGACGATCATCGTGACGGCCTTGCCGAAGGACGGCGTGGAACTGAAGATGCTGTACATCGTTCCGCGCTTGTTCAGCGGGAACCAGCGGGAGAGGCTGATGGTGCCGGGCGGCGAGCCCATCGACTGGACCCAGCCGTTCACGCCCCAGAGGATGGCGAAGCACAGCAGCGTCACGAGCGAGCCGATGCCCAGCGGCCCGTGCAGCAGGCCCAGGATGCCGAGCGCCACGTTGATGACCGCCGAAATCCCCAGGCCCCAGGCCATGAAGCGCCGGATGTTGCAGTAGTCCGCGATGAAACCGTTGGTGAACTTGCCGGCCGCGTACACGAAATAGAAGATGGAGCCGATGATGCCGAGTTCCCCCGCGGTGAGGACGCCCCCGTCGATGACGGGCTGCTTCACCACGCCGAGGGTCATCCGGCACACATAGTAGAAGATGTAGGCCGTGGTGACGCCCCAGAACGTGCGGGTTCTGAGCCGCTTGTATTCCTCATCCACCTTGTCGGCGGGCACCTTCTCCGCGGAAGGCTTGCTGATCCGGAAGTAACTGTACAGCGACATGTGCCAAAGTTACAAATAATTTGCGAGACAAGCGCCGAGATCCGTACCCTGCACGTACAGGGCGGCCTGCCAGCCGGCGGCCCGGGCGCCGTCCACATTCTTCTGCGAGTCGTCCACGAACAGGATCTCCGCCGGCGGGAAGCCGATTTCGGCGGCCACCGCATCAAAGATTTCCCGCGAGGGCTTCATCATCTTCATCCGACAGGAGAGGAACTCTTTCCGGAACACCCGCCGCCAGTCGAGACCGCTCTCCTCGTAGATCTCGTGCATCCGCGCCGTGGAAATCTCGTTGTTGTTCGAGAGTCCATAGACGGGATACTTTTCCGCGAGACGCTCCAGCAGCGGCACCTTCGCCGGATCCATCCCCGTGAGAAGGCCCGCCATCGCGCGGTCCACATCGGCCGGGACACAACCCGGGCGGGAGTCCTTGAGCACCTCGGCACGGAATTCGTCCTCCGAGATGAGGCCGGCCTCCATGTCGCCGTAAATGCCCTTCTGGTGGCTCAGGTCCAGGATTTCCGTAATCCGCTCATACCCGAGGATTTCCCGGAAGGAGCGGACGCAGTTGTCGAAGTCCAGGTCGATGAGGACGCCGCCGAGGTCGAAGACAATCGCCCGGATCATTTGAACAGTCCTTCCCGGGAGAGGAGATGGTCCAGGTTCGCGAGGCCGTAGGCCGCCACGGCCTGGACGACGGCGGAGTGCTCCATATAGGCGGGGATGAGCTTGTCGTACAGGTCGTCCTCGGTGTGCCAGATGTCGCGATAGATGAAGTCGTAGCCGAACACGTCGCGCTCACGGAAGGAGATGGCGGGAATGCCGTTCATCGAGAAGTACGCGTGGTCCGAGCCGCCCGCCCGCGTGGG
>CAMVPS010000073.1:0-8440 GCA_947169405.1 uncultured Bacteroidales bacterium
GTCCGCGAGGTCCTGAACGACAATCCGGTCATCGACGACACGCCCGCTTCCGGCGGCGAGTCGGACGAGCCCCGGGACATGTCCATCTCCGAGGTGGAAGACCGCGAGAACAGCGGCGGCTCCCTGGAGGAGAACTACAACTCCTACTCGGACGACGACGACCCCACTCCGTACTACAACCGTTCCGTGAACAACTGGGGCAAGGACGAGCGCCCCGAGTACAATACCTTCTCCGTCAAGCAAAGCTTCACGCAGAGCCTCCAGGAGCAGCTGGGCTACCGGAACCTGACCGAGCACCAGCGGGCCGTGGCCACCTTCATCATCGGCAGCCTGGACGACGACGGCTATCTCCGCCGCGACATCGAGTCCCTTGTGGACGACCTCGCCTTCCGCGCGGGCATCACCACCGACGCGGAAGAGGTGGAGGCGATGCTCAAGGTCATCCAGCAGTTCGAGCCTTCCGGCGTGGGCGCGCGCGACCTCCGCGAGTGCCTCCTGATCCAGCTGGAGGACAAGAAGCAGACCCCGGCCGTGGCCAATGCCGTCCGCATCCTCCGCGACGGGTTCAACGAGTTCAAGGGCCGCCAGTTCCCCAAGCTGATGAACCGCTTCCACCTGGATGCGGACCAGCTCAAGGCCGTCCTGGACGAGATCCGCAAGCTCAATCCTTCCCCCGGCGGCCAGATCGACGACAGCTACGCCGACCAGGCCCAGCAGATCGTCCCCGACTTCCGGCTGGACTACGAGAACGGCGAGCTCATCCTGTCGATGCCGCGCTTCTCCATCCCCGAGCTCCGCATCAACCGCCGCTACGCCGAGATCATGGAGAACGGCAAGTACTCCACCGACCGCTCCCAGAAGGACGCGGCCACGTTCGTGGGGCAGAAGATCGCCGCCGCGAAGTGGTTCATCGAGGCCCTGCGCCAGCGCCAGAACACCCTGGAAAGCACGATGCGGGCCATCATCGAGTACCAGCACGACTATTTCGTCGACGGGGACGAATCCTCCCTGAAGCCGATGGTCCTGAAGGACATCGCCGAGCGCACCGGCTTCGACATCTCCACCATCTCCCGCGTGGTGAACAGCAAGTGGATCGAGACGCACTTCGGCGTGTTCCCGCTCAAGTACTTCTTCTCCGAAGGCCTGGAGAACAGCGAGGGCGAGGAAGTCTCCACCCGCGAAATCAAGAAGGTCCTCCGCGACCTGGTGGACAACGAGGACAAGCACAACCCCCTCACCGACGACGACCTCGTGGACGCCCTCACCGCCAAAGGCTACAAAGTCGCCCGCCGCACCATCGCCAAATACCGCGCCCAGCTGGACATCCCCAAGGCCCGCCTGCGGCGGGAACTCTGATTATCGGCCCCTAACCCGCTCCTTTTCGGCGGTTTTTTCTATTTCATGAGCAAAAGCGGCTTCATTTGCTCATGTAATCTTGTTTGTTCTCGTCTCGTGAGCAAATAAAGCCTTTATTGCTCATGAGAAGGAAGATGGCAATCGGCATGGTCAGCTGATTGGATAATAAGAAAAGCACAAAGAATCATAAGAATCATAAAAATCGTACTGAAACAACGACCGGAGCGCTTGCGCTTCACTTTGTATTGGCTATGTTTGCAAGAAACCAGTTAGATTTGAAGCGATGGAACAGTATGTCAAATGGCCCCCTCCGACCGAGCGGCAGATCGAATGGATGCAGGAACAGTTGTTCCGCGAGTCTGGTCCCTTTTATCATCTCAGTACGAAGCCGCTGGAGAATGAATTAAAGTCATCGTCATTCCGGGTATGATTAGTCGTCATTCCGGGTATGATTAGTCGTCATTCCGGGCTTGACCCGGAATCTCATTTTCTTCACTATGGCATACGTCTACATAATGACCAATGTACGCAATAATGTTCTTTACATCGGTATTACGACCGACCTGGTTCGCCGTGTATCGGAACATGCGAATGGATCCGGAAGTTTATTCACAAGAAAGTATAAGTGTCACAAGTTGGTTTATTTCGAAGTTTTTCAAAACCCTCAGGATGCCATCGATAGAGAAAAGCAGCTGAAATGGTGGCATAGAGAATGGAAGAGGAACCTGATTGATACAAAGAATCCAGGATGGGAGGACTTGGGCGCTCAATTGAAAGCCAATCCTATCATTTGAGATTCCGGGTCAAGCCCGGAATGACAATCGCAGGGTCAAGCCCGGAATGACAATCGCCGGGTCAAGCCCGGAATGACAATCGCCGGGTCAAGCCCGGAATGACAATCGCAGGGTCAAGCCCGGAATGACAATCGCAGGGTCAAGCCCGGAATGACCGTTACGCGTGCGGGATGGGATGATTGTCCCTGAAAGTTATGTGAACTACAGGTTGGTTGAACGCCTTTTCCCAAATGCCCGCCAGTTCGCCTGGTGGGTGCTCAAGAATGTGGAGGCGCAGGTCGAAACCTCTGTACGGATGGGAGAAAGGCCCAACTTGAACGATGACGAACTGTTCATTACGGCCCAGCAACTGAGCCGGTCGGAGTATGGTCGCGACAGTGTGAAAGAACTGTCTGTCCAGCAACGGAAAGAGTTGGGAATTCTACTCAAGAACAAATGGGGCGCATCCAACGGTCAGGTCGCCCGGATTGCCCAACTGGACCAGCGGACAGTGGACGAGATGTTTCCGCTGGCCGCGAAGAAGAAATAGTTTCATGAGCAAAAACAGCTTTATTTGCTTATGAAACCGTGTTTTTCCTCGTCTCGTGAGCGAAACTGCCCATTTTTGCTCATGAAAGCCTAAGCCAATGCGGATTTTTGCTATCTTTGTGTACTATGAAGAAAGCCTACATAGAGACATACGGGTGCCAGATGAACGTGAACGACACGGAGGTCATCTTCTCCATCCTGGCGGGAGAGGGGTATGAAAGGACGGAGTCGATGGAGGAGGCGGACCTGATCATGGCGAACACGTGTTCCGTCCGCGACAATGCGGAGCAGCGGATCTGGGGCCGGATCGAACAGTTCAATCTGCAGCGCAAGCGGCGCCCGGGCGTCGTGGTGGGCATCGTGGGCTGTATGGCGGAGCGCCTGAAGGACAAGCTGCTGGACACGCGGAAGGTGGACCTGGTCGTGGGCCCGGACGCCTACCGGTCGCTGCCGCGGCTGCTGAAGGCCCTCACACCGGACCAACCCCAGATCGACGTCCTCCTTTCCCGCGACGAGACCTATGCGGACATCACCCCCGTCCGGACGGACAAGAACGGCGTAAGCGCCTTCATTTCCATCATGCGCGGCTGCAACAACGTGTGCTCCTACTGCGTGGTGCCGTACACTCGCGGGGCGGAGCGCTCGCGCGACGCGCACTCCATCGTGCGCGAAGCGTGCGACGTGTTCCAGAAGGGCTACAAGGAAGTGACCCTGCTGGGCCAGAACGTGGACAGCTACCTCTGGAAGACGGCGGAAGAGACCGTGAACTTCGCGGAACTGCTCCGGCGCGTCGCCTCGGTGAGCCCCGAGCTGCGAGTCCGTTTCGCCACCTCCCATCCGAAAGACATCAGTGACGAGGTCATCGAAACGATGGCCGCGTACGACAATATCTGCAAGCACATCCATCTTCCCGTCCAGTCCGGCAGCTCCCGGATGCTGGAGAAGATGCGGCGGAAATATGACCGGGAATGGTATCTGGAGCGGGTCGCCAAGATCCGCAGCGTGATGCCCGACTGCGGCCTCACGACCGATGTCATCGCCGGTTTCTGCTCCGAGACGGAGGAGGACCACGCCGCGACGATGAGCCTGATGGAGGAGGTTGGCTTCGACTGGGCCTTCATGTTCGCCTATTCGGAGCGCCCCGGCACCCTCGCCGCCCGGAACTATCCCGACGACGTCCCTGCGGACGTGAAGACGCGCCGCCTGAACGAGATCATCGACCTGCAGAACCGCAAGTCCCTCGAGAGCTACCGGAGGGACATCGGCAAGCGCTTCACCGTCCTGGTCGAGGGCCCGTCCAAGCGGAATCCCGACGACCTCTGCGGCCGCGCCTCCAACAGCAAGATGTGCGTCTTCCCCGGCGGCGGCCACCGCACCGGCGAGTATGTCGATGTCCAGGTGGTCGACTGCACCAGCGCCACCCTCATCTGCCAATTGATCGAAACCACATAGTTATGAAACAGTACATTCTGGCCCTGGACCAGGGAACCAGCTCTTCCCGGGCCATCGTCTTCGACCACGAAGGCAACATCCGCTCCACCGCCCAGATGGAGTTCACCCAGTATTTCCCGAAACCGGGCTGGGTCGAGCACAACCCGATGGAAATCTGGTCTTCCGAGGCCGCCGTCATCGCCGAGGCCATCACCAAGATCGGCATCAACGGCAAGGACATCGCCGGCATCGGCATCACCAACCAGCGCGAGACCACCATCGTATGGGACGCGGAAACCGGCGAGCCGGTGTACAACGCCATCGTCTGGCAGGACCGCCGCACCTCCGAGTTCTGCGACACCCTCCGCGACAAGGCCGATTTCATCCGCGAAAAAACGGGCCTCATCATCGACGCCTACTTCTCCGGCACCAAGATCCGTTGGATCCTCGATCATGTCCCAGGAGCCCGGGAAAAGGCCAATGCGGGCAAGCTCCGCTTCGGCACCGTGGACAGCTGGCTCGTGTGGCAGCTCACCCGCGGCGAGGTCCACGTGACCGACGTCTCCAACGCCTCCCGGACGATGCTGTTCAACATCCACACCCTGGAATGGGACAAGGAACTCCTGGAACTGCTGGACGTGCCCGCGTCGATGATGCCGGAAGTCCGCTCCAGCTCCGAGGTGTACGGCGTCACCAAGACCACCATCTTCGCCCACGAAGTGCCCATCGGCGGCATCGCCGGCGACCAGCAGGCCGCCCTCTTCGGCCAGATGTGCACCGAGCCCGGCTCCGTGAAGAACACCTACGGCACCGGCTGCTTCCTCCTGATGAACACGGGCGAGAAGCCCATCCTCTCCCGCAACAACCTCCTCACCACCGTCGCCTGGAAGATCGGGGACAAGGTCAATTACGCCCTGGAAGGCTCCATCTTCGTGGGCGGTTCCGTCGTCCAGTGGCTCCGCGACGGCCTCGGCATCATCCGGAGCTCCTCCGAGATCGAGGCCCTGGCGTCGACGGTCGAGGACAACGGCGGCGTGTTCTTCGTCCCGGCCCTCACCGGCATGGGCGCCCCCTACTGGGACCAGTATGCCCACGGCACCATCTGCGGCATCACCCGCGGCACCACGGCGGCCCACATCGCCCGCGCGGCGCTCGAAGGCATCGCCTTCCAGACGATGGACATCGTCGGGGCGATGGAGAAGGACGCCGGCGTGAAGCTCTCCGAACTGAAGGTGGACGGCGGCGCCTCCCGCAACAACCTGATGATGCAGTTCCAGGCCGATGTCCTGGACACCTCGGTCATCCGTCCGAAGGTCACCGAGACCACGGCGATGGGCGCCTGCTACCTTGCAGGCCTCGCCGTCGGCTTCTGGTCCTCCCTGGACGAGATCAAGGCCCAGTGGCAGGCGGAGCACGTCTTCACGCCCTCGGGCGCCGACACCGCCGCCCTCAAGGCCGGCTGGGCCGACGCCATCAGCCGCACCCTGAGCAGATAGATTTCTCCACGCGGCCTGCGGCCTTGGTCGAAATGACATCCGTCTCTTGTCATTCCGGGGATTGGTTTCTTTGTCATTTCGAGCGAAGCCCGCAGGGCGGAGTCGAGAAATCTGGAAAAAAGAAGTAAAACCCTACACTATGAACGCATATATCTTCGAATTCATCGGCACCCTCGTCCTGGTGCTCTTCGGTGACGGCGTGTGCGCCGCCTGTTCCCTCAACAAGTCCAAGGCGAAAGGCGGCGGATGGGTCGTGATCGCCCTCGCGTGGGGCCTCGCCGTGATGATGGGCGTCCTCGTCGCGGGCCCCGTCTCCGGCGCGCACCTCAATCCGGCCGTCACCCTGGGCCTCGCCATCGCCGGCAAGTTCGCCTGGGGCCAGGTCCTCGGCTACATCGTCGCCCAGATGTTGGGCGGTTTCGTGGGCGCCCTGTTGGTCTACGTGTTCTACAAGGACCACTACAAGGCCACGTCCGACGAGCCCGACACGATGCTCGGCACCTTCTGCACGATGCCGGCCATCTGGAATCCCTGGCGGAACTTCCTTTCCGAATTCATCGCCACCACGCTCCTGGTGTTCATCATCCTGGCCATCGGCTTCGAGGGCAACGCCTTCCAGGTGGGCGGGGCGGCCGCTTCCACCGGCGCCATCGGCGCCTGGCCGGTCACCTGCCTGATCATGGCCCTGGGCATGTCCCTGGGCGGAACCACCGGCTACGCGATGAACCCGGCCCGCGACCTCAGCCCGCGCTGCGCCCACGCCATCCTGCCCATCCCGGGCAAGCGCGACAGCGGCTGGAACTACAGCTGGGTCCCCGTCGCCGGCCCGATGCTGGGCGCCTGCCTGGGCGCCTGCCTGTTCCTGCTGGTCTTCTAAGCGGCCGTATACGCAAAAGAAGCCCGGGGCACCGTCGTGCTCCGGGCTTTTCTCATGGAATCGGCCATATCAGAGTTTGTCGCCGAAGGCGAGGTCGCCGGCGTCGCCGAGGCCGGGGACGATGTAGCTGTGGCTGGTGAGTTCCTCGTCGATGGCGGCGACCCAGAGGGTGACTTCGTCGCCGAAGCGCTTGGCGAGGTGGTCCACGGCGTAGGCGCTGGCGATGGGGCAGACCAGGTGGATGGCGATGGGGTTGCCGCCCTCCTGGATGAGCTTGTCGATGGCGACCTCGATGGAGGAGCCGGTGGCGAGCATCGTGTCGGCCAGGACGAGGGTCTTGCCTTCCAGGGACGGAGTGGTGCAATAATCGGCGCGGATCTCGAAGTAGTCGCCGGCGCCGTACTTGCGGAAGGCCGCGAGGAAGGCGGTTTCGGCGTGGTCGAAGAAGTTGAAGACGCCCTTCTGGAGCGGCAGGCCGGCGCGGAGGATGGTGGAGATCACGAGCGCGGTGTCACAGGTCGCGACGCGGGCGATGCCGAGGGGCGTGACCACGTCTTTCTCGGTGTAGGTGAGCTCTTTGGAGAGTTCATAGGCAAAGATTTCGCCGACGCGTTCGAGGTTGGTCCGGAAACGGAGACGGTCTTTCTGGATGGTGGCATCCCGCATCTCTGCGATGAAATTGTTGAGAACGGAGGGGTTCTCGCCGAGATTGACGACTTTCATGTAGTTTCGATGATTTGTGGTTCGGACATATATCCGAACTACAAATATAGAAATTTATTCCGATTTGCAAACCCTTTCATCCTGGAATGAGTAGTATGCCCCGTCCGCGATGATGACGTGGTCGTACAGGGCGACGTCGAAGGCCTTGAGGGCCAGTTGCAACTGTCTCGTGGCCTTGAGATCGGATTCTCCGGGGAGGGGAGAGCCCGAAGGGTGGTTGTGCACGAGGATGACGGCTTTCGCCTGTTCGTCCAGCACCCGGCGCAGCACCTGCTTGCTGTCGATGAGCGTGCAGTCGGCCGTCCCGGAGGTGAGTCTCTCCCGCCCCGTGACCACGTTGGCCCGGTTGTGGTACAGGACCCAGCATTCCTCGTGGTCCAGTCCCTTCAGCAGCGGCAGCATCATGTCCACCACGTCCTCCGGGCCGTTCACCGTGGGGCGCCGCGAAGCGGCCTCCGCCAGATACCGCCGCCCCAGTTCCAGGGCGGCGGCGATGGCGACGGCCCGCGCCTGCCCCACGCCCCGCTGCCGCATCAGCTGCTTCGCCGGCCGTCGGCACAGCTCCGAGAGCCGGCCGCCGGCGGACGACAGCAGCTCCTGCGCGACGCTCACTGCGTTCGCGCCCGGCACGCCCGACCCGATGAAAATCGCCAACAACTCCGCATTTCCCAGCGCTCCGGGCCCCTTGAGGAGAAGCTTCTCCCGGGGCCGCTCTTCCGTATTCCAATCCTTCAATCTCATGGCCCCAAAGATAAGACACCTAAACGAAAAACAACACCCGTTTTCGCAAACAGGTGTTGTTTCGCTATGTATTTTATGTGTTTTTTACTGCACGAACGCAATGATTTCATTTTTGGCAACATTGTCGCCCTGCTTGCCCACGACGGCGACGATGCGGCCGTCCACGGCGGAGACGACCTCCTCCATGCCGTACCAGGCCTGCACGTGGCCGATCACCTGGCCCGCCTTGACAGCCGTACCGACGGCCGGGGCGGCGGAGGCGTCGTCCACATCGACCTGCCACAGGAGCTGGCCCTTGACGGGAACCTGCACCGGGGTGGCCTTCGGATACTTGGCGACGTACTCGTCGACGGAGAACTTGGGCATCTCCACGACGGGACGGGTGACCACGATGGGCGCGTTGGCCTTGGCCTTCAGATCGGCCAGGTCCTTGTTGAAGCGCTCCTTGGCGATGCCGCTGCGGTAGTCGCGGTACTGGCGCTCGAACATGGCCA
>CAMVPS010000074.1:0-8277 GCA_947169405.1 uncultured Bacteroidales bacterium
TGTTGATCACCTCCGGATGCGGCGCGGGATAGGGCGCGTCGATGTCCAGGTCGTAACCGGCGATCATATAGAGATGGTCCCAGAGCTTCTGCTCAAAGTTCTCCTGCTGGTGCACCTGCGGGTTCAGGGTCTCCATCACCTTGACGATGGCGCGGGCCTGCTCCGACCGCTTCGCGCGGTCCTCGATGCTCTTCATCATCTCGACCATCTTCAGCACGTTCCGCCCGTATTCGGGCATCGCGAGCTTCTCAACCTCAGTATTGTAATACAGCTTGATAGTGTTCTCGTTCGCTTCCATAATCTAACGCTCTAATATTCGAAACGGACAAATATACGCAATTTCAGGGACAACGAGACGAAAAAAAACATATATTTGCAAGCAATTTAGCCACTAAAACGAAGAAAAACGACCTCTCAACCAACCATATCGGAAATCACCAACCATTTTTTAACCAACCACTTTATGTTGAAAAAGCTTCAGTCAGTCCTGCTGACTGCGGTCCTCGTATGCATTGCCTGGACCGCATCCGCCCAGAACCGCACGGCCACCGGTGTCGTCTCCGACAACATCGGCCCCGTCATCGGCGCGGGCGTCGTGGTAGCGGGAACCACCAACGGCACCGTCACCGATGCCAACGGTTCCTTCTCGATCAACAACGTGCCGGTCGGCGCCACCATCCAGGTGACCTGCATCGGCTATGCGCCCGTCGAATACGTGTTCGACGGTTCCTCCAAGAACATCGTCCTCAAGGAAGACAGCGAACTCCTGGACGAAGTCGTCGTCACCGCCCTCGGCATCTCCCGTGAAAAGAAGTCCCTCGGCTACGCCGTGCAGGACGTCAAGGCGGAAGAGCTCACCCGCGGCGGCGGCGTCACCCTCACCGACGCCCTCATGGGCAAGGTGGCCGGTCTGGCGATCAACAACTCCGCGACCGGCGCCGGCGGATCCACCCGTGTGGTCCTCCGTGGTAACTCCTCCCTTTCCGACAACAACTCCCCGCTCTATGTCGTGGACGGCGTTCCTTACGACAACGGCGGCATGCCCGGTGCCGACCAGGCCGGTCTTTGGGGCTCCATCGACCACCAGGGCGGTGCGTTCGACATCAACCCCGAGGACATCGAGAGCGTTTCCGTGCTGAAGGGCGCGACCGCTGCGGCCCTGTACGGCTCCCGCGCCGGTAACGGTGTCATCCTCATCACCACCAAGAAGGGCGGCAAGGGCCAGGAAAAGATCGGTGTCACCTACAACGGCAAGTTCACCTGGTCTCCCGTCACCTACTTCCCCGCCCTGCAGAACATCTACGGCCAGGGTACCCTGGGCAAGTATGACAAGAATGCCACCGGTTCCTGGGGCGAAGAAATGAGCGCCTCCACCACCAAGGCCAACTGGTGGGACGGAACCTCCGAGATCTCCTATATCGGCACCGAGAATCCCTGGAAGGAATTCTACCGGACCGGTAACAGCCAGAGCAACAACGTGACCCTCGCCGGCGGCGGAAAGGACAACCCGTTCCGTCTCACCCTGGGCTACGACAACACCAACTCCGTGGTGAAGAACTCCAACATCAAGCGCACGAGCGTGGACTTCGTCACCAGCAACAAGCTCACCGACTGGCTCACGCTGGACGTGAAGGCCAACTACGTGAACACCGCCGGTAACAACCGCCAGGCCCGTGGTGCCTACGGTTCCTCCTACGCCATCCTCACCATGCCCCGCAGCATCAAGCTCTCCGACCTCGCCGAGCACTGGCTCGACGCCAACGCCGCGGCCGCCGGTGCCGGCGCCGAGGCCCAGGTCAACTGGTACAAGGTGAGCCCGAACTGCCAGAACCCCTACTTCATCCAGAACAACCTGGTGAACGGCGACGTCCAGAACAAGTTCTTCGGCGTGGGCACGCTCACCGTCAACCTCATGAAGAACCTCACCTTCAAGGTGAAGGAAGGTCTCACCTGGGCAGGCACGACGGAAAAGAACACCCGCCTGTACGACACCTCCGGTTTCAACTGGCCCGAATTCTCCATGCGGAAGTCCACCACGATGGAGAACAACCTCGAAGGCCTCCTCTCCTACAACAACAAGTTCGGTGACTTCGACTTCGGCGCCAGCGTGGGCGGCAACATCATGCACTACAAGAACGAGGTCCTCCGGGCCGATGCCAAGAACATCCCGTTCTCCGGTGCTTACTACATCCGTGCCGGACAGCTGGACAGCGACACCTACAACGACATCTACGAGAAGGAAATCCAGTCCCTGTACGCTTTCGCGAACCTCGGTTACAAGAACTTCCTCTTCCTGGACGTGACCGCCCGTAACGACTGGTCCTCCACCCTCCCGGCCGAGAACCGCAGCTACTTCTATCCGTCCGTGAGCCTCTCCTACCTCCTCACCGGCATGCTCGATGAGATGGGCGTGAGCTACAACAAGGACATCCTGGACTACGGCAAGATCCGCGCTTCCTGGGCGAAGGTGGGTAAGGATACCGATCCTTACCAGCTGATGACCCTGCTGGGCACCTCCAGCGGCATCAACGACCTCAACTACATCACCTACCCGACCACCCGCGCGAACGCCAACCTGAAGCCCGAAATGGTGACTTCCTGGGAACTCGGTACCGAGTGGCACTTCTTCAAGAACCGTCTCGGCTTCGACTTCACCTACTATCACTCCAACACGGTGAACCAGGTGATGCGCATCGACCTCCCGTACTCCTCCGGCGTGCAGCGCCAGTGGATCAACGCCGGTAACATCCAGAACCAGGGTATCGAGTTCCAGCTCAACGCCGACTTCATCCGCACCCGCGACGTCACCTTCGGCGCCACCTTCAACTTCGCCAAGAACTGGAACAAGGTGCTCGAGCTCTACCACAACGCCGAGATGGGCATCGACATGGACCGCTACTCCCTCGGTAACATCAACTTCTCCTCCAGCGGCGACGGCACCGTCTATGCCATCGAGGGCCGCGAGATCGGCACCCTGGTCGGTACCGGCTACAAGTACGACGACAAGGGCAACAAGGTCATCGGCACGAACGGTCTTCCCGTGATCGAATCCAACAAGGAGATCGCCAGCGTGGCTCCGGACTTCACCGGTTCCTTCGGCCTCAACTTCTCCTGGAAGGGCATCGCCCTCAACGCACTGTTCTCCTTCCAGAAGGGCGGCAGCCTGTATTCCGCCACGGAGTACATGACCCTGCACAGCGGTACCGGTCTCCGCACCGCCGACCGCAGCAAGCGCGTCATCGCCGGTGTCCTTGCGGATGGTTCCGTGAACAAGGAGGAAGTGACCGCCCAGAACTTCTGGAACAACATCCCGATGGAAGAGTGCGTCTATGACGCTTCCTACCTGAAGCTGAGCGAGCTTTCCCTCGGCTACAGCATCCCCAAGAAGTTCCTGGACCGCGCCTTCGGCGGCTATGTGAACAACATCCGCGTTTCCGCCGTGGGTTCCAACCTCTTCTACTTCCTCAAGCACACCCCGGGAACCACTCCGGACGGCGCCCTCACGGAGAATTCCCTCATGGCTACCGCCTTTGACCTGTGCCCGTATCCGGCCACCCGCAACTTCGGTGTCGCCATCAACATCGGTTTCTAATTAAAGGGAGAACTTGAATATGAAAAAGTTTATCATACCTGTCCTTGCTCTTCTCGCCCTGGCATCCTGCACCGCCAAGTTCGATGAGATGAACAAACCCACCACGGGTCTTACCATGGACTCCGCCCAGCCGATGTACATCTTCGGCCGTACGCTGTACAACGGTTCCTCCAACGACCACCAGCGTAACTTCAACCTGAACGACGACATGTACGCCCACTACTTCGCCCAGGGCCTCGGTTGGACCGACTTCTGGCGCTACAACGCCGGCTGGGGCGACATTTACTGGCGCGACTTCTACACGGACCGTCTCCAGGAATACTGGCTCATCGACGAAATCTGCGGTGACCAGGCCGAGTACAAGTGCATCAAGGCCGCCAACGACGTGTGGAACGTCGTCCTCTGGCTCCGCGTGATCGACCGTCACGGTGACGCCCCTTACTTCGACGCCGAGGGCAAATTCGGCGCCGGCAAGGGTACGACCCTCCCGTACAGCAAGGTCGAGGACATCTATGCCGACCTGATCAGCCGCCTGAAGGCCGACGTCGCCGCTTTCGGCAACACGGCCGGCCAGTTCGACTTCGCCGCCTACGACTTCCTGTTCAACAACGACTGGAACCAGTGGAAGAAGTTCGCCAACACCCTGATCATGCGTCTTTCCATGCGTTACTCCAAGACCGACAAGTTCAAGGCCGACTTCGTGGCGGCCGCCGGCGGCTGCTTCGACAGCCCGTCCGACTACGCCCGCATCAGCTGCGACACCGGTGTCTGGGGCGACTACTACGACCGTACCTTCAACGACTGGTCCAACACCTTCACGAACTGCGACTTCATGGACATGATGAACGGTACCAACAAGGGTTACAAGACCGGCGTCGTGGATCCCCGCCGCGCCTTCTTCTTCCTGCCCGGTACCGATGCGGCCACGGCCGGCAACAGCAACTGGGACGGTTATCCCTTCGACTACACCTCCGATACCGAGACTGACGTCGTGACCGGACATGGCGGAAATAAATCCTTTGCCCGCCTGAACATGTACGACGTGAACGGTCTGTTCCACTACAGCGGCGCCGGCAACGAGAACCTCTCCTGGTGCTACAGCTCCTACTCCGAGGCCCTGTTCCTCAAGGCCGAGGCTGCCCTCCGCGGCTGGATTTCCGGCAATGCCGAGGACCTGTGGAAGCAGGCCATCAAGGCTTCCATGGATGAGATCGGCGTGTTCGTCACCCGTTCCGGCGGCAAGAACACCATCAGCACCGACGAGCAGAACGCCTACATCGCCGCCCTGCCTGCCTTCGGTTCCAACAAGGAAGAGCAGCTGCGCAGCATCATGGTCCAGAAGTGGATTGCCCTGTACCCGAACTCCGTCGAGGCCTGGGCCGAGCAGCGCCGTACCGGTTATCCGGACTACGCCAGCCACGTGCTGACCTATCCGGCCGTGAGCGCCAGCTCCGGTGTGAGCGTGGGCAACATCATCCAGCGCATCCCGTATCCGCAGAACGAGTACAACACCAACGCGGTCAACGTGCCCGCCGAGTATGCGGACTACAATGCGAAGAACATGGAAAAGGGCATCTCCTGGAGCCTGAAGGGCGAAGGCGGCACCCAGTCCGCCACGGCCGCTCCGAAGAACTTCTAACGCCCCACCGGTCCTGACCGGTTACAAATCGGGCCTCGGCGTCAGCCGGGGCCCTTTTTTGTGTGTATGCGCAGCGGAGCTACCGCACCTCCACGAACTCGTCCTCCCCGTCCTCGCGGATGTACCAGAGGGTGCCCGTCACGGGACTGTGCCCCAGCGCGCGGTACAGGTCCATATAGCCGCGGACCTGGTCCAAGTACTTCTTCTCGGGCTGGCCGAACTTGTAGTCGACGACGGCGGCGGAGCCGTCGGGGCGGAGGACGACGCGGTCCGGACGGACCTCGGCGCCGTCCGCGCCCAGGAGGGGCGCCTCGTTCAGCACTTCGATGCCGCTCTCCGCGAACCAGCCGCGGGCGGCCACGGAGGCGATTTCCGCCTCCAGGAAGGCCAGCGTGCGGTCGCGGTCCGCCTGCGGCAGCTCGCCGAAGGCGACGGCGCGGTCCACGGCGCGGGGCAGGTCGCCGGGCACCGTGACGGAGGCGAGGATGTCGTGCAGGACGAGGCCGCGGAGGCGGTTGGAGGCGTCGGGGCCGACGAGGCCGTCCGGGCCGAAGTAGTCGGCCGCGTCGCGGCTGAACTTCAGGCGGCCGCGGTCGCCGGCGGCGAACGACGGATAGCCCGTCGGGAGCGGCGCGGCCGGTCCGGCCATCCGCTTCAGCGTGCCGAAGTCATACAGTTTCCCCGTATGGTAGTCCAAGGTCCGGACAAAGCCGTAGAGGACCTGCGACAGGTTGCTCCAGTCCGCGCTCCGACCGTCCCGCACCGCATCGAGCACCTTGCCCGAAGGCGTTTTCGCGATGACCTTCAGGCCGTACTTCGCCCGCGTCAGGGCCACGTAGAAGACATTGATGTTGTCGACGAACTGCATTTGCCGCTCGAGGCGGTAATCATCCTGGAACAGCGTGTTCTCGCTGGTACCGTCCAGTACCACGTGATAGACACCGTCGACAAAAGGCTCCAGCGGGGTCTTGTCCACGGCCGGACGACACCAGTAGGAGGAACCCTTGTACAGGGTGACCTTCTCCGCAAACGGGAAGATCACGTACGGGAATTCCAGTCCCTTGGACTTGTGGACCGTCATCACGCGGACGGAGGAGCCGGTCTCGGGCGAGGCGATCTTGGGATCGGCGTCCGCCCACTCGCGAAGGAAGGCGGACAGGTCGTTCCCGTGGGCGGAGGACCAATCCAGAAGATGGTCCATAAAAGACTGGATATAAGGGACTTCTGCATCAAACGTATCCGGATCGGCTTGCTGCAGGTCACGCAGGAGCGATTCGGCCAGGTCCGTCAGCGAGTGGTATTGTTCCGGAATCCGGATGCCCATCGACCGGGCCAGGTAGCCGGCCACGGAAGCGCCGTCCTCGGTATCGGGCGCGTCCACCAGCGAAAGCTGGGACACGAGCCGGCGCACGGTCACGGAGGACTTGACGAACAGCGAGTCGTCGGACACGACCGGAATCCCTTCGGACACAAGCCGGGCGGCGATGTCGGCGCCGTCCCGGTTGCCCCGCACGAGGATGGCGACGTCGCCGTACTCCCCTCCCGCATCGACCACGCTCCGCACCGAAGCGACAATCTCGTCCATCTCGGCGCCGGCGTCCTCCACGAAGCGGACGTCGACGGACCCCTCGGCCGGGTCCTTGAAGCACACTTTCTGGCGGACATCCTGATAGATGCGGCTGATGTCGCTCCCTTTCAGGAGATTGTCCAGCTGCGCCGCCGCATAAGGGAAGAACTCGTTGTTGAACTCCACGATGGCCTTGCAGGTGCGGTAGTTGCCGTCCAGCACCTCCACCGCTTCCTTGCCCAGGCCGCAATCCCGCTGCACGCCGGCATCCAGCAGTTTCCAGTCGGAACCGCGCCAGCGGTAGATGGACTGCTTCACGTCGCCCACGACAAGGTTGTCGTAGCCGCCGGCCTCGCTGTTGCGCAGCAGCGGCAGGAAGTTCTCCCACTGGATCGTGGACGTGTCCTGAAACTCGTCCAGGAGGAAATCCTCGAAGCGGACGCCCAGCTTCTCATAGACGAAGGGCGCGTCGGACCCGTCGATGATGCCCTTCAGGATGGTGTTGGAGTCGTCGATGGACAGGACGTTCTTCTCTCGCTGCACCGCCTCGAAGGCCTTCCGGAGTTCGGCGGCAATGCCCAGCGTATAGGCCTGGTCGGCGATCAGGCAGGCCGTCCGGTACTGGCGGTAAGGGCCCTCGAAAAGGGCGCAGAACGCCTTCAGCGGCCCTTCCAGGCTGCCTTCCAGCTCCACGCGATACTTGTCCTTGGTCTTGGCGAACCATTTCGAGGAATCGGGCGCCTTGTCCCGGAACGAGTCCGTGGGCATCCCGACGGCGTCGCGCGGACCCAGGTCCCGGAATGCGTACAGTCCCTTCATGAAGCCGCGGTTGCTGTCGGCCGGGTCCACGCCGTGCTGGTCCAGCACGTCCAGGGCGGCCTTCGCGGCGGCGCGGACCTCCTGCACGTAGGCCTCTGCCAGGGCGATGCAGTTTTTCCGGAGCTGCTTCAGATGGTTCTTCGCATACGCGGTGGCCTCGACGATCCCGTTGCTCCGGACGGCCTCCGCATAGTTCGCGGACATCAGGTTCTGGGCCATCTCCTTGAGCGGGGGCTCCAGGTTGAAGCGGTTTCCGTTCTCCAGACCGGCTTTCACATTTTCCGTGAGCCAGTCCAGCAGCCCCCGGTCCTGCTCCGTCAGGCCGTCCAGGATGCGGTCCACGCTTTCCTCCACGAGCGCGGCCTTGTCCAGTTCCACCTGGTAGGAGGCGAACTGCCCGATCTCGCGGGAGAAGGCCCGCAGCGTCTGCTGGAAGAACTTGTCGATGGTGGACACCGCGAAGGACGAATAGTCGTGCAGGATGCCTCCCAGCTGTGCGGAAGCGCGCTTCTGCAAGGCCGCCTCCGTCGGGAACAACGCCGGGACGAAGTCCTTGTAATAGGGCGAAGCCGTGGGATTCGTCGACAGGACGGACAGCTCGTCCAGGATGCGGCGCTTCATCTCGTCGGTGGCCTTGTTCGTGAAGGTCACGGCGAGGAT
>CAMVPS010000075.1:0-8215 GCA_947169405.1 uncultured Bacteroidales bacterium
TTCCAGAAGCCGGCCTTGGGGGAGTCCTTGTCGGGGGTGCCGTCGGGGTGGACGGCCCAGAACCATTCGCCGTTGTCGAAGTCCACGAGGTTGTCGCGGATGTAGGCCCAGGTGGAGAGGGCGCGGTCCGGGGCCTCGAGGTCGCCGTGGTACTTCCACAGCCAGAGGTTGCCGACGACGGATTCGGCGAGGACCCACCACTGGCGGGAAAGGTCCAGGGTGCCGTCTTCCAGCTTCTCGTAGATCATCGACCCGTCGCTGCGGAGGCCTTCGTTGCCGGCCTTGCCCATCAGGGCGGCCGCCGGCCGCACGCGGTTGATTACGTCGATGTCCCGGATGGCCGTCGCGCACTCGAGGGCGAGCCAGGAGGTCTCGATGTCGTGCCCATAGGACACTGCGCCGGGAATGACGGTCCAGTCGCGCTGGAAATACAGCTGCAGGTGCCCGTCCGGGCCCATCACCTTGTCGCAGACGATGTCCAGCAGGTCCTTGACCGCTTCGCAGAGGGCCTTGTCCGGCCATACCTGATAGAGATTCGCATAGGCCTCGAGCAGGTGCAGGTGCGAGTTCATCGTCTTGTCGGCGTTGATGTCGTGGGCGCTGAGGGACATGTCCTCGAGCGGGGTGAAATCGCGCGCGAGGGCTTCGACGTAACCGCCGTTCTCGTTGTCCTTGAAACGGGATTCCACAATCTGGAACAGGTTGATAGCGTTCTTCAGGACTTCGTCGTCTCGGGTGGCTTTGAACAGTTCGCTGAGTCCGTAGATGGCGAATCCCTGCGCGTACAGCTGCTTCTTGGTCTCCAGCCGCTTGCCGGAGGCGTCCACGCTCCAATACACACCACCATACCGGTGGTCGCAGAAATGCTCCAGGAAGTAATCCCGGGCATGGACGGCCGCCACCAGGTATTCCGTCTTGCGGAGCGCCCGATAGGCGGCGGCGAAGGCCCAGATGATGCGGGCGTTCAGGATGACGCCGCGCGGGGCGTTGTACTGGATCTCCGCGGTGCCGTCGGCTTCTCCGTAGAATCCGCCGCGCGGATCCTTCATGGTGAGCCAGTAGTTCAGGATGTTGTTCTCGAGGACCTGGCGGACCTCCTTGCGAAAGGTGTCTGTGCGGTTCATGGCGCTATTCTCCGAGGGTTGCGACCATCACGGCCTTGATCGTGTGCATGCGGTTTTCCGCTTCGTCGAAGACGATGCTGTTCGGGGATTCGAACACGTCCTCGGTCACTTCGATGCCGTCCAGGCCGAACTGCTCATAGACGTCGCGGCCGGCCTTGGTCTCCAGGTTGTGATAGGAGGGGAGGCAGTGCATGAACTTGCAGTCCGGATTGCCGGTGCGTTCCATCAGCTTCGCATTGACCTGATAGGGCATCAGAAGGTCGATGCGCTCCTTCCAGACTTCGGCGGGCTCGCCCATGGACACCCAGATGTCGGTGTACACGAAGTCGCAGCCCTTCACGCCGGCGTCCACGTCGTCCGTGATGGTGATGCGGGCGCCCGTTTCCGCGGCGATGGCCCGGCACTGTGCGACCAGCTCCGGCGCCGGCTGCAGGGCCTTCGGCGCGACGATGCGCACGTCCATCCCCATCTTGGCACCGCCAACCAGCAGGGAGTTGCCCATATTGAAGCGGGCGTCGCCCAGGTAAGCGTAGGAAATGTCCTTCAGGGGCTTGTCGCTGTGCTCGGTCATCGTGAGGAAGTCCGCGAGGATCTGCGTCGGGTGGAACTCGTTGGTGAGGCCGTTCCACACCGGGACGCCGGAGTACTCAGCGAGCTGTTCCACGGTCGCCTGGGCGAAACCGCGGTATTCGATGCCGTCGAACATCCGGCCCAGCACGCGGGCCGTGTCCTTCATCGACTCCTTGATGCCGATCTGGGAACCGGAGGGGCCGAGGTAGGTCACGTGCGCGCCCTGGTCGTGGGCGGCGACCTCGAAGGCGCAGCGGGTGCGCGTGGAGGTCTTCTCGAAGATGAGAGCGATGTTCTTGCCGGTCATCGTGGGGCGCTCGGTTCCCTCGCGCTTGGCGCGCTTGAGGTCGCGGGCGAGGTCCAGCAGATACTGGATTTCCCGGGGAGTGAGGTCGAGCAGCTTGAGGAAGCTGCGGCCGTGAAGTTCGTATGCCATAATTACTTGAGTATGATTCGGGTTCCGCAGGCAGGATTGCCGAGCTGCCCGGCCTCGGTGATGACGCACTGGTCGCCCCCTTTGCGCACAAAATGTATGCCTGCGCGGACCTTCGGCGCCATCGATCCTTCTGCAAACTGGCCTTCGGCCAGATATTTCTCCGCCTGGGCCACCGTGAGCGTGTCCAGGGCCTTTTCATTCGGCTTCCGGAAATTGAGATAGACCTTCGGGACGTCTGTCAGGATGTACAGGGCGTCCGCGCCAATCTGGCAGGCGCACAGGGCCGAGGCGAGGTCCTTGTCGATGACCGCCTCCACCCCCTTGTAGCCGCCGGCCTCCCAGATGACGGGGATGCCGCCGCCCCCGCAGGTGACGACGATCTTCCCCTCGCGGGCGAGCCGGGAGACGATGTCCACGTTGGAAATGTGCATCGGCGTGGGGGAGGGCACGACCTTGCGCCAGCCGCGGCCCTTCGGGTCCTCCTTGTACACGGCGCCGGTCTCGGCGGCGAGGCGCTCCGCCTCCTCCGCCGGGTAGAACGGCCCCACGGGCTTCGTCGGGTTCTGGAACATCGGGTCCTTGGGGTCCACCTCCACCCGCGTCACCAGGGAGATGACGCGCCGGGTGGTGATGCCGCCCGCGTACATCACGCGGTCCATCGCCGTCTCGATCATATAGGCGATGGCGCCCTGGGTCTCCGCGCCGCATACGTCCATCGGCATTTTCTGGAGTCCGAAGGCGTGGCGGCCTGCCTCCTGCTGGAGCATGACATTCCCCACCTGGGGACCGTTCCCGTGGCAGATCACGATGTCATAGCCCCACCGGATGAGCGGCAGGATCTGGCGGCAGGTGTTCTCGACGTTCTGGAACTGTTCCTCGTAAGTGCCTATCTGGTTGCTTCTGAGCAGCGCGTTGCCGCCGAAGGCGAGCACGGCCAGCGGTCTCATAGCGATTCGAAGACGTCCTTGATGATGCCGATCGCCTCCCGCAACTGCTCTTCCGTGATCACGAGCGGCGGTGCGAAACGGATGATGTGGCGGTGCGTCGGCTTCGCGAGCAGTCCCTTCTCCGCGAGCTTGAGGCAGATGTCCCAGGCCTCGATGCCGTTCTGCGGCTCGGTGACGACCGCGTTCAGCAGGCCCTTGCCGCGGACGAACTTGAAGAACGGGCTCTTGATCTTCGCGATTTCCTCGCGGAAGATCACGCCCAGACGCGCGGCGTTCTCGGTCAGGTGCTCGTCGCGGATGACCTCCAGGGCGGCGACGGCGACCTTGGCCGCCAGCGGGAAGCCGCCGAAGGTGGACCCGTGCTCGCCGGGGCCGATGGTGAGCATGATCTCGTCGTCGGCGAGGACGGCGGAGACGGGCAGGGCGCCGCCGGAGAGGGCCTTGCCGATGGTGACCATGTCCGGGCGCACGCCTTCGTGGTCGCAGGCGAACAGCTTGCCAGTGCGGCCGATGCCGGTCTGGACCTCGTCGGCGACGAACAGGACGTTGTGCGCGTGGCACAGGTCGAAGCATTCCTTGAGGTAACCCTCGTGCGGGACATAGACGCCGGCTTCGCCCTGGATGGGCTCGACAATCATCGCGCAGACTTTGTCGCCCTTCTCGTCCAGCACCTTGCGGAGCGCCTCGGTGTCGTCATAGGGAATGTGGACGAAACCGGGCGTGAAGGGCCCGTACTGGCCGTAGCTGTCCGGGTCGCTGGACATCGTGACGATGGTGATGGTGCGGCCGTGGAAATTGCCGTCGGCCACGATGATGAGGGCCTCGTTCTCGGGGATGCCCTTCACCTTGTAGCCCCAGCGGCGGGCCAGCTTGAGGGCCGTCTCGACGGCCTCGGCGCCTGAGTTCATCGGCAGAAGCTTGTCATAGCCGAAGTACTCGGTGGCCATCTTCTCGTAGGGGCCCAGGCAGTCGTTGTAGAAGGCGCGGGAGGTCAGGCACAGCTTCTGGGCCTGGTCGCAGAGAGCCTTCACGATCTTGGGGTGGCAGTGCCCCTGGTTGACGGCGGAATAGGCCGACAGGAAATCGTAGTACCGCTTGCCGTCCACGTCCCAGACATAGACGCCCTCGCCCCTTTCCAGGACGACGGGCAGCGGGTGATAGTTGTGCGCGCCGTATTTCTGCTCCATCTCGATGAGCTCGGCGGCGGTGTACTTCTTGGTGGTCATATCGTTTTAGTGTAGGTTGTGGTTCCGGTTCAGTCCCGGCGGAGGGGCAGGGTGGAGCAGCGCAGGAGGCCGCCCATCTTGGAGATCTCGCGGTAGGGGACCGTCTCGACGGTCATTCCCCAGGCCTCCCGCAGGTGCGCGTTCAGCCGGGTGAAATGCTCCTCCGTCACGACGACGTCCTCGCTGATGGAGAAGACGTTGGAGTTCATCCAGTACATTTCCTCCTTCGTGAGCTCGAAAACGTTCTCCGGGCCGAACATCTCCACGAGGTGATCGGCGTCGCGCGGGTTTATGAAGCCTTCCCGGTAGATGATGGCCTTGCCCCGGCCCACCGGCATGAAGGTGCAGTCCAGGTGCAGGATGCCCTCGTAGGGGTTCGTGTCGCTCTTGCGGAGGTTCAGCGGGATGATGGTCTTTTCCGGGAAGATCATGTTCAGGTAGTCCAGGGCGAGGCGGTTCGTGCGGGCGGTCTTCACGGACGGATAGTCCAGGAAGTCGTACTGGCCCAGGAAGATGATGTCATTGTACAGGACGACGTCGCCTCCTTCCACATGGACGGTCTCGGGGAGGTTGTAGATGTTCTTGTAATGGATCCGGCGGTAGATGTCCCCGTAGGCGTCGATCTCGTCCTGCCGGTCGGGAATGATGTTCGAGACGATGATCTTGTCGTCGATGACGAAGCCGACGTCGCGGGCGAAGACCTGGTTGCAGTCGGGCACGAGGGCGGGGCGGTACACCTTCACGCCGTACTTCTTGAGCACGGCCTCGAAGGCGCCCATTTCGGCGATGATGTCCTTTTCGGCGGGATAGGTCCCGTTCAGGACGGATTCGTAGGATTTGCTGTCGAAAGTCTCCGACAGGGACGGGACGGGCCCGTTCGCCCAGGGCATTCCGAGGACGACTTCCCGCAGGCGGGCGGTTTCGTTGACGACGTGTAATTCCATAGTACAAAGATAACATTTTCTTTGGATTTATCGAATATCCGTATGAATACTTTCGCGGAAGATGAATATCGCTTATAATGTGTAATCTGGCGCCGAATCCGAGTAGTTTTCAACAAGTCCCTGTGGATAACTTGATTGGCTATTTCAAGATGAAAAAGTTAACTTTGTTTACGGTTATTGGACCCCCTCGCAAGGACAACCTATAAACCTACCATAATGTCACAGCAGCAGCAAGCCATCTACGACGCCCGTGTCCTCGGCACCGGGAAGATGCTTACCCTCGGCCTCCAGCACATGTTCGCCATGTTCGGAGCCACGGTCCTGGTCCCGGTCATCACCGGTCTCTCCATGTCGGCCACCCTGCTTTTCGCAGGTCTCGGCACTCTCCTGTTCCACCTCCTGACCAAGATGCGGGTCCCGGCGTTCCTCGGCTCGTCCTTCGCGTTCCTCGGCGGGTATGCCGCCGTCGTCTCGATGGGTGAAGCCCAAGGTCTTTCCACCGCCCAGTCCCTTCCCTACGCCTGCATCGGAGTCTTCTGCGCAGGCCTTTTTTATTTCGTGCTCGCCGGCCTGTTCGCGGCCTTCGGCGCGAAGAAGGTGATGCGGTTCTTCCCGCCCATCGTGACGGGCCCGATCATCATCGCCATCGGTCTGACCCTGTCCGGATCGGCCATCCAGAACTGCACGCAGAACTGGTGGATCGCCCTCCTCGCGATCCTGATCATCATCGTGTGCAACATCTGGGGCAAGAAGATGATCAAGATCATCCCCATCCTGCTGGGCGTGCTGGGCTCCTATGTCGTGGCCGCCTGCTTCGGCCTCTGTGACTTCTCCGCGGTGAAGGAAGCCGCCTGGATCGGCGTGCCGTTCCAGTGGCAGAACACCGCCTTCCACGTGTTCCAGGATCCGAACTGGGGCCTCGTGGTCTCCGCCATCATCGCCATCCTGCCGATCTCCCTCGCGACGATGATCGAGCACATCGGCGACATGTGCGCCATCTCCTCCACCGTGGGCATCAACTACCTGGAGGATCCTGGCCTGCACCGCACCCTCATGGGCGACGGCCTCGCCACGGCGCTCGCCTCCCTGTTCGGCGCCCCGGCGAACACCACCTACGGCGAGAACACCGGCGTGCTGAACCTCACCAAGGTCTATGACCCCCGCGTGATCCGCATCGCCGCGTGCTTCGCCATCGTCCTGTCCTTCTGCCCGAAGTTCTCCGCCCTGATCGCCTCCATGCCGGCGGCCACCATCGGCGGCGTCTCCCTCGTCCTGTACGGTATGATCTCCGCCGTGGGCGTGCGCAACATCGTGGACAATCAGGTCGATTTCACCTCCTCCCGCAACGTCATCATCGCCGCCCTCATCCTGGTGCTCGCCATCGGCATCAAGTACGGCGCGAACGACAGCATCTCCCTCGGATTCACCTCCCTCAGCGGCCTCGCCGTCGCCGCCCTCGTGGGCATCATTCTGAACGCCATCCTGCCGGGAAAAGATTATGAGTTCGGGAAGAACCCGAAGGGTGACAAGGCCGTCGACTTCGAGATCAATCCTTCGCTTCGCAAGGACCGAACGCAACAATAACCCTTAAGCCTCCGCAATATGTCCAAAAAACTCTTCGTTGCTGCCGTCGCAACCCTGGCGCTGGGTGCCACCGTCCATGCGCAGACCAACCTCCAGACGTTCTATGACTTCGGAAAAAACCGTGGTCATTTCACCACCACGCTAGAAGGTTTCTACAATGACAATTGGGGAAACACCTTCTTCTTCATTGACTATGACTACAATGCCAAGAACGACAAGGGCGTCAACCAGGCTCCTAGCGGGAGTTATATGGAGATTGCCCGTTGCCTGAATTTCTGGGGCGAATCGGCGCTTGCTCCACTGAGCCTCCAGGTCGAATACAATGGTCTCGTCGGCGTGAACCAGAACTTCCTCTTCGGCATCGACTATTTCCTCCACAACGCCGACTTCAGCAACACATTCAACTTCAAGCTCCTCTACAAGACTTTCAGCGCGGGTGCCACCAGCGACCTCCCGCTTCAGTTCACCTTCGTATGGGGCATGCAGGACCTGTTTGGCGTGAAGGGGCTGCGTTTCAGCGGTTTTGCCGATATCTGGGGCGAGAATGTCGTGAACTTCATGGAACCCCTCAGTACCCTTACTCCTCGTAAGTTCGTCTTCATCTCCGAGCCTCAGCTCTGGTACAACATCGGCCAGCATATGGGCATTCCGAATCTCCATATCGGCGGAGAGGTGGAGCTCACTATGAATTTCGCTGGCTATGACGGCTTTTATGCCCGTCCTTGCATCGGCACCAAGTGGGTTTTCTAATTCCTGAGAACGATGGCTAACTTCCTGACCAAAGCTTTCGGGTTCGATTCCGCGAAGCACAATGTCCGGACCGAGATTGTCGCGGGCATCACCACGTTCCTGACGATGGCCTACATCCTGGCCGTCAACCCGAGCATCTTCAGCGCGCTGGACATGCCCAAGGGGGCCGTCTTCACCGCCACCGCCCTTGCGGCCCTCGTCGGCACGCTCGTGATGGCGTTCTACGCCAAGAAACCGTTCGCCCTCGCTCCGGGTATGGGCCTCAACGCCTTCTTCGTGTTCACGGTGTGCCTAACGATGGGCCACTCCTGGCAGTTCGCCCTGACGGCCGTGTTCCTGGAGGGTATCCTCTTCATCATCCTCACGCTCACGAAAGTGCGCTCCTGGATCCTGAACGCGATTCCGCTCTCGCTCAAGCACGCCATCGGCGCGGGCATCGGCCTGTTCATCGCCTTCATCGGCCTGCAGAACGCCGGCATCATCGCGAACAACGACTCCACCCTCGTCTCCCTCGGGGACATCACCCACGGCGCCGCCCTCCTCGGCATCATCGGCATCGTCATCACCGGCGCCCTCGTGATCCTGAAGGTCAAGGGCAGCATCCTGATCGGCATCCTCGTGACCGCGATCATCG
>CAMVPS010000076.1:0-8041 GCA_947169405.1 uncultured Bacteroidales bacterium
CTCCTGACCTTTTGAATGCCATTCAAACGCTCTACCAACTGAGCTAATACCCCGTGTCCCGTGCGGTGTTTCCGTTTGGGATTACAAAGGTAGGCAGTTTTTTTGGAAATGCAAACTTTTTGGAAGATTTTTTTTCGGTATGCCTGAAAAGGGGAGGGGGGATGGCTTTGTTCGGGGAAATTGATTATATTTGTATGATGAAGCCCAGAGAGGGCAGATGAAGCAATGAGAATTGTCGCAGATGCACACATCCCTTTCCTGAAAGGAGTGTTCGAACCCTACGCGGACGTCGTCTACAAGGCCGGTCCGGAGATTTGCCGCGAGGATTGCCTGGATGCCGACGTGCTGGTCACCCGTACCCGCACCCGCTGCAATGCGGAACTTCTGGAAGGGACGAAGGTGAAGATGATTTCGACGGCCACCATCGGAACCGACCATATCGACCTTCCCTGGTGTGCGGCCCATGGGATCGAAGTTTTCAATGCCGCCGGGTGCAATGCCGGAGGCGTGATGAATTACGTGTTCTCCGCCATGTATGGCGTGGCTTCCCGGAAGAAGATTCCGCTCCAGGGGGCGAAACTGGGTATCGTCGGCGTGGGACACGTCGGCCGGAGGGTGGAGCGGATGGGCCGGAAACTCGGTTTCCAGATTCTCCGCTGCGACCCGCCCCGGGCGGAAAAGGAGGGTCCTGAAGATTTCTGCACGCTGGACGAACTCCTCGCGGAGGCGCAGATTGTGACCATGCATGTTCCTCTGGATGAGTCGACCCGGGGGATGGCCAACGACGATTTCTTCGGCAAAATGCGTCCCGGAACCATATTCATCAACGCCGCCCGCGGAGAAGTCGTGGATGAGGCCGCGCTCCTCCGTGCGCGTCCCAAACTCGGCGCCCTGGTCATCGACACCTGGTGCAACGAGCCGGACGTGAACCAGCACCTGCTCTCCGAATGCGATATCGCGACGCCCCATATCGCCGGATATTCCTACCAAGGCAAGCAAAATGGCACTTCCATGGCGGTCCGGGCCGTGGCCCGGCGGTTCGGGTTCCAGGGATTGGAGCATTTTTACCCGGAAACCGAAGTCGACCTGCATCCGGTCCTGATCGACGTGGCCGGGAAAAGCCAGGGCCAGGTGGCGTCCATGCTCCAGTATAATTACCCCATTTTCACGGACGATTTCCTTTTCAGGACCGACCCGCAGGGGTTCGAGCGGCTCCGGAGCTTCTATCAGTACCGCAGGGAGTTTTATGTAGAATAACCATATTGACACGAAGACTATGTTCAATCAGAAAGACACCACCCAGATTCAACAGAGAGGTTCTTCCGTCCGTGACGTCGAGGAGCAGATCGAGCATTTCAAGAAAGGATTTCCCTGGATGAAGATCGTGGGGCCGGCCACGCCCGAGCGGGGAATCCGGGTCCTGAGTGAAGCGGAGGCCGATGCGGCTATCCGCTACTACGACGGGGCCGCGATTGCCGGGAAATGCAAGTTCGTCCCGGCTTCGGGAGCCGCTTCCCGCATGTTCAAGGACATCTTCGCCGGCCTGGCCACCCTGGAAAAGGGAGAGGACCTGCCTGCCGATGCCGCCGGTTCCAGGCTGGCCGCCCAGATCGAAAAATTCGCTTTCTATTCGGAGGAACTCTTCGGGAAGAAAGAGGATACCGCCGCTTACCGGAAATCGGTCCTGAAAAAGGTCCTGACCGATGACGGCCTCGGATACGGAGCCAAGCCCAAGGGCGTCATCCGCTTCCACCGTTATGCCGACGGGGAAGTGCGCACCGCCATCGCCGAGCATCTGGTGGAGGCCGCGACCTATATGCGCAACGACGACGGTACCTGCAACCTGGTCGTCACCATCTCTCCGGAGCACAAGCAGCTGTTCGAGGAGGCCCTGGCGGAGGTTCAGCCCGTTTTCGAAGCCCGCTATGGCGTGAAGTACAACGTGACCTTCACCTATCAGGACAAGGCCACCGACACGATTGCCGTGGATGCGAAGAACAAGCCTTTCCGCACCGACGATGACGCCCTCCTGTTCCGTCCCGCCGGCCATGGCGCCCTGATCTATAACCTGGACAAGGTGGAGGAAGAACTCGTATCCATCAAGAATATCGACAATGTCGCCCACGAGAAGCTCCTCGGGACGACGGCCCGCTACAAGAAAGTGCTGATGGGCGAAGCGCTGAAGGTCCGCGACCGGATCTTCGGCTATCTCCGGAAACTGGATGAGAATCCCTCGGTGCAGCTCTGCAACGAGATCGAGAACTTCCTGGACAAGGAACTCTGCGTCCAGATTCCGCTGGCCCATGGCGAGGCCGAGCGCGTGGAGATGCTCCGCGAGAAGCTCAACCGCCCCGTCCGCGTCTGCGGCATGGTCCGCAACGAGGGCGAACCCGGAGGCGGTCCCTACATCATCGCCGGGAAGGATGGTGCCACCTCCCTCCAGATCCTGGAAAGCGTCCAGATCAACAAGGAGGACGCCGGAGCCATGGATGCGATGTCCCGCGCCACCCATTTCAATCCGGTCGACCTGGTGTGCTGTCTGAAGGATTACAAGGGGAACAAGTTCGACCTCCTGGCCCATGTGGACCCGGAAGCCGGGTTCATCAGCTCGAAGAGCTTCCAGGGCCGCGAACTGAAGGCGCTGGAGCTTCCCGGTCTCTGGAACGGCGCCATGAGCGACTGGAACACCCTCTTCGTGGAGGTGCCGCTGGAGACCTTCAATCCCGTGAAGGTGGTCCTGGACCTGCTCCGCCCCGCCCATCAGGCGTAAAAAACGGAAAATGCTTTGAAATTGATACGAAAAAGGCTAATTTCGCATCGCATTTGAAACTGAACCCTTATTTTCTATGGAAATCAAAAACGCAGTGGCCGGGACCTTGGAGTCTGGGGACATCATGGTCCAGATCGCTCCGGGCGAAGGCCTGCAGGTAGACCTGCAAAGCTCTGTCGCCGCCCAGTTCGGACGGCAGATCAAGGCGGTCATCACCGAGACCCTGACGGGACTCGGCATCGACAATGCCTATGTCAAGGCTACGGACAAGGGTGCGCTTGACTGCACCATCCGTGCACGTGTAACCGCGGCGGCTGTCCGCGCAACGGGAAAGGACGTATGGAAAGACTGAGAAGAACCATGATGTTCGTTCCCGGCAACAACCCGGGAATGATGGCTGATGCACATATCTACGGACCCGACTCCATCATGCTGGACCTCGAGGACTCCGTGACCATGGCGGAAAAGGACGCCGCCCGTCTGCTGGTGCATAACGCCCTGAAATCCATTGACTTCGGCGGTACCGAAATGGTGGTCCGCATCAACCCCCTGAACACCCCTTACGGCAAGAAGGACGTCGAGGCGGTCGTGAAGGCCGGCGTGGACGTCATCCGGATGCCGAAGACCGAAACCGCGGACGAGGTCCGTGAACTCGAGGCGGAGATCATCAAGGTGGAGACCGAACTCGGCTGCGTGGGACGCACCCTGATCATGGCCGCCATCGAAAGCGCCCTGGGCGTCGTGAACGCCTACGAGATCGCCACCGCTTCCAAGCGCATGATGGGCATCGCCCTCGGCGCCGAGGACTATTCCGCGAACCTCAAGACGCAGCGCACCCCGGGCGGAGCGGAGCTCCTGCTCGCCCGCGAGAGCATCGTCGTCGCCGCCCGTGCCGCCGGCATCGCCTGCTTCGACACGGTGTACTCCAACCTGGACGACATGGAAACCTTCCGGAAGGAGGTCGAGCTCATCAAGACCCTCGGCTTCGACGGCAAGTCCATCATCAACCCGCGCCAGATCGAGGTCGTGAACGAGGTCTTCGCCCCGTCCCAGAAGGCCATCGACAAGGCGCTGCGCATCATCGCCGCCATCAAGGAGGCCCAGGCCAAGGGCTCCGGCGTCATCGCCGTGAACGGCAAGATGGTGGACCGCCCGGTCGTTATCCGTGCCGAGCGCACCATCGCCCTCGCCATCGCATCCGGTATCTTAGACAAGGAGGAAGCATTATGAGACATACGAAAGTAGTTACCCTCGAGGAAGCCATCGTGAAGTCCGGCCTGAAGGACGGGATGACCATCTCTTTCCACCATCATTTCCGCGGCGGCGACAAGGTCGTGAACCTCGTGGTCGCGAAACTCGCCGAGATGGGCTTCAAGAACCTGCATCTGGCCGCTTCCAGCCTTTCCGACGTGCATGCACCGCTTGTCGACCATATCAAGAACGGCGTCATCACGAAGATTTCCACTTCCGGCCTGCGCGGAGAGTTGGCGAACGAGATTTCCCACGGCCTCATGAAGGAACCGGTCGTGTTCCGTTCCCACGGCGGCCGTGGCAGTGCCATCGCCTCCGGTGAACTCCATATCGACGTGGCCTTCCTCGGCGCTTCTTCCTGCGACGAGCTGGGCAACGCCTCCGGCTGCCCGCGTTCCGAGAATGCAAAGTCCATCTGCGGCTCCCTGGGCTATGCCCTGCCGGACGCCAAGTATGCGGACCACGTGGTCGTCCTGACCGATGACCTGGTGGCCTATCCGAACGTCCCCAAGTCCATTTCCGCCTGCGACGTGGAGTCCGTGGTGGTCGTGGATTCCGTGGGCGACAGCTCCAAGATTTCCTCCGGCGCCATCCGCGATTCCAAGAACCCGCGCGACATCCTGCTTGCGAAACAGGCTGCCAAGGTGATTATTAACAGCGGTTACTTCAAGGAAGGCTTCAGCATCCAGACCGGTACCGGCGGCGCCTCCCTCGCGGCCGTCAAGTACATCCGTGAGAGCATGATCGAGAAGGGCATCCACGCCTCCTTCGCCCTCGGCGGCATCACCGCCCATATGGTGAAGCTTCATGAAGAAGGCCTGATCGGCCGGCTCATCGACGTCCAGTCCTTCGACAAGGTGGCGGCCGAGTCCATCGCCAAGGACCAGCTCCACCAGGAAGTCTCCGCGGTCGAGTATGCCAGCGCGGACCATGTGGGTTCCGCCGTGCATGCCCTGGACATCGTGATCCTGTCTGCCCTGGAGGTGGATGTGGACTTCAATGTCAATGTCCTCGTGGGCTCCGACGGCATCATCCGCGGCGCCATCGGCGGCCATCCCGATACGGCCGAGGACAGCGCCCTCTCCATCATCGTGTGCCCGCTCCTGCGCGGCCGCATCCCTTGCGTGGTCCCGAAGGTTACGACCCTCATCACCCCCGGTAAGGGTGTCGATGTGGTCGTCACCGAGTACGGCATCGCCGTCAATCCGGCCCGTCCGGAGATCGCCGAGCGCCTCAAGGCTGCCGGCCTCAAGGTGGTGGACATCCATGACCTCGCGGCCAAGGCCCGCAGCATCATCGGTGAGCCCGACGCCCTTCCGTTCGGCGACAAGGTCGTCGGCATCGTGATGGACCGTCACGGCAAGGTGCTGGACGAGATCCGCAACATCGTCGACTAGAGATTCCTTTGCTTCGCTCGGAATGACAAACCTGCCGCTTCAGTGACAGCGAACTGTCATTCCGAGGAGGCCGGAGGCCGACGAAGGAATCCATGGAGATCACCCTCGCACAACTTCTGGAGAGCCGTGATGCACGGCAACTCCGTCAGATTCAGCTGACGCGCCGTTTTCCGGGGCGTCAGTTGATTTGTCTGACGGTTGTTCTGCCCGGGCCCGTGAAACGGGACGCCCGGTCGCTGAAAGTGGCCGAGGCGGGCGTGGAGGCGATTCGCGGCGCATTCACGCCGGTCTTTGAGGAACAGCATGACCTGGAGACCGGATTTGAAGGCTATTTCATCGTGGAAGGGACGCTCCTGGAGGTCAAGAAAGCCTGTTGCCACATCGAGAACAACCATCCCTACGGCCGGCTTATGGACCTGGATGTCCTGGAGCCGGTGGGGGAGGGAGTGATGCCCGTGAGCCGCGACCGGGTGGGGGAAGCGCCCCGCCGGTGCCTGGTCTGTGACCGGCCGGCGCGCGAGTGCATGCGGGCCCATACGCACCCGTTTGATGAAATCGTCCAAACTATTGATAAAATCATCGGATTCGATGCGAATCCGTAATAAAATCTTGGGAAATCGGTTTTAAATCGCTACCTTCGTAGCGTTAAATCAATCTGAGGTGGAACCGGGAGTATTGGAAAGCCTGCAGGATGATGGAACCATTTGAAAGGATCGACATACAGGAACTGCCTTTGAGCGTTCCGGCTTTCCGCCGCCAGGTGGAGGACTTCCTCGGGAGAAACGGTCTCCGGCTCGAGGAGGTCGATTTGTATATGGCGGTCCTCTCCGCCGACGGCGAAATCATGGCCGGCGGCGGGCTTTCCCGCGACGTCATCAAATGCATCGCCGTCTCCGGGACCGCCCGCTCCCTCGGACTCTCCGTCCCCCTGGTCTCCCGGCTGGTCTCCGTTGCCGCCGAAAGAGGTTTCACGAATGTCAAGGTCTTCACCAAGCCGGAAAACCAGGCCGTTTTCGAAAGCCTGGGATTCCGCCTCCTGGCCGCGGCACCCCAAGCCGTCCTGATGGAAAACGGCAGGGGACTGGAAGACTACTGCGCCTACCTCCGCGGCCACCGTGCCGACGGCGTCATCGTGATGAATGCCAATCCTTTCACGCTGGGGCACCGGTTTCTTGTGGAACAGGCTTCCATGTCATTCCGAGCCCCGGAGGGGCGAAGGAATCTCGTTGTCCTCCCCGTGAAGGAGGATGCCTCCCGTTTCCCTTATGCGGAACGCCTGGAGATGATCCGCCGCGGCTGTGAGGGGATCGCCGATGTCATCGAAGGATCTGATTATCAGATATCCGCCGCTACTTTTCCTACATACTTCCTGAAAAACTTGTCCGATGCGTCCGAGACGCAGATGCGTCTGGACCTGGACCTTTTCGGACGGCATATCGCCCCGGCGCTGGGTGCCACCGTCCGCTTCGTCGGCAGCGAACCTGCCGATCCGTTGACGGCCCGGTATAATGCCCTGATGAAGGAAATCCTTCCTTCCTATGGTGTGCAGGTCGTTGAAATCAAGCGTCTGAAATCTTCCAACGGCCGTTTCGTGTCGGCTTCCCGGGTGCGCGAGCAGCTGGACAGGGGCGGCTATTCCGCTGCCAAGGCCCTGACGCCGGCGTCCACGTGGCCTTATCTGATGGCCGATCTGGCGGAACGGGCGCTCCGGATGGAGCTGGATGCGCCGCTGAAGCCCGGACTCGTGGGCCCGGATTCCAACGGGGCCCATGGGGACATGGACTATACGCTGATGCGCAGAAGCATCGCAGCCATCCGTCCTTATTTCTCCCGAATGGCCCTCGCGGGCAGTGCCGATGAACTCCGGCAACTCGGCATCGACGCCGAAAAGGCCATGCTGGCCGCTACCGGCGGGGTGAATGGGCATCGCGGGGCCATCTGTGCATTGGGCTTGACGCTGCGTGCGGCCAACTGTGAAATGCAAGATGTTGACTATAAGCTACTTATGCAAAATCGCCTGGTGCAGATTGCCCAGGGGATTTTTGATAAGTCATTGACCGTCAATAACATGCATTCGACGGCTCTTTCTCATGGGGCGGAAGCCAAAGAGAAATACGGCACCAAGGGAGCGCGCGACATGGCTTTGGACGGATACCGGAGCCTGTTCGCCTTCTGGCAGCCCTATTATCACGGAATCAGGAAGCAGCCCTTGGCCCTGCAGAGAACGCTGATTCATCTGATTGCATCCCTGGACGATACCTGCCTCATCCACCGGGTGGGGTATGAACGCGCCGGGCAGCTTCGCGAGGAGGCTTCGGAAATTTTCGGCGAAATCGCCCATGGGACTGACTATGAAAGGATGGAATCCTTATTGAAAGGTCTCTGTACGCGGTATGCCGCGGAAGGCGCCTCTCCCGGCGGCGCCGCGGATATGCTGGCCCTGACCGTTTTTATCGACTCCCTACTATCTTAATATTTTAACCACTTAAACCAAAACAATTATGGTAGAACTGATTCCTCACGGTGTGTATCTCCTGGACGGGAAGACGATCGTTTCCGACCCGACAGGCCTGCCGTCTCCGGACGAGTCCCGCGAAAACACCATCACCTACGGAATCCTCCG
>CAMVPS010000077.1:0-7861 GCA_947169405.1 uncultured Bacteroidales bacterium
TAAGGGTTTGACTTGGTGCAAAGTTACCCCCGGAAATGCGCGAAATCAATGACAGAAAGCGTTTGCGAACTCGCGACGCAAAACCGCAACCGACTGACAGTCAGCCACATAAAAAGTGAGAGGTGCACAAAATAGTGCACCTCTCCCACGTCATCTCGCAGTGTATCAGAGAATTCCCAGTTCGCCGGCTTTGCGGAGCATGTCGGCGACATTCTTGACGCCCATCTTGGCGTAGATGTGCTGGCGGTGGGTGTTTACTGTGTGGACGGAAAGGTAGGTGCGCTGCGCGATTTCCGCAGCCTTCAGGCCTTCGGCGCTCAGGCGGATGATCTCGATCTCGCGCGGGGTGAGGCCGATGTCAGCGATCCGCCGGCTCCGGTCGACCAGGAGGTCTTCCACATAGGTGGCTACTTCCGTGTTGATGGACTCCATTCCTTTCGTCAGTTCTGCGCACTTTTCCCGGATCTGTTCCGGGGAAAGCGTGGCCGCCGATGCGGAGAGGGCGGCAATTTCTTCCGCCAGGGCGTTCGCAGGGTTCCGGAGGTCCTTGGAAAGCAGTTGGATAATCTGCTCCCTGGCATCGCTGACACGCTTCAGTTCGGCGTTGCGCCGCCGGATCTGGCGGATGTAGCCGACGCCCTGCAGGATGACGGCCGATGCCAGCAGCAGGGCCAGCACAAGCAGCCAGGTTCTGAAGCGGCTCCGTTCGATCTCCCGTTCCTTCTCCTGCACCTGGAAGCGGGTTTCCATCTCCTGCAGCGTTTCATCCTGCTTCTGCTGGAGATACTTCTGGATATGGAAAACATAGTCGTCGTGCGCGTCCAGGGCCTTTTCATAGGCCCCAGTGCGGGTATAGAGCCGGACAAGGCGGTCATCCAGACTGGAAGCCGTGAGGTGGTCCGTCTCCTTCAAGGTCGACAGGACCTGTTCGAAATACTGGATGGCCTCCTCGTTCCGGTCGCCCTGCTGGAACCAGCGGGAGCGGAACAGGATGCCGTTCCGGCGCAGGCGGGGCAGGTCGTAGGTATCGGCCAGCGCCTGCCCCTTGTCCAGCCACTCCCCGGCGGTCCGGTACATTTCCGGGTCGATGGGGGCGTTCCACCGGTTCTTATTGATATACAGGGAGCCGATCACATAGCACGCCTCGCACTGCTGCTCGGCGGCATCGACCTTCTCGGCCAAGGCTAGCGCCTCCCGGGCATATTCCAGCCCCTCGTCGTTCCGGCCGGTCTCCGGCGAGATTTCGGCGTAGGAGCACAGCTTCGCCTTCGCAATCAGGATGCTGGACAGCTCCTTGTCAAATCCGTGCCCGCGGGCAATCGCCTCCGCCTCCAAAGCTTTCTCCCACGCATCGGCATCCCGGCTGGCCATGATGTCGATACCCACGATGGACAAGAGCGACTGCACCTGCTGCAGCGGATCCTCCGCGGACAGCTCCTGCGCCCGGAGCGACAGTTCCATCGCGCCGTCGAAATCCTGCGACGCCAGGAGCCGGTCGGCCTCGGCGATCAGTTCGGACACATCGGGCGAGCCGGTCCCCGAGCTTGCCGAAGGGCCGGCTTTGCACGCAATGCACGCCACGCACAGCATGGTGAGCAGGAGGATACGACAGGCTTTTCTCATATCACAAAGTTGGGAAGATTGCGCTGCAAAAGCAAGAAAAATACATTTCAGTACGTCTGCAAGGCAAAAATACTGAAAAATCATTACGCGAAAAAAGGCTCGGTTTGGTATTTTAGCGGTTAAATGCGATCAGAATAAAAACAAAACGAGATACGCTTATGAAGAAGGAAAAAGAATTGTACACCGCACCCGCCCTCCGGCTGCTCCCCCTGCAGCTGGAAACCGGGCTGTGCGCAAGCGGCGACTGGGGTACCGGAGATCTTCCGGGGTTTGAATTTGAAGACGGAGACGATTAATGCGAACGGATATGAAGATGAACACATACATCATCACGCTGCTCCTGGCCATCGCCGCAGCGTCTGCCTGCACCCGTGAAAAATTGGATCCCGCCGCAGAAACCGCCTCTGCAGCCGTGGAGAACGGCTCCCACGTCCTTGTGCCGTTCACCGCGGAGGCCGGAGAGCCCCAGACCAGGGTCGCCATGGACGGCAGTACCACCAATATCGTATTCTCGGCGGGCGACCAGCTGATGGTCTACTGCTGGAAAATCGTGGAGCCGTCCATCCTCACCCTGCAGTCCGGAGCCGGCCAGCGCTCCGCTACTTTCACCGGCAACCTGGTCCTCGCGGCAGGCAAGACTGAGGCCGACCTGGCCGGAAAGACACTCCTTGCGTCCTTGATTCCCCAGGAAGGCGTATCGCAGGGGGTCTTCAGCTACGATCCGAACGAGAAGAGACTGACGGTAGATTACAGCACCAAGTCCATTGATTCGGATCTCGATGCGCTTTTCAGCCGCACCGCCATTTATCAGGGCAGTACCAAATACGAGGACAGGAGATTCGAGTTCCGTCTGCTGACCGGCTATCTGAAGATGGACGTGACCGTGCCCTCGGAAGAGTCTTCCCTCGCCAGGGATTATACGGTTCAGGTCACGGCGGATTATCATATCCCCACCACGGCGACCAACAGCGGTTTGGGATGGAGCGGGTCCGGCGAATACGCCGCCATCAGTGGTACTCTCCGCGCATCCAGCGCTACCCGCGGCACGGCCTATATGGCGATCCTGGCCGACAGTTCCATGCGAGTCGAGGATGACGGCGTCATGTACGACGAGGTGAAGTTCCAGATTACCATGGACAACGTCTATAAGGAATACGACCTGGTAGGCGGCGTCATCGACAAACAGGTCATCGAGCCCGGCAAGGGGTACACGAAGTCCGTCACCCTCCGAGACAACCCCAATCAGGATGTCCTCCTGGGACAGCCGACGAACGTCCATGACGCGTTCATGACGAGTACTGTCGACAGGAACAATAACAGCCGGGTAAGTAAGTATGAGGCCGCACAGGTCGTCAACATGGTCTCGCTTACCGGCTACACATCCTTGACCAACGCGGACTTCCTTAGGTATTTCACCGGCCTGACCTCCCTCACGTACCAGGGGTTCATGGGGTGCAGGAACCTGTCCACCGTCGTCATCCCGAAGAACGTCACCGAGATTGAAACCCAGGGATTTGCTAATTGCTACGCCCTCAAGACGGTGTTTATCCCTGCGAAAGTCAAGTCGATCGGTCTGGCGGCCTTCTCCGACTGCACTTCCCTCACATCGGTCGTGTACGACGATCTTTCCCAGTTGGAGTCGATGGATAGCAATGCCTTCTCCGGCTGTGCTTCTCTGATAACGATGGTGATGCCGGCCAGCCTCAAGACCATTGGGGCCGGAGCCTTCAATGGGTGCACCGCCCTGGAGTCCGTCCAATTCAAATCCTCCGCCCGGCTGACATCGATCGGGAAAAATGCGTTCCAAGACTGCACTTCCCTTGATTCCTTTGCTTTCCCTTCCGGCATCAAGGCCATCGCGGACAAGACTTTCTTCGGCTGTACGGCCCTTGAAGTCGTAACCATGAAATCGACGGTTGAGACGATCGGAGCGCATGCGTTCAGCGGATGCACCGCGTTGAGGTCCATATCTCTTCCCGCGAACTCAATCACCGCGATCGGGAATGCGGCATTCCAAGACTGCTCTTCCTTGAAATCGTTATCGCTCCCGTCCCGGATTACGTCGATAGAGGATGATACGTTTTATGGCTGCAGCAGTCTTGCCAGCATAACGATTCCATACAATGTCACGAAGATTGGAAAGCGTGCGTTCCGTGGCTGTAGTGTCCTGACAAGCATATCTATTCCTGGCACGGTCACAGAAATCGGGGACTACGCTTTCTATTATTGCGGCAAGCTGGCTTCCGTCTATTGCGGCCCGGCCACTCCGCCGACGCTGGGCGTTAATGTCTTCTTAAGCTGCTCAAACGATCTTGTCATTTATGTGATGGTTAATAGCTCGTTGAATGCCTATCGGTCGGCGCCCAATTGGACTACTTATAGGCACATTATCCAGGTATACAACGGCTGAGCGGCGAGAAGCCTACCTCCCGTACCGGGCCTTGAAGGCCTGCCAGTCGTAGTAGGGCCAGTTTCCCGTCTCCAGGGGGAGGCGGGCTTCTTCGCCGTTGAGGAGCACCTTGAAGAGGATTTCCGGCTTGCGGGGGGAGCGGTAGAAGACGAACTGGAGGTTAGCGCCCATCGGCACCTGGTAGGTCTGGCTCCAGCGATGGATTTCGTCGGCGGAGAGGTTGTCGTGGCCGATGCCGTTGACGTCCAGGATCTGCATCAGGGGCAGGATCGTGTAGTCGTGGCCGAAGCGGAGGTCGGCGCCGATGCGTCCGGCGGCGATGCGGTCGTCGGCCTTGGCGATGATGTCGTCCACGATGGGCTGGTAGCCCTTGTGCGTGGGCCAGATCTCGGTGTAGAACTGGAAGTTGTCCACCTTCCAGAGGTCGATGAGCTCCTCATCGGTAAACAGGTCGTTGAAATCCAGGTCCGTGTCCAGGCTGTTCATCCCCTGCGCGTAGAACCACAGGTAGGAGAGGAAGTCCCACTGTTTCTCCGGCTTCACGGCCTGGTCGACGCTTTTGAAGAGGCGGCCGAGGATGCCCTTGGTGTCGACGGTGCGGTCGATGTACTGCCGCCAGGTCTCGGGAATCTTCACCGGCGTCTGCTCGAAGTTCTTGTCCCGGAAGGGATTGCCGCTGTCCTGGGGCAGGATGGCCGGGAGGAAGACCTTGCCGAAGTTCTCGTACAGGTCGATGTCCGGGTTCATCCCCTTGAGCCCCTGGCAGAAGGCGGACATCGTCATCACGCAGCGGGTGGAGGTCGATGTCCACGCGTGGACCTCGGCCCCGTCGGGGAACACCTTCGGGAAGTTCTTGTACATCCTTTCCGCCAGCTTCTCCTGCTGCTTCCAGCCCTTGCGCGAGAGGTCGCCCACGCGGTAGCGGACCTCCGGATACAGGCTGTCGAAGCGGCGCTTGTAGTCCAGGCCGTACTCCGTGAGGTTGCCCGCCTCCGCGGCTTCATTGAAAGTGGCGTTCATCCAGTCATAGATGTCGCTCTGCCAGGCGTAGCGGGCGCCGTGACGGCCGTAGTGGCTGATATAGAAGACCTTGTAGCCCTTCGGCGCCTTGGTGAGCGCCACGGGGCCCGTCGGACACAGGTAGTCCGTTCCGGCGAGGAGTTCGGGGTGCGCCTGCAGGTGCGCTTCGATGTCCGGCTGCTGGGCCGAGGCGACAAGGGTGGCCGCCGCGAGGCAGGCGGCCAGGAAAATCCGTTTCATCATGACTGTTTCTTGCGTTTGTTCTCTCTCCATTCCACCGGCGTGCAGCCGTACAGCTGCTTGAACCGGCGGGAAATGCTCTTGGTATCGTTCTCGCCCATGGACAGGGCGATGTTGATCACTTGTTCGTCTGTTTCCTCCAGCTGCTCGGCGAAGTACCGGAGCTTCTGGTCGGTGATGTACTCGTACAGCGTCTTGCCGGTGACGCTTTTGAAGCGCCGCTCCAGGAGCCGCCGCGACAGCGCCGCTTCCGTCATCACATCGGCCACTGAAATCTTCTTCAGGGCGTTCTTGTGGATGTACAGGATGGCCTTCAGGATCTGCTGGTCGTTCGTGGCGAAGGCGGCCGTGGACATCCGGCTCACGATCTTGACGGGTTTCAGCACGACGTCCTCCGCCGGGGCGGCGGGATCCGCGACGAGCTTCTCCACGAGGGCCGCCGTCTGCCGGCCGCCTTCCTCGATGTCGATCTGGACGCTGGACAGCGTGGCGCTGCCCAGGTTGCACAGCGACTCGTCATTGTCCACGCCCATCACGGATACCTCCGACGGGATCTTGATGCCGAGGCCGTGGCAGGCCTCGATGAGGTTCGATCCCTGGTTGTCGTCGCAGGCCATGATGGCGATCGGCTTCGGAATCATCTGGAGCCATTCGCGCACGCGGTTGCGCTGGTAGTGCCAGACCATCGCGATCTCCTGCATCCGGTAGGCGTAGAAGGAGTCGCCGAAGCCGGCGGCTTCCACTTCGCGCCGGAATCCCTCGCAGCGCTCGTCCGACCAGCACACGTCGTTGAAGCCGAAGAACCCGAAGTTCCGGAAACCCCTGTCCAGGAAGAACTTGGCGGCCATCCGGCCCGTGCCGATGTAGTCGGCCGTGATGTTCGGGATCGTGGTGAATTTCTTCTTGTAGTCCTGCGCGATGGCGACGATCCCGCTCTCGGCGAACAGGCCGACGTCATCCGTGGGCTCGAACTGGCCGATCACCGCGTCGATGTCCCAGTCCTTGGCCACGTGGATGACGCCCGGGATGCCGATCTTGGCCTTGTACTCGGGCGGCATCCGGCGGACGATCCACTGCTCCTTGCGGCGGGAATAGTCCACGATGCCGGCGAGGAGCTTGTGGGAGAAGGATTCCGTGAAGTCGGATATGATGAGGACGCGGATCATCGGCGGATCAGTGGCGGTGCCAGGAAATGCCGAGGCTCTCGTAGTATGGATACTCCTTCTCCGCGATGATCGAGAAGAAATGGTCGAAGTCTTCCACGAAGGCCGGATCGTCCGGCTGCGTGGTCTCCGCCCACGCCGGGGAGGCGTTCCAGCCGCGCTCGAACAGGCCGAGCGCCTTCGGGAACAGGTAATAAGTCACGTGGTCGAAACTGCGCAGGGTCTCCGACCACAGCTGCCCCTGCACGCCGAGGATGTACGGTTTGCCGGCGGCCGTCAGGGCCGGCTTTCCGTCGCTGGCGGTGGCCAGGTCCGTCGGGGCGCCCTTGTCGTCCCAGCGGACGGACTTGTACAGGTCGTACGGCAGGAAGGAGAACGAACGCCGCTCGTCGATGAATCCCGCCCAGGAGTGCCCCCGCTCGGTCTTGGACCAGTTGTAGGCGAGATCGAAGTAGGCGTTCGAGGAGTTGGAGAGGACCACGGGGACGCCGTCGTTGGCGAAGTTGTAGCCGACCACGTCCCGGCCGCGGGACACCGCCCAGAAGTTCGTGAAGGCGAGGTTCCGCTTCACTCTTTCATACGTGGCGGGCTCCAGGTGCTGCGCGACTTCCTGCCAGCCGGCGATCTTCACGCCCCGGGCCTCGGCGATGTCCAGCACGCGGTTCGTGAAGTAGTCCTTGAGCCAGTCGATGTCGGTTGCGCCGTTCGCCTTCATCAGCGCCTGGCAGGAAGGAGAGCCTTCCCAGGAGCCGTCCGGGACTTCGTCACCGCCGATGTGGACGGCTTCCAGCGGAACGCCGGCCTCGGCGTGGAGGGCGATGAGGTTGTCGAAAACCTTCGCGATGAACGCGTAGGTGGAAGGCAGGGAAACGTCGATCACGTTGTCGCAGTAGTCCTGCGCGGAATTGTACTTGGACGTGTCGGCCGGGTCGAAGAGCCGGTAGGTCGCGTCCCCGGTCGTGCGGTAGCGGTATTCCATCGACTTGACCGCGGCGCGGGAATGGCCCGGGATGTCGAATTCGGGCACGACGAGCATGTGGCGCGCATCGGCGTACTTGAGGATTTCGATGTAGTCGGCCTTGGTGTAGAAGCCGTTGCCGGAGGTCTTGGTGTCGTTCCGGTCCGGGGTGACGCAGTAGGAGTAGAACAGGGCATCGGGCTCCGAAATCGTGCCGTCCTCGTTCAAGGTCGGAATGCTGCGGTAGGCGCCGTAGGAAGTGAGTTCCGGGAGACCGTCCATCTCCACGCGCCAGCCCTCGTCGTCACCGAAGTGCAGGTGCAGGCGATTCACCTTGTAATGGGCCAGGAGGTCGATGAGCTTCAGGAGGTCGGCCTTCGTCGTGAAGTTCCGGCTCACGTCCAGCATGATGCCGCGGTAGGGGAGGTCCGGCCAGTCTTCGATGAC
>CAMVPS010000078.1:0-7756 GCA_947169405.1 uncultured Bacteroidales bacterium
CTGCGGCTACAGCAGCATCCAGGCGCTCTCCACCGACGAGCACAACTACCTGATGGACGGCTACTGGGCGATGACCCGCGACCAGGAACTCCCGGCCCGCGGCCTGAGCATCACCTTCCTCCAGTCGATGACGGACGTCACCGCCGTCCTGGAGAAGGCCGAGAAGAAGATCCGCAAGAACGAGACCGACGAGAAGAAGGTCGCGGAGCTCCTGGAGGCCGAGCGCAAGGCCCTCGTGGACAAGGCCCTGAAGGACAACAAGAACTGCCGCGCCCAGCTGACGAGCTTCTACAACGACAACGTCACCTACCTGATCGTCTCCAAGACCTACAACGACGTGCGCTTCGTGGGCGCTCCCCCGGCATCCGTCGGCAAGTACGGCGGCGAGACCGACAACTGGATGTGGCCCCGCCACACCGGCGACTTCTCCATGTTCCGCGTGTATGCCGGCCCCGACAACGAGCCCGCCGCCTACAGCCCGGAGAACCGTCCCTACAAGGCCAAGGGCCACCTGAAGATCTCCCTCAAGGGGGTCCAGGAAGGCGACTACGCGATGATCATGGGCTATCCGGGCCGCACCCAGCGGTTCCAGACGGCCGCCCAGCTCAAGCAGATGATCGCGGAGAACCGCATCGCCATCGACGCCCGCACCGTCCGTCAGGACCTGATGTGGGAGGCGATGTGCGCCGATCCTTCCGTGCAGCTCAAGTACGCGAACAAGTACGCCTCCTCCGCCAACGGCTGGAAGAAGTGGCAGGGCGAGGAGCTCGCCTTCGAGAAGCTGAACATCATCGGCCGCGAAGAGCAGAAGGAGAAGGACTTCATGGCCTGGGTGAACCAGAATCCCAAGCGTGTCCAGGCTTACGGCAACGCCCTGAAACAGATTGAGGACGCCATCACCGCCTCCGCCGCCGACCAGGCCGCCATCACCCTCGTCAGCGAGGCTCCTTCCCGCATCGAGCTCGTGGGCATCGCCAGCCGCCTGGCGCAGGCCGTTTCCCGCCAGGGCCAGGATCCGAAAGTGCTCAGCGCGATGGAGTCCACCTATCGGGACTATGTCGCGGACCTGGACCGCAAGGAAGCCGTCGCCCTCCTGGAGTTCTACCGCGAGCGCGCGAAGGCCGAGGACTATCCGAAGGGCCTCGGCGTCGACTTCGAGAACTTCGCCACGATGGACATCCCCGCCTATGTGAACTACCTCTTCGACGAGTCCGCTTTCACCTCGTTCGAGAAACTCTCCGAACGCGTGAAGGCCGGTGACTGGGAGAAGCTGTGGGAGGATCCCGCCGTGCGCCTGGGCAACGCCCTTTCGAACGAAATGCTGAAGCATTATCCCGGCCGCCAGGCCACCCAGGGCGCTCTCCGCGAGGGCAGCAAGGCGTTCACCGCCGGCCTGATGGAATGGGAGAAGGGCAAGCCGTCCTATCCGGATGCGAACTCCACCATGCGCCTGACCTACGGCCACGTCCTCCCGTATTCCCCGAAGGACGCCGTCCTGTACAAGCACTATTCCACCGTCAAGGGCGTCCTGGAGAAAGAAGACCCGACCAACCCGGAATTCATCGTCCCCGTCAAGCTCAAGAGCCTGATCGAGGCCAAGGACTTCGGCCCCTATGCCGATCCTTCCGACGGCCTGGTGCACGTGTGCTTCCTGACGAACAACGACATCACCGGCGGCAACTCCGGCTCCCCGGTCCTCAACGCGAAGGGCGAGCTCATCGGCCTCGCCTTCGACGGCAACTGGGAGTCCATGTCCTCCGACGTGATGTTCGAGCCCGACCTGCAGCGCTGCATCTGCGTGGACATCCGCTACGTCCTCTTCCTCGTGGAGAAGCTCGGCGGCGCGTCCCACATCATCGCTGAACTGGACATTGCGAAATAATGACAGAAAAAGAAGTTTTCGACTGGCTTTCCCAGGTACAGCACCCGGGGAAGGATGACAAGGATCTCGTCAGCCTCGGCATGGTCGAGGAGGTGACGGTGGCGGACGGGAAAGTGACGGTGACGCTGGGCTTCGGCAAGCGGCCGGATCCGCTCAAGAACTACCTCGTCGGGGCCGTCCGGGCCGCGGTTTACCGCAACGCGCCCGGCGGCACCGAGGTCGAGGTGAAGACCGTCGTGAAAGAAGCGCCGGCGGCGAAGAAGTCGACGCTGGACCTGGGCTTGGACCAGGTGAACGAGGTGGCGCACATCATCGCCATCGCCTCCGGCAAGGGCGGCGTGGGCAAGTCCACCGTCGCGGTGAACCTGGCCATCGCCCTGTCGCGCCTGGGTTACCGCGTGGGCCTCGCCGACGCCGACGTCTACGGCCCGTCCGTGCCCATCATGACCGGCACGGAGGAGCTCCAGCCCGAAGCCGAGCCCGGCGAGGAAGAGGGCAAGGAGCTCTTCATCCCGATCGAGAAATACGGCGTCAAATGGATGTCCATCGGCTATTTCGCCCAGCCGGGCCAGGCCCTCATCTGGCGCGGGCCGATGGCCTGCAGCGCCCTCAAGCAGATGATCCTGCAAGTCAAGTGGGGTCCGCTGGACTACCTCCTGATCGACCTGCCCCCGGGCACCGGCGACATCCACATCTCCCTGGTGAACGACATTCCGGTGGAAGGCGCCGTCATCGTCACGACGCCCCAGCCCGTGGCCCTCGCCGACGTGGAGAAAGGCGTGAACATGTTCCAGAACCCGTCCATCAACCGGCCCATCTTCGGGCTGGTGGAGAACATGGCCTGGTTCACGCCGGAGGAGCATCCGGACGAGAAGTACTACATCTTCGGCCACGACGGCGGCGCCGCGATGGCGGAGCGCCTGGGCATCGGCCTGCTCGGGCAGATTCCGCTCGTGCAGTCCATCCGCGAAGCCGGCGACAACGGCGAGCCCGTCGCCCTGGGCACCCGGCCCGACTCCCTCGCGTTCCTGGAACTCGGGAGGAAGCTGGTGGAGGCGGTGAACAAGGATTAGAGTTCTACCGGTGGATACAGCTCGTCCCAGAGGGACGGGTCATCCTTGAGGTATTTGGCGAACCAGGCGAAGATGGTCTTCTGCCATTTCTGGCGCTTGGCGTATTCCAGGATATGATGGTCCTGGTCCTTCACGAGGACCAGGGCCGTTTCTTTTCCGAGGAGCTTCAGGGCCGTGAACATCTGGATGCTCTCGCCCACGGGGACGTTCGTGTCGGCCATACCGTGGAGGAAGAGGATGGGGGTATTGACTTTCTCGGCATTAAACAGGGGACTCTGGCGGAAGATCATCTCCTGCGCATTCCACGGGTAGTTGTTCGCCGTGGAGACTTCGCAGTAGGAGTAGCCCCAGTAGCCCTCGCCCCAATAGCTGGTGATGTCGGAGATGCCGGCATGGCTGATGGCGGCGGCGAAGAGGTCCGTCTTCGTCACGAGGTACTGCGACATGAAGCCGCCGAAGGAAGCGCCGATGCAGCCGATACGGCCCTTGTCCACGAACGGATGAGCCTCGCAGAACTTCTCCACGCCTTCGATGATGTCCTCCGCGCCGCCTTCACCCCAGGTGTTGACGTGGCGGGCGGCGAATTCCTGTCCGAAGCCGGTCGCGCCGGAAGGCTGGACGATGTACACCACATAACCGCGGGCGGCATACAGGTGGTGCGGATAACGGCTCTCGAAGTTGCGCCCCGTCGGGGAGCAGCCGCCGTAGTAGTTCACAATCATCGGATACTTCTTCGCCGGGTCGAAGTGCGGAGGGAGGTAGTAGCGGCCGTAGATGGTTTCGCCGCGGCTGTGCGTGTAGTTCCAGTCATGGACCTCGCCCAGTTCGATGCCCTCGAGGAGCTTGGCCGAGGAGTCCTCCAGCAGGGTGCTGCGGCCCTTCTCCAGCAGCCAGCAGCGCATGGAGTTGGAGACGCCCTCGCCCACGTAGGCGACCTTGCCGGCCCTCGCGTCGAAACCCGTGACCATCTCTTCCTTCATCGCCAGCTTCTCCACCTTCGCCGTCTTGGGATTGAGCTTGAACAGCGCCTGATAATCCCGGTCTTCGGCCATGAAATAGATCTGGCCGTCGTCCTTGGACCACTGGAACTCATGCACCGACTGGGGGATGCGGTCCGTGAGCGGCGTGACCTTCCCCGTCGCGATGTCCAGCTTATAGAGGACCTGGAAGATCATGCTGGAGGTCTGTCCGGGCTTGATGTGCTCGCCGATGCGGTCGAAAGCTTCGGGCGACGCGCGCACCAGCAGCTGCTTCCCGTCGGGCGAGAAGCACTTGGACTCCAGGAAGGGAGCGTCGCGCAGCAGGGTATCGGCCTTTCCGGTCAATGCATCCAGGACAAGGACGGCCTCCACGGTGGTGGGACGCTTCTCCAGGCGCGAACGGGGGCTGGAGACGAGGAGCTTCCGTCCATCGGCGGAAATGTCGTCCAAGTGGCTGGAATAACGGCCCTTGGCCAGCACGAGGGTGTCCCCCGTGGCCAGATCCCATTTCACGAGATAGGTGCGGTCGCGCCAGCCCGGCTGCCGGTCGTCCGGCTCCAAGACACGGAACACGTCCGGATCCTCCTTGAGGCCTTCCTTCGTGCGGGAGAGGATGAGATAATCCTCCGTGGGCGCCATCGTAATCCGGCTGCGCTTCGGCAGGTCCCGGGCCAGGACGGTGCGCGCGTCCGTGACCGGGTCGATGCGCACGAGCGAATCGCCACGATGCAGGAGGAGCGCCTCCGTCCGGGGCATCCACTCCACGCGGACCGAATCGTACCGCGCCACCTGCGCACCGTCCGCCAGCCGTTTCACGATGCTGTGCCGCTGCGTCTTGGGCCCGTCCGTAACCGTGAAATGCTCCAGCACATAAGTCCCCTTGGGGGACAACGCCACGCCACTGACGCGCTCCCCGTTCAGGAAATCGTCCAGGGTGATGGTCCGTTGGGCGTATAGCACGGGGGCCGATAACAACGCTGCCAACAGGCAGCCCATCTTGAAGAATCTACGCATAATCCAAGTCGCTTGTCTTTCAAAGATACGCAAAAAACAGTAAATTCGCGCTATGGCACTCCTGTTCGACCTCAAGCGTTACGCCCTCCACGACGGTCCCGGCATCCGGACCACCCTCTTCCTGAAAGGGTGCCCGCTCCGCTGCGTCTGGTGCCACAATCCCGAAAGCTGGGCGTCCGGTCCACAGCGACTGTACAAGCGTGCCAAGTGCATCGGCTGCGCCTCCTGCGTGGAGTCCTGCCCGGAGGGGGCGCTGAAGCTCACCCCGGAGGGCATCCGCTCCACCGGACGTCCCTGCCGCGTATGCGGCGCCTGCGCCGACGCCTGCCCTGCCCTGGCGATGGAAATCTGCGGCCGCGAATGGCCCTTGGAAGAACTGATGGCCGAGGTCGAAAAGGAGCGCGGCGTGATGACGGACAGCGGCGGAGGCGTCACCCTGAGCGGTGGAGAACCGCTCCTGCACCCCGACTACACGCTGGAACTGTTGGCCGAACTAGGCCGGCGGGGCTTCCACCGCGCCGTGGACACGACGCTCTTCGCAGCGCCGGACATCGTCCGCTCCGTCGCCGACGCCTGCGACCTGTTCCTGGTGGACCTCAAAGTGATGGACTCCGCTGCGCATCAGCGCTTCACCGGCGTCCCCAACGAAAGGATCCTGGAGAATCTGCGCCTAATCGCCTCCCTGGGGAAACCCTACTGGATCCGCATCCCCCTCATCGCGGAAGTCAATGCTTCCGAGGCGAACCTCGCCGCCACCGCCATCTTCCTCACGAGTCTAGACCGCCAGCCCGACGAAGTGGATCTCCTTCCCTACCACGACATCGGCAAAGGCAAGCACGAGCGCCTGGGCACCACCTACAACCCGGAAGCGCTCTCCCTCTCTGCCCCCACAAAAGAGGACCAGGCCCGCTGCTTCGCCCAGCTCGAATCCGCCGGCCTGACCGTCAAGATCGGCGGGTGACCTCGGATCGTCCCTTGACCCCGAGGAGACTGCCCCATCCCTTGACCCCATGCATCCTTTGACCCCATGGAGGCGGCCTCATCCCTTGACCCCATGGAGGCGGCCCCCTTCCGTCCCTTGTTCGCTGCCATTGGGCAAGGTCTGACTAGGTTTTGGGCAAGGTCTGCGGACATCGTGGGCAAGGTCTGATTTTAGGGCGCAGCCCTTGCCCGCAAAAACACCCCCACAACACCCCTCAGGGCATAAACAATGGGCAAGGTCTGTCGTTTCAAAACAAACCTTGCCCAAAACTGTCACAGGCCTTGCCCGGCCCATTACAGGTCGTCGTTCTCCGTGCGGGCGATGATTTCGTTCTGGAGCTGGGCCGTCATGTCGTTGAAGTAGTCGGAGTAGCCGGCCACGCGGACCAGGAGGTCCCGATATTCGTCGGGGCGCCGCTGGGCGTCGCAGAGCGTTTCCGTGTCCACGATGTTGAACTGGATGTGGTGGCCGCCCAGCTTGAAGTATTCGCGGATGAGCTGGCCGAGCTTGGCCACTTCGGCGTCGGTCTTCAGGAGGGCCGGGATGAAGCGGACGTTCAGCAGGGTGCCGCCGCTCTTGGTCTGGTCCAGCTTGCCGAGGGAACGCACGACGCAGGTGGGGCCCTTCGTGTCGGAGCCGTGGGCCGGCGAGGTGCCGTCGGAGATGGCGAAATGCGCGAAGCGGCCGTTCACCGAGGCGCCGCACACCTGGCCGAAGTAGTTGTGGCAGGTGGTCGAGAGCATGTTGAGCTGCGTCTTGCCGCCCCGGGTGTTGGGCCGGCCTTCGATGGCTTTCACCAGGTCGTCGTACACGCGGACCGCGATGTCGTCGGCATACGCGTCATCGTTGCCGAAGAAAGGCGTGTGGTTGCGGATGTACAAGCGCATGGGCTCGTGCCCCTTCCAGTCATCGGCCACCGCGGCCAGCAGCTGGTCCATCGTGTAGCGCCCGGTCTCGAACACGTGCTTCTTCAGGGTGGTGAAGCAGTCCGTGATGGTGCCGAGGCCCGTGCACTGGATGTAAGTCGTGTTGTACCGCGCGCCGCCGCTGTAGTAGTCCTTGCCCTTGTCGATGCAATCCTCGATGTACAGGCTCAGGAAGGTGGCGGGGGCATACAGGGAGAACATCCGCTCGATGTAGTTGTTCACGCTGAGCTTCAGGTTCACGAAGTACTCCATCTGCTTGTGCCAGGCGTCGTACAGTTCCTCGAAGGTCTTGAAGCCGCGCGGGTCGCCGGTCTCGAGGCCGATCTTCTTGCCGGTTTCCGGGTCCACGCCGTTGTTCAGCGTGATTTCCAGGATCTTCGGCGTGTTCAGGTAGCCTGTCAGCAGATAGGCTTCCTTGCCGAAGGCGCCCACCTCGATGCAGCCGGAGCAGCCGCCCTCGCGGGCGTCCTCCAGCGATTTCCCCTGGCGGACCAGCTCCTTCACATACGTATCGGGATTGAACACGGACGGATAGCCGTGGCCCAGGCGGATGACCTTGATGCCCGCGGCGAGGAACTTGTCGGGGGTGTTCTCCGCGATATGGATCGACAGGCCCGGCTGCAGTTCATGCAGCTCCTCCTGAATCTCGAGGATCATGTAGGAGAGGTCGTTCACACCGCTGTTGCCGTACTTGTCGACACCGCCGATGTTGATGTTCGTGAAGTCGTTGTAGGTGCCGGACTCGCGCGCGGTGATCCCCACCTTGGGCGGCGCGGGCTGGTTATTGAACTTGATCCACAGACAGCTCAGGAGCTCCTTCGCCTTGTCGTAATCCAGCGTCCCTTCCTCCACGCCCTTCTTGTAGAAGGGATAGAGGTGCTGGTCGATGTGGCCGGGGT
>CAMVPS010000079.1:0-7533 GCA_947169405.1 uncultured Bacteroidales bacterium
TCCATCGTCGCCTACGGCGTCTGCGTGGGCGCCGGCGACACCAAGTGGCCGAGCGTGATGAACTTCACGTCGATGTGGATCGTCCGCATCCTCCCCGCCATCTTCCTCGTGCAGGTGTACGGCCTCGTGGGCTTCTGGATGGCGATGGCGGTCGAACTCACCTTCCGCGGCACCATCTTCCTGATCCGCATCGCGCGCGGAAAATGGCTGGAAGCGGCCTGACGGGCGTCAGCTCCGATGCCGTCTCTGCACCCCGCCCAGGCGGTCGGCCCAGCGTTCGGTGAAGAAGCTGTAGTAGCCTACGGAACGGCCGGGATGCCACCAAAGGGCCCATAGCAGCGAAGGAATGCCGATCACAAGCAGATAGAAAGGCCCCAGGAGGCGGGACTGGCGGCAGTGGCCGTACTCGTGCAGGGCCATCTGGCCGTAAATGGGCGGCCGGCAGTAGACGAAGTTTCCCAAAGAGATGCCCCCGTACATATTGGTGGCGCCGATCACGAGGATTTCCTCCGGGATCCCGGGGAGGTTGCGGTAGCGCCGTTTGCCTTTCAAAAACCAGCCGAAGACGATTCCGGCGAGGTTTTGCGGCAGCTGCCACACCTGCAGGAGGACGGCGGTGGCGGCGGTCAGGACGCGCCTCATATCACGCGCACGAGATAATAGAACATCGCGAGGACGCGGCGGCGGAGAATGCCGTAGTCCAGGGATTCCGCATTGTCCGTGACCTTGTTGTTCCGGAGGGTGATGCCGGAGGTGAACATCACGGACGGGATGCCGTTGTCCAGGAAGGGCTTCTGGTCGCTGATGGTGCGGTAGAACACGCGGGTGAAATCCTTGCTCCCGTAGTAGTCGAAGCCCAGGTCCAGGCTCACTTCCGGGCTCTGGTTGGCGATGAGGAGGGCGTCCCGGCGGCCGGTGTCTTTCTCGGAGAGCATCATCAGGTAGTCGGGCCGGCTCTTGCGGAGCGGGGCTTCGGTGCCGCCCACCTGGTCGATGTTGACCATCCGGTCGATGTCCTTCGGGGTGACGGTCCGGCCGGTGCGCGGGTCGCGGATCAGGCCGCCCGCGATCTCGTTCCACAGGTGGAAGGAGCCGGAAAGGCTCTGTTCCTTGCCGTCCAGGGCCACGAAGACGAGCGTATGGGCATAGGTTTTCCCCATCGTCTGCAAGTGGTGGAACATCTGGGCCAAGGTCAGGAGCGACGCGACGCCGGAGGCGTTGCTGTCCGCGCCGGGATACATCGTGCCGGAGAGGGTGCCGATGTGGTCGAAATGCGCGGCGACCACCACGTAGCGGTCCCCGCTGCCGGGGAGGAAGCCCACGACATTGTGCGCCGGAGCGCCGCCCAGGGTGCGGAAGCCGTGGAAGTAGGTGCCGCCGGCGGGCAGGAGGCCGTAGGCCGCGAACTGGCGGGCGATGGCCGACTGCGCGTGGAGGGAGCCCGGCGTCCCGGAGGCCCGGCCGGCGCAGAGGCTGTCGGCGAAGAAGCCGACCCGGGAGCGGAGCGCGGCCGTGTCGGCCAGGTGCTCGGCGTTCCGGGCGCTGATGATGTAGCCCGCAGGCTGGGCCGCCGCAAGGGGGGCCAGCGCAACGAGGGCGAGGCAGATGCTCAAAATTTTTCGGGTCAGCTGTCCGAAGGGCACGATAAATGCTTATCTTTGTAAATTGATGCGAAAATAGCCATTTCGCCCGTCATTTGAAAATTTTTCTGAATGAAGTGCAAGGGAAAACTGCTGATCTGCCTGCTTGTCCTGCTCGCCGGCGCCCTCGAGGCGCGTGCGCAGTATGACAAGGACGTCTTCATGTTCCGGGGCCGCAACGCCCTGTCGGAAGGGCGTCTGGCGGAAGCTGTGTCCCAATTCAACGTCCTCGCGCAGCTGGACACGACCGACTACTGGACCTTCTTCTACCGGGGCATCGCCAAGTACAACCTGGGCGACATCCGCGGCGCCCGGACGGACTTCAACACCGCCGTCCGCCTGAATCCCGTCTTCACCTCCGGCTACCACTACCGGGCCATCACGGCCAGCCGCTTCGGCGACTACGAAGACGCCCTGAAGGACCTCGAGAAGGCGATTTCGCTCCGTCCCGGCTCGGCCGGGCTGTATTTCACCCGGGGCGTCACCTACTTCCTCAGCCAGCAGTTCGAGCCCGCCGTCAAGGATTTCGACAAATACATCCGCCAGGAGCCCAAGGACCCGTCGGCCTACCTGAACCGCGGCGCCTCCTACCTCTTCCTCGGCGACACCCTCAAGGCGGTGAATGACTACAACAAGGCCATCAAGATCGACCGCTTCGAGCCCGAAGGCTACATCCGCCGCGGCCGCCTGCTCGCGGAGCAGGGCGACTACGAGGCCGCCATCCAGGACATGGACAAGGCCATCGAGCTGGACACGACCAATACGCTGGCCTATTTCAACCGCGCCATCCTGCACTCCGAGCAGAGCCACCTGAACGAGGCGATGGCGGACCTCAACACCGTCCTCCGGCACGAGCCCGGCAACGCCCTCACCCTGTACAACCGAAGCCTGATATCGGCCCAGGTGGGCGATTTCGCGGCCGCCCTGTCGGACATGGACCGCGTCATCAACATCAACCCGAACAACGTGCTGGCCTACTTCAACCGGGCCGGCTTCTTCCTGGAGATGGGCCGCTGGGACGACGCCCTGGCGGACTACAACAAGGCCATCGAACTGTATCCGGACTTCGCCAAGGCCTATATGAACCGGGCCTATGCGGAGCTCCAACTAGGGATGAACCGCGCCTCGCGGGAGGACTACAAGACCGGCCGGCGGAAGGTCGCGGAGTACCGCGCGAAGAACGCCTCCGGCGCCGCGGAGTTCGCGGACACCACCAAGAAATACAGCTCCCTGCTGACCCTCGACGCCGAATTCGCCAAGCACGACTTCGACGACGAGATGCTCCAGCACCGCGACGTGGACATCAACCTCAAGCCCCTGTACAAGTTCGTCCTCGCCTCCGGCCGGGACGACACGAACTACGCGCTCGAGCACCGGTACGAGAACCCGCTCCTGGACCGCTTCTATTCGGTCCTGCCGCTTCCGGTCACGATCACCGACGACGCCTCGAAGGTGTCCAAGCCTTCGCAGGACGCCCTGGACGGCATCCTGTACGGCGGCAGCGCGGAGGGCCCCGCCCGGGAGTTCCTCCTGGCGCTCGCCGAACTGGACCAGAAGCAGTACAATGCGGCGCAGACGCATTACGACCGCGCCATCGCGGCGGAGGGCGGCGGCGACCGCTACGACTCCTATTACAAGGCGTTCTACTATATGAACCGGGCGGTCCTGCGGGCGGAGATGATCGACTTCATCGCCTCCATCGAGTCCAACGTCCAGACCCTGACGATGGACGACAAGGGCAACACCCGCGCCCGCGTCCGCGAGCAGGTCACGAGCCATTACGACTATTCGGAGGCCCTCGCCGACATGGAGCAGGCGGCCGCCATCCAGCCGGCGATGCCGTACATCCAGTTCAACCTGGGCAACCTGTACTGCCTGTCCCAGCAGCTGGTGAACGCCATCGACAGCTACGGCCGGGCCATCGCCCTGTACCCCTATATGGGCGAAGCCTACTTCAACCGCGGGCTCGTCCTCATCTATCTGAAAGACAAGGAGAAAGGCTGCATCGACCTGTCCCGGGCCGGCGAACTCGGCATCGGCGACGCCTACAACGTGATCTCCCGGTATTGCGAGGAGGAACGGAACTGATGCGCTTCCTGAGCTTTTCCAGCGGCAGCTGCGGCAACTGCTACCTGCTCCTGCACGAGGAGGAGGGTTGCGCCACGTCGGGCGTCCTCATCGACGCGGGCGTCAGCATCCGCCGGATGAAGAAGGTCCTGGAAAGCCAGTCGCTGGACTTGGACTGCTTCCAGAGCGTCCTGGTCACCCACGACCACGGCGACCACATCCGCAACCTCGGCTCCATCTGCAAGCGGCTCTCCAAGCCCGTCTACACGACTTCCATCCTGCAGGACGCCCTGGCTTGGCATCCCTTCACGCGGCTGGAAATCGGCGGCTGCCGCCGCGACCTCCTGCCGCGCGTGTGGAACCCCGTCGCCGAGGGCATCGAGGTCCAGTACTTCGAAGTCCCGCACGACGCCACGCAGACGGTCGGCTACGCCATCCGCTGCGAAGGGCGCCTGTTCGTCCTGATGACGGACCTCGGCCACGTGACCGACGAGGCCCTTGAATGGGCCCGGAAGGCCGACACCGTGGTGGTGGAATCCAATTTCGACGTAGACATGCTCCTCGGGGGCTCCTACCCGCATTATCTGAAGATGCGCATCTGCCAGGGCGCCGGCCACCTGTCGAACGACGCCTGCGGCGACGCCATCCGCGCCTTTATGCATCCCGGCCTCCGGAACCTTTTCCTGTGTCATTTGAGCGGCAACAACAACACCCCGCGCCTCGCCTATGACAACGCCCGCGCCGTCCTGGAAGAACTGGGTGTCGAACCCGGCATCGTCCATTTAAGGGTTTTGGAGCGTGGTATCCCCTCTCCCCTGCTGCTGTTGTAAGGATGCTCCGGGGTAAGAATACGATTCCCGTCCTCGCCGCCTTGCTGGTGTCCATCGGAACGTGGGCGCAGGAAGGGGCTCCCTCCAGATTCCCCTGGAATGTCACGCTGCAGGGCGGAGCCGGCTATGTGGCGCCCACCTTCGACTGGCGGGACGAGATGATGTCCACCTTCGTCTATCCGGTCTCGGGGATCGCCGTCGGCTATCAGACGACAGAAAAAGACAGCCCCTATGCCGCCCTGTACGGCTACCCGAACTTCGGGATCGGCCTCCTTTGGGAAGGGTATTCCGCCCTGCACTACAACGGGATTTCCCGGCTGAGCGACCTCGTCGACCTGTACGGCTTCGTGGAGCGCACGCTCCTGCGGCGCGACTGGTTTGCGCTGGACTTCGCGTTCGACCTGGGCGCCAGTTACAACCGAGCCGTGTATGACCCCGGACGCAATCCCCTGAACCGGAATTTCGGGTCACATATACTGATCTTTGTCAGCAGCGGGCTCGACTTCCGCATCCCCGTCAGCAAGCACCTGGAAGCCGGGATATCGGCCCGGTTCAACCATTACTCCACCGGCCGCCTCGGCTACCCCAACGCCGGACTCAACAACCCGGCCGCCTCCCTGTCCCTGCGCTACCGGAATACGGAACCGCCGAAACGCCGCCCCGCAGGCACATTCCCCGATCCGCCGTCCCGGTTCTTCTGCGAGCTTTATGCAGGGGCCGGCATCCACCGGTGCGCAATCGAATGGAGCGCCACCGGTCAGACGACCCCGTGGGCCATTTTCTCCTTCGGCGGCAGTGCGAACTTCCGCTATCGGCCGCATCTGTCCACGGGCCTCGCCGTGGACATGTACGCGGAAACGCCCGCCTTCCTGAACCGCCTCCAGGAATACGAACGCAACCTGTATGGGAATGATCAGGTCGATGCCTACGGGCCCTACCGGGGATTCAGCGCCGGGGCCGGCGTCATCCAGCACCTCCACTACGGCCCCTTCTCCGCCTTCGCCACCGTCGGCGCTTACATCTACCGCCACAACGGCCTCCATGACCAGCGGGGAAAACTATACCAGCGGATCGGCCTCAAATACCTCCTCCCCGGATCCACGGGTCTTTTCGTCGCCATGGACTGCAAAGCCCACGGCTTCTCCCGCGCCGCCATGATGGAACTGACGCTGGGGATCAGGCTGTAGCCGTCGGGTGCTTTCTTAAACCATTTCCAGGATTCTCCGCGCCACTTCTTCCGGATGGTCCACGAGCAGCTGCCCATGGTTCATCTTGGGGAAGACTTCGATGCGGGCCGACGGACAGAGCGCTTGCAGATGCCTAGCCTGGGGCCGGGCCACGAAGGCCTCGAGCGTGCCGTGCCAGAAATGGATATCAGGGCCGGAGATTGACTCCAACTTATTGGTATAGACCGATTTATACCCGTCCAGAACGGCCTGGCCGCCCCCGAAGGGATACACTTTCCGGCATTCGTCCAGCAAGACGTCGAAATAGTGCGAATGGAACACCCACCGCCAGAATCCCGTCCAATGGTAGCAGGTCCATACGTTGGCGCATTGGTAATAGCGGAGCGGCCCTTCCAGCCACCGGGGAAGCGGCAGCAAGGGCGCCGCATCCAGGATGGCATGGTCGATGACGACTTCGTTCCGCTCCAGCACCCGGGAGAGGATCTTCCCGCCCAGGGACAAGCCATAGGCGCAGTCCAGGCGGCCTCCCCGGCACTCCTTGACATACGCGATCACCTGCCCCGCCTGGTCGTCGATGGAAGTGAACCGCGTGAAGGTTCCCAGCGTGAAGCCGTCGACCTGCACGGCAATGATGCGGAACCGCTCCTCCAGCAGGCCGATCAGCGGGAGGAAAATCTCATACGACACCCCCAACCCCGGGATGAGCAGCAACGAGGGCGCCCCCTCCTTTCCGAATTCCTTGAAATCCATGACGTCAAACTGTTATGCCTCTCCCCTTCCACCAGCGGATGAGGAAACGGATCCCCGCGGAAAGAAGGCCCGCCCCCAACCCGAGATAGAACCAGGCGAAGAAGGTCGGCGGAATGCCGGGGACATACTTGAGCGTAATCCCCAGCGTAATCATAAAGGCGATGATGAGATACCCCTTGAGGCTGAATGTCTTGTAAATGGGCTCCTTGGGCCCCGGCAAGGCCTGGATCCTTTCCGAATACTTCCGCACAATGCCCGTGAACATCATATAGAATGCCGCGAACACCAGCAAGGACAACGGAATCATCCACCCCAGCTTCTCTGGCGCCGCCTTCAGGTAATTGACCATCCCCGTGACCGCGATCTTCGTCCCGATCGCCGTCCACAGCAGCCCATTCACGGCCAACAGATGTATCTTCCTGACCTTGCACATATTGCTTCCGTCCCAAAGATAGCCATTCATCGCCGGATTGCCAAATGCCCGACCGCCGTCCATCCTTGTTTCATGGCTTCAGGTCCATTTCATGAAGGGCAAGACATGATTTCGCGGGTTTTCCGTGTCCATCGTCCCAGCTCGTGGACCTCAAGCCTCGAGAGAACCGCGACGATGTTTTCCCGTAGGTCCATGCGCAGTACCTACTGGAAAGAAAACTGTCGCGGGTTTTTCTTGCCCATAGGTACAGCGAATGGACCTTTGGACACGGTAGGGGGTCGTGTCTAGGGGGTTTGCCGCGTTTACACTTGAGGGGCCGTGGAGGGGCGATATGTTGTAAACGCGGAAGGGTTTTGGGGCGAAATGGGCATTTTTCGTTCCGCGTTTACACGTGGAATGCGTAGAGTGGCGTTTTCTTGTAAACGCGGCAAGGGCAACGGGCCCCGGGGAAGGAGCCAACGGGCCATAGGCTGGGGAAAGGGCAGGATATGGCTTCGGAGCGAAGCGACGGAGGGGGTCCGGGGGTCTTCCCTTTAGCATATGCAAATAGGAAACAGCTTGAAGATCCGTAATGACCCGTCCTGATTTTTGTTTACAGTTTTTAGTCTGTTTTCTCTTTCACGGTT
>CAMVPS010000080.1:0-7252 GCA_947169405.1 uncultured Bacteroidales bacterium
TGTAGGCCGCGCAGTTGACGATCACGTCCACCTGCTCGGAATCGCAGATGAGCCGGACCGCGTCGCGGTTGGTGATGTCCAGATAGACCGTATCCACCCCGGGAAGCGAGGTGACGTCCGTGAAGATGTAGCGGTCGGGAGCCCCTGCGGAAATGTTCCGCATCTCGGTTCCGAGCTGGCCGTTGGCGCCGGTGACTAGGATATTCATAGATACAAAAATTTTATTCCCCGGCCCATTTGGCATGGACCGGGCAGGAAGACCGGAATCGCTTTCCTGTCCAGGAAACCGGATTTCCAGCCTGTATTCCTACATTCCCTCCGGACCGCCCATCAGCGGGGCGAGCTTCCGGAGCGTATCTTTCTTCAGTTCCCGCGCAGCGTACTGCGCCTGGATGGCCCTGTACCGGTGGCAGTCGGAACCCACCATCGAGTACCAGCCTTTGTCAAGCAGGTCCAGGGCCCGTTCCCGGGCCGATTCCCCGTAAAAACCCACGATGGACGGAAGGTTCATCTGCAAGACGCAACCCATGTCATGGAGGCGCTTGTAATCGGCCTTGTCCATGTACCGGTAGCGTTCCGGATGAGCGATGAGGGGGCGGTAACCCGCCTTCCGCATCGTTTCGAGCACCTCCCAGAGGTTGATGGGCGGGGCCACGGAGGAGGTCTCCACCAGCACGGTGTCGTTCCCGTGCGTGAGCAGGTCCTTCTGCGCCAGCCGTTCCTCGAAGAGGGTGTCGATCATGTATTCGGCGGCGAGGTGGAACCGCAGGCCGCCGCGATAGACGGATTCGAGTTCCTCGAACCGGGCCCGGATTCCCTCGGTCGTATTCGGGACATCCTCCATCACGTGCGGGGTGAACCAGACTTCGGAGACTCCCTGCTCCTCCAGGAACCGGAGGATGGCCAGGGAGTCTTCCTGCGTCTTCACGCCGTCATCGAGTCCGTACAGGATGTGGGAATGCTGGTCGACGGCCCCTTTCAGGAGCCCGCTTTCCAGCAGGGACCTGCGCCGGTTGAACAGTCCGAGCATCAGGCATTCTTCTTCTTGTCGTCCTCGTTGCCGTAACCGTAGCCGTAGCCGTAGCCGTAGCCGTAACCGTAGCCATAACCGTAACCATAGCCGTGACGGCCGGCATAGGAGTCGACACCGTTCAAGATGATGGCCATGCGGTTGTACTTGCCTTCGTTGTACATTTCCTCGACGGCCGGCAGCGCGCGCTTGTCGAACAGGCCGGCGCGGAGGACGAAGATGGTGATGTTCGCATACGGGGCCACAATGCTGCTGTCGGCGACGAGGTCGATCGGCGGGCAGTCCATGAACACGTAGTCGTACTTCTCCTTCATGGCGTCGATGAGCTTCGGGAGACGGTCGGAGACCAGCAGTTCGGCCGGGTTCGGCGGGATGGAGCCCACCGGCAGGAGGTCGAGGTTCTCCTGGATGTTCACCACATGCTCGAACGGATCCTCATACTTGGCGTTCAGGAAGGAAGCGACGCCCGTCGCATTCTTGCCGAGCGACTTGGAGAGGGTGGCCTTGCGCAGGTCGAAGTCCAGGATGACCACCTTCTTGTTCCCCTTCAAGGCCATCGAGGCGGCGAGGTTCATCAGGGTAAAGGTCTTACCGGCGTTCGGGTTGAAGGAGGTGATCATGATGGCCTGCGTCTCGGTCTCGCGATGGATCATCAGGTCCAGGTTCGTACGGAGGACGCGGAAAGCCTCGTTCATGGAGTCACGCTTGCCGTGCTCCACCAGGATGCGGGTATTCTTGTTGTCAAAGCGGTTGAGCCGGAGGCGCTCCCAATAGTTGGAACTGATGCCCAACTGCGGCAGTTCAGCCAGGAACGGCACGGAAAGCTTGCCGAGGTCGTTGCGGCCCTTGACGGTCGTGTCGAGCACCTTCATCACGTAGAAGACGGCGAACGGAAGGCCGAAGCCGAGGATGAGGGCGATCAGCAGGATCATCATCTTGTTCGGCGCGATCGGCGCGCTGGAACCGGTGGCGCGCTGGATCAGGCGCGTGTTTCCGACGGTCAGGAGGCCCTGGAGTTCGTTCTCCTCGCGCTTCTGGAGGAGGAAGATGTACAGCTGCTCCTTCACCTTCTGCTGACGCTCGATGGAGAGGAGTTCCAGCTGCTGGCCGGACGTGGAGGACAGGCGGCCCAGGATGGCGTTCTCCTGCGCCTCGATCTTGTTCACCTGCAGCTGCAGGGTGGAGATGAGGTTGTCGATGGAACGGTTCACCGCGAGCTTGTACATCTCCAGGCTCTTGTTCAGGTCCTGGACGTACGGGTTGTTCTCACTGGACAGGGAGAGGGAGCGGTCACGCTCGAGGAGCGCGTTGTTGTATTCACGGATCTGGGACTCGATGTTCGCGCTGGAGAGGCCGGAGTTCGCCGGCATCAGGTCGTTCACATGGGAGGGATCGTTGATGAACTGCTTGATCATCTTGGCGATCGCCAGCTGGTTGGAAGCCTCGAAGCCCTGCGCGGAATAGGCGCTGGACTGCTGCATGTAGGCGTTTCCGGCCTGCTGGATATCCGTGATGTTGTGGCTCTGCTTGAATTCCTTGATGTCCGCCTCGATGCCGCCGAGTTCCCGCTCGATGACGTTCAGACGGTCGTTGATGAACAGGGAGGTGTTGCGCACCGACTGGTTCTTGTTCTCCACCCATTCCTCGTTGTAGATATCGAGGAGCGTGCCCAGCACGGCTTCGGCGCGGGACGGGAAGACATCCTTGAGGGAGAGGACCACGACGGAGGACTGCTTCGAGGACAGGCCGGCGGAAAGACGGCCGCAGTAGGACTTGGCGCGGCTTGCGGCATTGACCCAGGAGACGGTGATGTCATGGTTCCACTTGCCGAAGTTGGCGGTGGGATAGATGACGATCCGGCCGACGGGCGTCTCGACGGTGTCCTTGACGTGGCCGTTGAGCTTGAAGCCCTTGAACTCCTCGGGACCCACGAAGAAATCACGGATGACGTAGGTGCTGTCCTTCCCCTTGGCGATGGTGTAGGAGAAGCTCGACGCCGCGATCTCGTCCGGAAGTTGCATCTCGATCGGGGAATTCTTGTACATCTCGCGGACCCGCAGGAACTGGTTGTCGATGTAGGAGGTCTCGAGCCCCAGGCGGGTGACGACCCTCTGCATGAGGTCCGGAGCGCCGAACGCCTCGATTTCGTTGTCCACGTTGGTACCGGAAGTATACCGGCGGGCCGTACCGGCGAAGGAGGTGAGGTCACGCATCATGGAGTTCTGGGAATCCTCGTCCACGATGACTTTCTCCGTCCGGCTGTAGGTCTTCGGAGTCTTGTACAGGTAGAAGCTGGCGATCATCAGGGCCACCAGGATGCAGATGACGTACCACCATTTGTGGTCCCAGACCAGGGCCCAGAGGTCGGCGAGCTGGAGGGACTGATCTTCTTCGTTGGCATTCTGGCCGGTCATGACCGGCAGATTGTTCTGATTGCTGTCTGCCATATCTTATTTGCTGTATCTTGCGATGTTGATGATGAGGGTGGCCATGGTGGCGCTGATGGAAGCCAGGGAGATCCAGAAGCTTCCGGACTTGAAGTAGTTCTCGTTGATCTCGCCCTGGCCGGCGCGGACCCGGGACGGAGTCACGTACACGACGTCGTTCTGCTGGAGGTAGTAGGCCGGGGAGTCGAAGATGCCGGAGTTCGTGAGGTCCAGGGTGTAGATCTGGCGCTTGCCGTTCTGCTCGCGGATGACCTGCACGTTGTCGCGCTGGCCGTAGATGGTGAGGTCGCGGGCCAGGGCAAGGGCCTGGAGGATGGTGATCTTGTCACCGGTCACGGAATAGGTGCCCGGGGAAGCCACTTCACCGAGGACGGAGACCTTGAAGTTCAGGAACTCGACGGTCACGACGGCATCTTTCAGAAGGCCTTCGTCGGCCAGGCGGTCCTTGATCAGGTCCTGGAGTTCCCAGCGGTTCAGGCCGGCCGCATGCAGCGCGCCCAGGGACGGGAAGTTGATGTTGCCTTCGTTGTTCACCACGTAGCCGGTGATACGCTGGCTGGAGCCGCCCGAAGAGGCCAGTTCGCTGCCCGTGTAGAAGTTGGAGACCGACAGGTTGAACGGGATGGCCATCTTGGGATCGCGGCTCGTCACGATGATGGAAAGCTGGTCCTGGGGCTGGATGATGATGCCCCGGTTCACCTTCATGCTCATCGAGGTGTCCCCATGGATATCTTGCAGGTAATTGATTTTCTTGTAAGTTTCCGGATTGCAGGAAACGAGGCCGAGCAGGACGGTCGCCAAGGTCAAGGATTTGAGTATTTTTTTCATATGCTTCAATTGTCCGTAAAAAACATACAAAATTACGGTTTTTCCTTAAGGAAAGCAAATAATTGGCTGGAAAGTGCTATCTTTGTGGAACGATGGAACAGAACCGACCGCCAATCTTCCTGTACACCGACGGGGCCGCCAGCGGCAACCCCGGTCCGGGCGGGTATGGCGTCGTGCTCGTCTGCGCCGGCCGCCGGAAAGAGATGGCCGGCGGATACCGCCTCACCACGAACAACCGCATGGAACTCCTGGCCGTCATAAAAGGCCTCGAGGCCATCAAGTGGGAGAACGCCGAGGTCCATGTCTGGAGCGACTCCTCCTACGTGGTGAAAGCCATCAACGAAGGCTGGCTCGAGACCTGGAAGCGCGCAGGGTTCGCGAAGAAGAAGAACGTGGACCTGTGGCTCCGGTTCGACGCCGTCTACCACCGGCACCGCGTCTCCTTCAACTGGCTCAAGGGCCACGCCGGCCACCCCGAGAACGAGCGCTGCGACGCCCTCGCCGTAGCCGCGTACCAAAGCGGGGAAAACCTCCTGGAAGACACCGGTTATATCACTGAAAATCAAGGATTGAATATATGAACAAGCCCAAACTCGTCGTCGGCATCACCCAAGGTGACAGCAACGGCATCGGATATGAAGTGCTCATCAAGTCCCTGGCGGACTCCCGCATCCTGGACTCCTTCACCCCCGTGGTGTACGGGTCGTCCAAGATCTTCGGCTTCTACCGCAAGCAGCTCCACGAGATCGAGCAGATGGACACCTACGTCATCCACACGGCGAAGGACGTCCACCAGAAGCGCATCAACATCGTCAACTGCCTGCCGGAGAACTTCTATGCGGAACCCGGCCAGCCCAGCCCCGACTCCGCCAAGGCGGCGATGCTGTCCCTGTCGGCGGCCGTGCAGGACCTCAAGGACGGCTACATCGACGTCCTGGTGACCGGCCCGATCAACAAGCGGGCGATGACCGCCCAGGGCTTCGGCTTCACCGGCCATACCGAGTACCTCCAGGACGCCTTCGGGGCGAAGGAGATCGCGATGATCATGGTCTCGCCCCAGCTGCGGGTCGCCGTGGCCACCGGCCACATCCCGCTGAAGGACGTCCCGTCCTCCATTTCCAAGGAGGGCATCCTGTCGAAGCTCCACCTGATGAACGAGTCCCTGGAGCGCGACTTCGCCATCCCGAAGCCGAAGATCGCCGTGCTGGGCCTGAACCCGCACTGCGGCGACGGCGGCCTGCTGGGCGACGAGGAGAAGGAAATCATCCTCCCGGCCGTCCTCCAGGCGCAGGAGGAGGGCATCCTCGCCTTCGGCCCCTACTCCCCCGACGGCTTCTTCGGACTCGGGAACTACAGCCGCTTCGACGCCACCCTGGCGATGTACCACGACCAGGGCCTGGCCCCGTTCAAGGCCCTCGCCTTCGCCGAGGGCGTGAACTACACGGCCGGCCTCCCGGTCGTCCGCACCTCGCCCGACCACGGCACCGCCTACGACATGGCGGGCCGCGACGAGGCCGATCCGCATTCGATGCTCCACGCCATCTACACGGCGATCGACATCTTCAACAACCGGCTCGCCTACGACGAGCTGCACAGTGGGAGAATGAGGCAGGAGCGCTAGGTCAGGCCAGCCGGTCGATCCGGCAGGTCCTTTCACAGAGCTGCGCAATCCTTTCGCGGTGGGTAATGAAGATCATCGTCTTGCCCGCCGCTTTTTTCGTGAGATTGTCCATCAGTTTCCGCTCGGTCTCGGGATCGAGGGAGGAGCTGAACTCGTCCAGCAGGAGGATGGAGCCCGGGCGCAGGAGGCCGCGGGCGATGGCGATGCGCTGCGCCTGGCCTTCGCTGAGGCCGGCGCCGCCTTCGCCGCAGCGGGTTTCCAGTCCGTCGGGCAGGGTGTACACGAAATCGGCCACGGCCGTTTCCAAGGCCGCTTTCATCTCTTCTTCGGTCGCTTCCGGATCGCCCATCAGGAGGTTCTCGCGGACAGAACCGCTGAAGAGGGTGTTGCCCTGCGGGACATAGACGAGGTTGCAGCGGGTGGTGGCGGAAGCCGGGACCTCGCGCGACTCGTCATACAGGACCACCTTGCCGTCCACGGGCTTCAGAAGGGCGAGCATCAGACGGATGAGCGTGCTCTTGCCCGACCCGGTCTCGCCCACGATGGCGGTCCGGGACAGCGGCGGGAAGTCGAAGGTCAAGCCTTTCAGGATCATCCGCTTGCCGTCCGGATAGCGGTAGTCCAGGCCTTCCACGCGGATGCCGGCCGCGCCGGCGAGCTTCACGGGTTCGCCGGCCGCCTCCTTGGGCGCGTCCTCCATCTCCATCAGGCGGTCGATGGAGGTGGTGGAATAGATGAAGGACGGAATCTGGCGGGCCAGGTTCACGACCGGACGCTGGACCTGCCCCACGAGCTGCAGGAAGGCCGTCATCACGCCGAAGGTCAGCGACCCCCTGGCAATGCCGTACACGCCCCAGAGGAAAGCGGCGATATAGCCGAAGGAGAAGGCGGCGCTCACCATCGTCCGGGCGATGATGTTGAACCGCGTGCGCTCCTTGATCTGGCCGTATTCCCGGTCCTGGAGGTCGTCCAGGCGGTCTTCCATCCGGCCTTCGTTCTCCATGGACTGGATCACCATCCGGTGCTGGAGGCTCTCCTGGAGGTGGCTCTGGACCTGGCTCTCGGTCTCCCGGATGCCGCGGGTCATCTCCCGCAGGCGGCGGACGAAAATCTTGCTGAACAGGATGAACAGCGGGGTGACGAGCACCAGCAGCGCGGCGAGCCGCCATTCCATCGTGCAGAGGAAGACGATGGCGGCGACCATCTGGAGCGCCGTGGTGAAGATCTGCGGGACGTCGGAGACGATGACGTTCGTGACGGTGCTCACGTCGGATTCGAGGCGGTTCACGGTGTCGCCGGTGTGCCGCTTCTCCTTCCCCAGCCATT
>CAMVPS010000081.1:0-7115 GCA_947169405.1 uncultured Bacteroidales bacterium
CGCTGCGTCTTATGAGTGCAGTCGGCTGAGTTTTGTTTATGAAAAGAATACTGATTACCCTATGTATGGTCCTGAGCCTCGCCTCGACGGCCTGGGCCGGAAATCCGGGCGGGAAGATCCGCACGCTGGTATCGTCCTTCAAGGGGACGGAAGGATTCGACGTCGTGGACCTGGGCGGTCCGGCGATGCTCCTGCTGAAGGCAGCCGCCCGCGCCGAAGCCGATGATCCCGAAGACCGCGCCGCCCTGGACCTGTTCCGCAGTCTCAAACGGCTGACTGTCATCGACTTTTCCGAAGCTGCGCCCGAGAAGCGGGAAAAGTTCCTCCGCAAGCTGGACCGGATCCTGGATGGAGAAGAAGTCCTGATGGAAGCCAAGGACGGCGGTGAGAAAGTCGCCATCTACGGCCTCTCCTCCAAGGACGGCAGCCGGATCGAAGACATCATCATCCGGGCCGATGACGCCCTCATCAGCGTCAAGGGGTCCATCCGCACCGACCAGGTCGAAGCCCTTATGAAACAGACCGCGAAATGACCGAAGCCGGGTTCCATACCATCTGGATTCCGCTGCAGGAGCGCTTCTACCGGGTCGCCTTCTACATCCTGGAGGACCGGGCCGACGCCCTGGACGCCGTCCAGGACCTGTATATGAAGCTCTGGAAGATCCGCGACTCGCTGGACCTGGTCCGGAACCCGGGCGCCTACGGAGCCCTGCTGATGCGAAACCTCTGCATCGACCGGATCCGGAAGCTGAATCCTTCCGACGAGCTGCCCGACGACCTCCCGGGAAAGGAACCGCCCGACGAGGAACTCATCCGGAAAGAAAGCCTCGGCTCGCTCCTCCGGGCGATGGACACCCTCCCCGACAGCCAGCGGAAACTGATGCGCCTCCACGTCCTGCAAGGACGGTCCTACGAAGAAATCGCGGCCCTGACCGGCCTCTCCCCCCTCAACATCCGCGTCCAGGTAAGCCTGGCCCGCAAAAAACTGAAAAGCCATGAAGTCCATTGACGAAATAACCCGGCTGAGCGCCGAAGACCTCGAGCGGATCTCGCTCGACGAAAGCATCCCCGTGCCGGAGGAGCTCTCCGCCCGGGTGCAGGCCGCGGTCCGGCAGCCCGCCCGCCGCTGGGTCCTCCCAGCCGGCATCGCCGCCGCCTTCGCCACCCTCCTCGCCGTGGGCCTCACCCTCACGCGGAACCCCGAACCCGTTGACACGTTCGACGATCCCTACCTCGCCTACGCCGAGGTCGAGAAAGTCTTCGCCAAGATATCCGGCACCGTCGCGTACGGCGCGGAAAAAGTCTCCCAATCCGAACAAACCCTCGACAAACTCTCTTATTGGAAATGAAAAAGCTGTATATCCTCGTGGCGATGCTGCTCCTCGGCATCTCCGCCCTCGCCCAGGACGGGCGCTCCCTCTACAACAAGTACTCCGACTACGACGCCGTCGAAGCCGTGTACATCTCCCCCGCGATGTTCCGCCTCATCGGCAAGATCCCCGATATGGAAATGGACGGCGAGAACGTGAACCTCGGGCCCATCATCAAGTCCCTCTCCGGCCTGTACATCCTGTCCATCAAGCAGGGCGCCATCGCCGACGACCTGGCCGCCGACGTGAACCGCTTCATCAAGAAAGGCCAATACGAGCTCCTGATGGAGGCCAAGGACAGCGGGGAAGTGACGCGAATGTACACCGTGGGCGACGACTCCGTCGTGAACAGCTTCGTGATGCTCTCGCACGACGGCGCCGAAACGAACTTCATCTGCCTCGACGGCACCATCCCGCGCGACAAGCTCGAATCCCTCATCGCCGACGCGGCGAAGGACTGAGCCCCGTTGAATGCAACTGTTTAAGTGTTAGTTAGTTATGCATTATTGCCTGGTCTGTTTAGATCAGGCAATATCATATAAATCACTGATTGATCGTCCGTTCCATTCTACGGCCCGCCGCACCTTGTCTTTCCAAGGCCATCCCTCTTGTCATTCTGAGGAGGCAGTCCCTCTTGTCATTCTGAGGAGGCCGAAGGCCGACGAAGGAATCTGTTTTACAAAAAAGTCAAAAAAGTTTTGGAAGTTCGCAAAATATCTCTACCTTTGCAGTGTACTATTTGACTAATACACTATACAATGAAACGAATTTATTCATTTCTGGTTTGCCTGATGGCCCTGACGATGAACGCTTTTGCCGCCCGGCAGAATGAAACTGTCCTGCGCGGGAGCGCGATCGAAGAGAGCGGCGCACCCGCGGGCTTCGCCACCGCGTTCCTGACCAATGCGGAGGGCATGCTGGTCTGCGGCACCACGGCCGGCGAAGACGGTCGCTTCGAGCTCAAGGCCGCGCATGGCACCTACACCCTCACCGTCTCCCTGGTCGGTTTCAAGGACGCCTCGAAACAGGTTACGCTGAACCAAGCCCAGCAGGAACTCCCCCCTGTCCGCCTGGAAGAGGACAAGCAGCTGCTCGGTGAAGCGGTCGTCCAGGCCGTAATGCCCAAGACCAAGCTCACCGGCGAAGGCCTCGCCACCTCCGTGCACGGCTCCGTGCTGGAGAACGCGGGCACGGCGCGCGATGTCCTGGGCAAGGTTCCGGGGCTCATCAAGGGCAAGGACGGATTCGAGGTCATCGGCAAAGGTGCGCCCCAGGTCTATATCAACGGCCGGAGAATGACCGACGCCACCGAACTGGACCGCATCCTGAGCCATGAAATCCAGAGCGTCGAGGTCATTAACAACCCTGGTGCGCAGTATGACGCCACCGTGCGCGCCGTCGTGCGCATCCGCACCATCAAACGGAAGGGCGAGGGATTCGGCTTCAATGTGAACCTGGCCGACGAGCAGTCGCTCCGGGTCAAGAAGTTCAACGACCCGAGCACGGCCCTCAACGTCAACTACCGCACCGGCGGAGTGGACCTCTTCGGCGGGGTCAACTACAACCACTTCAGCCAGCGCCAGAACAGCGACCTGGTGCAGGAAGCGAACGTGAATCCGGTCATCCGGCAGGTCGAATTCCTGGTGGACGATGTCACCACCCAGGCATTGACGACGACCGCCGGCATCAACTGGCAGATCGCCAACAATCACTCCGCCGGCGTCAAGGTGGATTGGTCCGGCAACCTCTCGTACAGCGACGACGAGTTGATGGAAGGCGACATCTTCCGGGGCGGCGAACGGGTGGACCACCTGAAAACCGTCAACCACGGGCAGTTCGGGGCGAAGATGCCCCAGTCCCTGGGCGCCAACGCCTACTATAACGGCCTCGTCGGGAAGATGGGCATCGACCTGAACCTGGACTATTTCCAGATTGCATCCACCACCCTCCATTCCGTCCAGGAGGACAGCGACATCCAGGATGCGACGGTTTCCACGGAAGCCGGCTCCGACAGCAAGCTGTACGCCGCCAAGCTGGTGCTTTCCTACCCCATCTGGCGGGGCCAGCTGCAGGCGGGTACGGAAGAAACCTTCTCCCGCACACGCGACAACTACCGGCTGACCGGGGCCGATATCCCGTCGACCTCCTCCCGGGTGAAGGAAGACAACCTCGCCGCGTTCGTGAACTATGGCTTTGTCGTCGGCCAGATCGGCCAGCTGAGCGCCGGCCTGCGCTATGAGCACGTGAACTATGCCTACGAGGACCTGCTCGGCAACGGCAGTTTCTCCCGGAAATACGACAATCTCTTCCCGTCGGTCTCCTTCGCCGGCGTCCTCGGCCCTGTCCAGACAATGCTCAGCTACAGCGCCCGCACGGCCCGTCCCGACTTCGGCATGCTGTCCACGGCCATCCGCTACAACAACCGGTACACCCTGCAGGGCGGTAATCCGACCATCCAGCCGCAGGCCATCCAGTCCCTGTCCGCTACGGCGCTCTGGAACTTCCTCACCCTGGCCGTCAGCTATGACCGCGTGAAGGACCCGATTATCACCTGGGCGAACCTGTACAATGACGAAGGCGTCATCCTGCTCAAGCCGGTCAACACGGAGAATCCGCTCCGGTCCCTGTCCGCCTTCCTGGTCGCCACGCCGACCATCGGCCCGTGGAACCTGAGCGCCACGACCGGTTTCCAGAAGACCTGGCTCCAGGTGGGAGACATCAAGTTCAACGACGCGCCCATCTGGATCGCCCGGCTGAACAACACATTCACCCTCAACAAGGGCTGGCAGCTGGAACTGGGCGGCGAATACCACAGCCCGGGCCAGCAGCAGAACATGACGCTGACCAACCACTATTTCGACCTGACAGCGGCGGTGCAGAAGACCCTGCTGAAAGACGGCTCCCTGGTGCTCCGCCTGGAAGGCCGCGACCTCACCTACACGGGCCACAACAACGTCTTCTCCAACCTCGGCCATTACAGCATCACGCAGAGCGTCCTGATGGACACGCAGCGCCTCGTGTTCTCCATCCGCTACCGCTTCAACACGACGGAGAGCAAATACAAGGGAACCGGCGCCGGCAAGGACGCCCGTCAGAGAATGGGAAGCAGTTCCAATTAACGGATTTCCACCAGCCGGGCTGGCCCGGTGAGATACACGTCGGTGAACTTTTCGTCCGCTCCGGGCGTGAAGTCCACCGACAACCAGTCTTGCCGGGCGCGGAGGCGGTAAGATTTCTCCACGCGGCCTTCGGCCTTGGTCGAAATGACAAGGGCATCGCCTTCGGCCTTGGTCGAAATGACGTGGTCATTGCCCCCGGCCCTGGTCGAACGTTCGGTCTCGAACGGGTTTTTGTCATTTCGAGCGGAGCCCGCAGGGCGGAGTCGAGAAATCTCATATGCAGCAATGGCCGAGGCGGTGAGGCCCGTGCCGCAGGCGAGGGTTTCACCCTCAACACCCTTCTCGAAGGTGCGGACATGGAGCCCGTCCGGGGCGACGTGGACGAAGTTGACGTTCGTGCCGACGGGCGCGAAGGCCTCGTTCCAGCGGAGGGCCTTGCCTTCCGCATCGACATCGACCTGCTCCACATCCTCCACGAACTTCACGAAATGCCGCGTGCCCGTGTTCAGGAAATACCCGCCCAGCATGGGCGTAATCCCCTGTACGTCAATCATCTTGATGCGGACGGTCCAGAGGCCGTTCTCCGGCCGCTCCAGAATCTCGCCCGTGTGCAGCCCGTCCGGCGCGCGGAACAAGAAAAGGTTTGTATTCCTGTCATTCCGAACTGCAGGCTTTTTGTCATTCCGAACCCCTTCGGGGTGAAGGAATCTCTCCCCCGGACGGATACCCAGGTAATCGGCAAACGCCACGATGCAGCGCCCGCCGTTCCCGCACATCATCCCGCCGGATCCGTCGGGGTTGTAGAATTCCATCGTGAAATCGACCCGGGCATCTCCTGAACCCAGGATCATCAGCCCGTCGGTCTTGTACTGCTTGCACAGCGCCTCGATGCGCGGCACCTCGCGGAAGGCGGACAAATCGCCCTCGCGGCCGTCGATGACCACGAAGTCGTTGCCCGCTCCGGAGAACTTATAGATTGTCTTCATAACCGTCCTTTGATGATTTCGCCCAGCAGTTTCAGCCCCGGCTCCATCTTCTCCTCTGCGATAAAGGAGAAGTTAAGCCGCATGGTGTTGCGATGGCTGCCGTCCAGGAAGAAGAACGAGCCGGCCACATAGGCGACGCCCTTGGACAGGGCCTCGTCGTACATTTCAATCGTGTCGATGCCCTCCGGCAGCGTCAGGAACAGGAACAGGCCGCCCTCCGGATAGGTCCATTTCACCCCTGCCGGCATATACTTCTCCAACAGGCTCACCATCAAGTCCCTGCGGCGACGGTACTCGGCCTTCGTCTTCACGAGGTTCGCGTCCAGCGCCCCGCTCGTGAGGAACTCCGTGGCCATATACTGGTCGAACACCGGCGGACACAGGTCCAGCGCCTGCTTGCAGATGTAGATCTGCTCCAGCAGTGCCTCCGGGCCGATGATCCATCCCAGCCGGAACCCCGGCGCAAAGATCTTCGAGAAACTCCCCAGGTGCAGCGTCCTTTCCGGCGCCAGCGAATAAATCGTCGGCACCTCCTCCCCGCTATACCGCAGCTCCCGATACGGGCTGTCCTCCACAATCACCACATCCAACTCCCTCGCCAAGGCGACGATCTCCTTCCGCTGCTCCAGTGTCATCGTCTCTCCGGACGGGTTGTTGAAGTCGGGGATCACGTAGATGAATTTCACCGGGATACCTTCCAGATTCCTTCGTCGGGTTCCACCCTCCTCGGAATGACAACAGCCTGTCATTCCGAGCCCCGAAGGGGCGAAGGAATCTATCGGCCTCACATCGGCCCGATAGGCCTTGAACGACTGCAGGGCACCCAGGTAGGTCGGCTCGGTAGTGAGGATGATGTCGCCCGGGTCGCAGAGGATGCGGGTGCATACATCGATGCCCTGCTGCGAGGAGGTCGTGATTTGCACCCGGGAGACCGGCACGCCGTAGCGGGCGGCAATCGCTTCCCGAAGCTCCGGAGCACCCTGGGTAGCACCGTATTGCAGCGCCTTGGTGCCGTATTTGTCCAGCACAAGGCCCGGGAGCCGCCGCAGGTCCTCCACCGGGAAGGTCACGGCCGCCGGATACCCGCCCGCGAACGAGCAGATGGCACTGAGGTCCACCTTCCGGAAGATTTCCCGGACCGGGCTCCGCATGAAGGAGGGGACGTCGCTGGAGAAGAGATGACTGTAGTCCATAGATTTCTCGACTTCGCTCGAAATGACAAGGGGTTATTCCCGCGTAATATGCGCCCCGAGGGCGTTCAGGCGGCCTTCGATGTTCTCGTAGCCGCGGTCGATCTGTTCGATGTTGTCGATGGTGGAGGTGCCCTTCGCGCTCATCGCGGCGAGGAGCATCGCGATACCGGCGCGGATGTCGGGCGAGACCAGGCGGGCGGCCTTCAGGGTGATCCGATGGTCGTGGCCGATGACCACGGCCCGGTGCGGATCGCAGAGGATGATCTGCGCGCCCATGTCGATGAGCTTGTCGACAAAGAACAGCCTGGATTCGAACATCTTCTGGTGGATGAGGACGCTGCCCTTGCACTGCGTGGCGACGACAAGCATCACGGACAGCAGGTCCGGGGTCAGGCCCGGCCAGGGGGCGTCGGCGAGGGTCATGATGGACCCGTCCAGGAAGGAGTC
>CAMVPS010000082.1:0-6444 GCA_947169405.1 uncultured Bacteroidales bacterium
ATACGATTGCCCATCCGCGGCAGCTCGGGGGCATCGACCCTGCCCCCACCCTCGCCCCGCCCCCACCCTCGCCCCGCCCCCCGTGCCCGGTGTCCCTGGATCGACACCACCGGACGCACTTTTCCCTGAATATCGCGCCCGGTGTCCCGCCCCCGGCACCACCGGGCGCAGTGCAACCCTGGGAAGCGGTACAATAGCCTGCTAAACAGTTGCGAATTGGTGGGCAATTCCATATATTTGCAACAAGGAGGCGTTCGCCTCGGATATTTGTGAGTTTAGAGTTCTGGAGCGTATGGATTACTGGCTGGCTACAACGGATCATCTGACGGACCGGATCTGGTTCAGGGATGATGATGACTTCAAGATGGGGATGAATCTCGTCGCCATTCTGGCGATTGCCCTGCAGGTGGATGTCCTGTCATTCATCTTGATGTCGAATCATGTGCATTTCGTCTTTTGCTGTTCCAACGGAAAGGCGAAGCGGTTCATGAACGAGTATATGCGACGATATTCGCAATATATGAACACCAAGTACGGGACAAAGGAATTTTTGCGGAAGGTCCATGTCGACATCCGCCCGATCAACGGAAAGGACGAATCCCTGGAATGGGCCATCGCCTATGTCCACATGAACCCTGTGGCGGCAGGAATCTGCCTGAGTCCCACCGGCTACCCGTGGGGGAGCGGAAACGCCTTTTTCAAAGCCAGACGGGAGAAAGCGCGCCGGTTAGGGATGCTCTCCGAGCGCGCCCGCCGACGCCTGCTCCACAGCAAAGAAGAACTGCCTCCCGACCTGCTTGTGGGCGAAGACGGCTACATCCTCCCGGAATCTTATGTGAATAGAGATTTTGTGGAAAGCGTGTTCCGGACTCCGATACGGATGAACTATTTCCTCAACAATTCTTCCAAAGCGAAAAGGCGGACCGAGACGGATGAGAAAAGTCGCCCTGCTTTCCGCGACCAAGTCATCCTTTCAGCCATTCCGGACCTGTGCAACAGCCTTTTCCGCAAATCTTCCGTGAACGAATTGAACGAAGATGAGCAGGCCGAACTGCTCAAGCAACTTCGTTTCCGCTTCTCGTCCAACGTGAACCAGCTGGGACGTGTGACCGGCCTCTCCTATGAGCGAGTAACCGACCTCCTGAACCGGCAATAAAAACCGCGCCCGGTGGTGCCAGAAACGGGACACCGGACGCGATTTTCCGGGATTCGTGCGTCCGGTGGTGTTTATTTAGGGACACCGGGCGCAGTGCGGCTTCGCACACCCCCGCCTAAGGCTTCTTCTCCGGGACCGGCTTGATGTACACGTCGCGCTGGGGGAAGGGGATCTCGATGCCGTGCTCGTGGAAGGCGTTGTAGATGGCTTCCTTGGCGCGGGCGGGGAAGGTGTAGTGGGTCTCGACGGTGGTGTAGAGGGCGACGACGAGGTTGACGGAGCTCTCGCCGAAACCGTCGAAGCGGACGTCCACCGGGAAGGACGGGTCCACGACGTCGCGGCCGGCCTTGTCTTTGACCATCAGGGGCGCGAGGGCCTCCAGGATGACCTGGCGGGCGTAGGCGACATCGGTGCCGTAGCGCACGGCGACCGGCATCTTGATGAATTCGTAGTTCCGGCCGGTGTTCAGGTTGCGGAACTTCTTCGTGAACAGGTCGGTGTTCGTGAAGGCGATTAGGGAGCCGTCTTCATCCTCGACCTGCGTGGTCTGGTAGCTCACGCGCTTGACGATGCCGCGGACGCCGTCGCAGGAGATCTTGTCGCCGATGCGGATGCGGCCGGCCATCAGCTGGATGCCGTAGAAGAAGTTGTTGATGAGGTCCTTGAGGGCAAAACCGATACCGGCGGCCAGACCGGTCGTGATGTAGGTGAGGGCATTCATCGGCAGGTCCAGGATGGCAAAGGCGACGAGCAGGTACAGCGCCCAGCCCAGCAGGGAAAAGATGGTGTTGGCGAGGCTCAGGTTCACGTCGGATTCCTTGAGCGGCAGGGGGGAGTCGGTCTTCTCCTCGATCATATTGCGCAGCTTGAACACGCGGAACAGGGCCTTGCCCAGGTAGATCAGGTAGCGGAAGACGAAAAGCAGCGCCAGCACCAGCAGGATGTTGGACAGGGTGAAGGAGGAGAAGTCCTTGTGCGTGACGAGCGCCCGCTTCATCAAGTCGGCCCCGGTGAGGGAAAGCTGGTACGCGCGGGACGTCAGCAGGGCGCTCAGCGGGAACGAGTAGATGGTCATCAGCGGGACGACGACCATCCGGAGCAGGTCGTACAGCCACGTGACCTCGATGAAGGCGTCCTTGTCATCCAGCGGGAGGCGCGGGTTCTCCTGGTGATAGCGGGCTTTCCGGCGGACCACCCGGTTCTCATAGTACCGCATCATCAGGTAGTAGAGCGTGGTGATCGTGTGCAGGAGGGCCAGCAGGAAGGTCCAGAACGTGATCAGGAGCACGCCGATCATCGAGTATCCGGCCAGGGACAGGATGGCGGTGACGGCCATCACCGCGACGGAGACCCACATATAGCGGAGGTCCGCCCGGCTCACGTGGGCCCGGCAGCGGACGTTCACGATGCTCTGCCAGATGATGAACAGCAGCAGGGCGGGCGGGAAGACGAGCGGGACGGCGCTGGCCGGCAGGAAGATGGCCCGCATCAGGATGCAGGCGAACGCCAGCAGCAGGGTGGGCACATAGATGCGGATCGAGGCGCTCGCCTGGTCGCCGCGGATGCGGATAAGCAGCGACACCAGGATGGCGAGGGTGAGCCAGGCATACTGGGTGAGGAGCTGGTAAGCCATCCGCCAGTAGGGATTGCCCCGGTCGGACTTGATCAGCAGCATCCCCAGCACGAAGAGGAAGGTGCCCAGGATGGCGGTCAGGATGGGCCTGAACTGGATCCATTTCACATTCTTGATCCACCGGTAGGCGACGAAGCCGATGAGGACCGCCGCGAGGGCGGAGAGCAGCAGCATCGCCAGGGACAGGACGGCGTAGGCGAGGACGTATTCTCCGCTGAAGGTGCGGGGGATCTCGTCGCTTTCCGACTGCTCCCGGGGGTCCATCTCATACCGCATCCGCAGGTCGCTCTTCACGAACTGGGTGATTCCGTCCCACTGGGTGAGGATCTGGACGATGTTCACGTTCCCGCCGATGTAGCGGTTCTTCTGGGTGTCCGCATAATTGGCCTGGGCGTAGTCATAGGCCTGCTTGAGCCGGGCCTCGGTTTCCGCGCAGAGGACGCTGTCCTTCAGCGCGAGCGCGACGGATTCTCCGTACAGGGACGTCAGGGCGCTGGTGTAATGCAGGCAGCTGTCCAGCAGGGCGGCCTGCTCGGGATCCACTTCCTCCTGCGGAACCGGTTCGCGGGTGAGGGAGTCCGAGACCGCGAGGGTGTCAGCGGACTGACGCCGGAGCATCCCCAGGAGCGTCTCGTTCAGCATTTCATAGCGGCGGAGGCCCGACCGGGCCACGGCCCGGTACTGGTCGGACAGGAGGACCTGCTCCTGGAAGGCGGAAGTGACGCGGGTGACCTCCTCCAGGGCGAAGGCCATGTCGAAGGTGAATTCCGGTCGCTGGGTATACAGCATGATGGTCACCTCGTCCGCCGACTTGAGCACCCGGTCGAAGGCCTCGCGCTGCTGGCGGTTGTTCACCATCAGCGTGTCGGATTCCAGGGCCGACGCGTAAGATTGCCGCAGCTCCTGAAGAAGGCTGTTCAGCGTAGACTGGAAGTCCTTCTCGGGCACCACGGAGCGGGCAGGAAGCGCCAGCAGCAGGGGGACGGCTAGGAGGACGGCATATCGGAAGAGGGAACGGATGCGCATGGGATCTTGCTTTAGAAGTCAAAGCCGATGGAGGCGTAGGCGGTGAGTCCGGTGATATGGCACCACTGGACGGCCACCCGGAGCGGTCCGACGATCGACTGGCGGGAATACTCCGCGCCGAAGGCATAGATCGGCTGGGCTATGAAAATGTCGCGGAAGTCGTAGGCTCGCTGGAAGAGGCCGCCCCGGAGGGTCGCGTAGTTCTTGCGCAGGAAACGGTATCTCAAGTCCAGCTGCGGGACGACGACGATGTTGTCGGTGCTCCGGAAGCCATTGGCGAAACCGAAGAAGGGGATCTGGCGCTCGACGTAGCGGTTGGCCATGAATCCGCCCGCGACGACATAGTGCCGGAAATTCATCTCTTTCGACTCGGTGGAGTTATAACCGAGGTACAGGGTGGGCAGGACCGTGAAGTTCTCCCCGAGGGAGAAGGCGGCCTCGAAGCTGCCCATCACGCTGTAATAGGGCTTGACGGGGACCCTGGGATCCGGATCGTAGTCATCGGGAACCTCCGGGCCGGGGCCCTCGCTCTCATCCTCGTCCGCCCGGGTCCTGAGAAGGGCGGACACGGCCGTGTCGTCCCCGCCACCGGCCGTATCATCCCCGCTGTTCCAAGCGTCGAAATAATCCGGTTGCCGCCGTCCATTGAAGACATAGCGCCCATTGAGGTACAGCCGGACGCCCCGCGTGGGGAAATACCCGTCGTCGAAGGTCTCGTACTTGCCGGTTCCGAAGCCGGAGAGCCAGTAGCTCTTCCAGTCCCATCCCATATTCATATTCGCATACTCCAGGCGGTGTTCGTAAGGGTTCATCTCCGCCGTCAATCCGATCCGGAGGGAACCGTTCTTGAGCCGGGAGTCCTCCAGGTAACCGTCGATGGCGGCGTTGAAGAGTTGCTCGTGGGTGTCTCCGGTCCATCCGAGCACGGTGCTGGTGAGGCCGAGGCGGCCGACGATGCCGTAGGAAGGCAGGCCGATCCGGGACTTGGTCCCCCAGTCCACCGTCAGGTTGGGGCTGGTGCCGAGTTTGAGATCCGCCGACAGCCGCGTTCCGGTGAGCCGGCGGGTACCCAGTCCGTAGTGCAGGGCGACGGACACGGTCTCGTCCGTATCGGCCCGGAGGCCGATGGCGAGATCGTTCGTCTGTCCCTTCTGGCAGTCGAACACCAGGGTGTAGGGCTCTGAGTTCCCTTCCAGATGGTAGGTGACGGACTCGAAGGCGTTGGTGCCGTAGATGCTGTTCAGGAGGCGCTCGATGACGGTCCGGTCATAGATGCCGTCGGCGGGCAAGTCCTTGGGGTGGACGATCCAGCGCTGCTCCCGCTCCTTGATGCCATTGAACTTGACCTCTTTCACCCGGACGCTCTGCTGCGCCAGGTTGACGGCGGCCGGATGGCTGGCGACCTGGGGCTCCGCCTTCCCGGCGACGACCTGCGCGATGGCCTCGAACAGTTCCTTCTGCTGGATCGCGTTCTGGTAGCCCTGGTCGATGATGTCATCGACGGAAGCGTCGTCGAAGGACAGCATCGTGTAGCCCTTCAGCTCGTGGTGGACGCCGATGTCCAGCATCTTGCGGGCGGGGCCGTTCGCGGAGGAGGCCAGGAGGGTGATCGTCTGCAGGAGGAAGTCGACGGGGGAGTTGAGCTCGTTCAGTTCGCGGTGGATGGACATGTCCGAGCCGATGATGATGTCCGCGCCCATCGCCCTGGCGATGTCGACGGGATAGTTGTTCCGCATGCCGCCGTCCAGGAGCACCTCGCCGTTTTGGCGCACGGCGCGGAAATAGAACGGGATGGCCATCGTGGAACGCAGAGCGTCGGTGATGCTGCCGGAGGTCCAGTACTTGGGCGTCATCGCATAGAGGTCCGTCGCGACGCAGGCGTAGGGGATGGGCAGGTCCGCGAAGCTGATGCTGTCCTGGTAACCCACGGTCACGGAGCTGAGCATGTTCCGCACGTTCAGGCCGTACAGGAAGCCGTCGGGCATGCCGAGGCCCATCCGGGAGATGGACTCGTTGAGCATATCGGCCGAACTGTGCCCGGATTCCGCCGCCATCTTGTCGGCGATCCGTTCGTTCTTGAGACGGTCCGCGAGGTCCTCGTCATCGTAGTGATGCGGGACGCGCAGGACGTACTTGTCGCGGTACTTGCGGACTTTGTAGCTGATGTATTCCTTGGGAACGTCATCCGACATCATAATGGGCCATTCGATGGCCCTCACCAGCGAATCCAGCTGGTCGTGCTTGTAGCCCAGGGCGTACAGGCCGCCCACGAGGCCGCCCATGCTGGTGCCGGTGACGATGTCGACGGGAATCCCCAGCTCTTCCATATACTTGATCACGCCCAGGTGCGCGAGGCCGCGGGCGCCGCCGCCGGCGAGGACCAAGCCCACCGTGGGCCGGTACTTCCGGATGGAGTCCATCCGCGCGCGAACCTTCAAAAACGCGAGGGAGTCCGCCTCCGGATGGGCGCTCTCCAGGATGGGCTTGTAGTCTGTCTTCTTTTTATCCTGTTTGGCTTTATTCTGTTCGGCGTCGGTCTGAGCCTGGGCGCTCCCTACGAGCGCGCACACGGCGAACAAGGCGGCAATCAGTCTTTTCATCGTTAAAATTCTGCGGTTTCAGTTCAATT
>CAMVPS010000083.1:0-6379 GCA_947169405.1 uncultured Bacteroidales bacterium
CCTTCGTGAGCCCGATCGACAAGAGCTGGGACTGGGACGACACCATCTGGAAGGAGTCCGACAACGGCTTCGTGATCGCAGTCACGTCCATGGCGGGCACGACCGTCACGGGTACGACCAACTGGTGGGCCGGCGCCGACGGCGGTTTCTGGAACTATACCTGGAAGGGTACCGGCGAGGACCTGTCCCGGTTCTACAACATGATCCCGAAGGGCAAGCATGAGTTCACCCTGGACATGAAGACGATGACGGTCACCTACGACAACGGCCGCGTGGCGAAGTTCCTCATTCCGGGTGTCCACACGTTCGCCTATGGCAAGACCTTCGAAGTCCGCGACAACTGCTTCGCCCTGGCCTTCCACCTGATGGATCCGATTCCCGCCACCTCGCAGCGCTGGACCGATGTGGACCGCTTCGTGAACGCGCCGCTGGAGTATGTGATCATGTTCGAGAAACAGTAAGTCGATGATGGATTTCAAGCAAAGGCTGGCGTGGCTCGAGGAGGGCCACGCCGTCCTCCTTTCCCGGAAGAACGAGCCCATCGAGGGCAATGGCGTGTACGAGCGCTACAAGTATCCCATCCTGACGGGGGAGCACGCCCCGCTTTTCTGGCGGTACGACCTGGACGAGAAGACGAACCCGTACCTGATGGAGCGCTTCGGCATCCACGCGACGCTGAACAGCGGCGCCATCAAATGGAACGGCAAATACGTGTTGGTGGTCCGCGTGGAGGGCGCCGACCGGAAGAGTTTCTTCGCCGTGGCGGAGAGCCCGAACGGCGTGGACAACTTCCGCTTCTGGGACCGTCCGATCACGATGCCGGAGTGGGGAGAACCCGCGACCAACGTGTACGACATGCGCCTGACGGCGCACGAGGACGGCTGGATCTACGGCATCTTCTGCGTGGAGCGGAAGGACCCGGCGGCCACCCCCGGCGACTTGTCGTCGGCGGTGGCGGCCGCGGGCATCGCCCGGACGAAGGACCTGGTGAACTGGGAGCGGCTGCCGGACCTGCAGTCGAAGAGCCAGCAGCGCAATGTCGTGCTTCACCCGGAGTTTGTGGACGGGAAATATGCCCTGTACACGCGTCCTCAGGACGGTTTCATCGATGCGGGCAACGGCGGCGGGATCGGCTGGGCGCTGGTGGATTCGATGGAGCATGCGGTGGTGACGGAGGAGAAGATCATCAATGCCCGGCACTACCACACGATCAAGGAGGTGAAGAACGGGGAAGGCCCGGCGCCCATCAAGACGCCGCAGGGCTGGCTGCACCTGGCGCACGGCGTGCGGGGCTGCGCCAGCGGCCTTCGCTATGTGCTGTATATGTACATGACTGCGCTGGACGACCCGACGCGGGTCATCGCAGAACCGGCGGGCTTCTTCATGGCCCCGGAAGGGGAGGAGTACATTGGCGACGTGATGAATGTGCTTTTTGCCAACGGTTGGATCTGCGACGATGACGGGAAGGTGTTCATCTACTATGCCTCTTCCGACACGCGGATGCACGTGGCCACTTCGACGGTGGACCGCCTGGTGGACTATTGCCTGCACACGGCTTCGGACGGTCTCCGGACCGGCCTGTCGGTGGAAACCTTGAACCGCCTGATCGACAAGAACTTGAACAGATAGGACAAATGAAAAAGCCCCTTGCTCTCCTGGCGCTGCTGCTGGCGGCGGCCTGCGGAAGGAACGAAGGAACCAAGACGCTGGGCATCGGCGTCTATCCCGGCGATCCTGCCGAGAATTTCTCCCCGACCCTCCAAAAAGGGGACGGATACCGGAACATCGCCCTGCTGCGCGCCGCCCGGCATTCCTCCAGCGCCGACTACAACCAGACGGCGCAGCTCCTGACGGATGGATTGGTCGCTGACGGACCTGCCACTTGGGTGGAGGTCTTCCGCGGCGGGGAACTCGTGCCCGGTTTCGAAGGCGGCTTCCTGACCGACCAGAACCACGCCGGCGTCAACTGTACCGGCCCCGAGGTGGACTTGGAACTTGTCTTCCACGGCTTCGTGCCCGTCGCCGACCGGATTCTTGTCGCTACGGGCGGGGACCGGAACCAGAAGACGGTCCTGACCGTGGAAGGAAAGGCGGAAGACGGCACCTGGAAGCCGGTGGGCACCGCTCGTGTCCGGCCGGCGGAGAACCGGATGTTCATCCATCCTTGCGAGTTTGCCATCCCGGCCGCAGGCGCTTTCAGTGCGTACAAGTTGCATTTCGAGGGAGCTCCGGACTATTTCCCGGTGAACGAGGTGCTCTTCTTCAAGGACGATGCGCTCGTGGACGTGCTCCCGAACGCGCGTTTCGTCAGCACCTGGAAGAGCGCCAGCGCGGAGGAGGAATGGGTTTCCATCGACCTGGGTGAGCCTTCTTCCTTCGACAAGATGTGCTTTGCCTGGGTCAACGGCCCCGTGAAGGCGACGGTTCAGGCTTCCCAGGACGGGAAAGCGTGGAAGGACGTCGCTTCCTTCGAAGGGGCGGAGCCTGAAATCAAGTTCTCCCAGGCGAAAGGCCGCTACGTCCGCCTGTGCCTGAACGGCACGGAGAACGGGCAGCCGTTCGAACTGAGCGAGTGGGAAGTGTACGGCCAGGGCGGCACGCAGGCGGTGCCGAAGCCGGCGCCCGCCCGCGATGGCGCCCGCCAGCTGCTTTCCGGCGGTGCCTGGAAGCTGCAGCGCGCTCCGCAGGTCGCCTCCTCCGGGAAGGAGATTTCGACGGCCGGTTTCGACGACAAAGACTGGCTTGTCGCCACCGTTCCGGGAACGGTCCTCGCGACCTACGTGGACAACGGGGCCGTGGACCATCCCAACTTCGCAGACAACCAGCTGTTCATTTCCGACTCCTACTTCCGCAGCGACTTCTGGTACCGGGATGTATTCCAGGCCCATCCGGACACGCCCCGCCAGTTCCTGCATTTCGAGGGCGTCAACTACCAGGCGGTCGTGTTCCTGAACGGCCGGTTCCTGGGCATCGTGGACGGCGCTTTCCGCGCCGCGGACTTCGACGTGACCGGCATCCTGCAGGACGGGGACAACGTCCTGGCCGTTCAGGTGATCCACAATCCGTCCTACGGGACGGTCAAGGAGCAGACGGCCTACACGCCGCAGTCCAACGGCGGCGTCCTGGGCGGCGACAACCCCACGATGCACGCCACCATCGGCTGGGACTGGATCCCGACCGTCCGCGGGCGTGACATCGGCCTTTATGACGATATTTGGCTGGCCTATACGGGCCCTGTCACCGTGGAGGATCCGTTCGTGCGGACGGAACTTCCGCTGCCGGACACCACGAAGGCCACCCTCTTCGCCCAGGCCGTGCTGGTGAACCACGGCGACAAGCCGGTCTCCGGCACGCTGGAATGGAAGTTCGGCGACTTGGCGGTTTCCGAGCCCGTCGACCTGCAGGCCGGCGAGAAGCGCGATGTCGTCTTCGATCCGCAGACTTTGAAGAATCCCCGTCTGTGGTGGCCTAAAGGCTATGGCGAGCAGAACCTGTATCCCGTGTCCTTCCGCTTCACGTCGGACGGCGTCATCTCCGACACCAAGGAATTCCTGTCCGGCGTACGCCAGATGGACTTCTCGATGGATCCCTACATCCCGCTCCGGGGCTTCACGAACTCCTTCGAGAGCCGGAACGAGCGGCAGCGCCTGAGCCTGTTCGTGAACGGCCGCCGCTTCATCGGCTTCGGCGGCAACTGGGGCTTCCCGGAGCATCTGCTGAACTATCGCGCCCGCGAGTTCGACGCGGCCGTGAAGTACCACGCCGACATGAACTTCACCATGATCCGCAACTGGGTGGGCATGACCGGCCAGCGCGCCTTCTACGAGGCTTGTGACCGGCACGGCGTGATGGTCTGGCAGGATTTCTGGCTCGCGAACCCGTGGGACGGTCCCGACCCGCTGGATCCGGACCGCTTCAACGCGGTCGCCGAAGAATATGTCCGCCGGATCCGCAACCATCCTTCCATCGGCCTGTATGTGGGTCGGAACGAAGGGTATCCGCCGGAGGTGATCGACTCCTTCCTGAAGGAGATGATCGTCCGGGAGCATCCGGGGATGTGTTACATCCCGCATTCCGCAACGGACGGCGTGAGCGGCGGCGGCCCGTACAACGCCTTGAAGCCCGCGCAGTACTTCCGCGTCCGCGGACGCGACAAGTTCCATAGCGAGATGGGCATGCCGGCCGTGATGAATTACGAGAACCTGGTGCGGGCGATGGGCGAGGACGCCCTCGAGCCCGTGAACACGATGGCGCATCCCAACGCGATGTACGGCCTGCACGACTACACGCTGGGCCGCCTCGCGAGCAGCGCCCAGCAGGCGGAGAGCTTCAACGAGCTCTTGGCCAACGCCTTCGGGGAGCCCGCCGACGCGAAGCAGTTCGCGGAACTGGCCCAATGGATCAACTACGACGGCTACCGGGCGATGTTCGAGTCCCGCGGGCAGTACCGCCGCGGCCTGCTGCTGTGGATGAGCCATCCGGCGTGGCCGTCCATGGTCTGGCAGACGTATGACTATTACTTCGAGCCCATCGGCGCGTACTTCGGCTGCAAGAAGGCCTGCGAGCCGCTGCACATCCAGCTGAACCAGCTCACCCGCGAAGTGGAGGTGGTGAATTACCACGCCGGCGACCGGACGGGCCTGACCACCAAGGTCTCGGTGCTGGACATGAACGGAAAGGCCCTGGACGGGTTCACCGGGCAGCTGGACCTCCCGGAAGACAGCACGGCCGTCGTCGGCAAGCTGCCGGTTCCGGAGGACGTGACCCCGGTCTACTACGTGCGGCTGGAACTCTCCGATGCGTCCGGCAAGCCCCTGTCGACCAACTTCTATGTCCAGGGAAAGGAGGAAGGCAATCTCCAGGCCCTGAACGGCCTTGGAAAGGCTTCCGTGAAGGCTTCCTTCTCCGGGAAGGGCCCTTGGAAGGTGAAGCTGACCAACAGCGGGGACGTCCCCGCGCTGATGCTGCGGCTGAAGCTGGTCTCCAAGTCCACGGGCGAAATGGTCCTGCCGGTTCTCTATACCGACAACTATTTCTCGCTGATGCCGGGAGAAACCCGGGAGATCGGAATCGAAGCCGCGCCCGAGGACCTGTGCGGCCGGGCCGGCCTGGAAGTGACCGGTTTCAACCTTTAGAAGAGGAACGGTCGAACGAACGCCCCCGCCTTATGCCAGCGCCTCTGCCAAATTGTCAGCAGGGGCGCTTTTGGCACAATGTTCGATGAAGTTCAGTCGCCGTCCGCGGTGGGCGGCGTTGAACAGACAATTTAAATCGAACAATATCATGGGTAAAATTATCGGCATCGACCTTGGAACCACGAACTCGTGCGTGGCCGTGATGGAAGGCAACCAGCCTACCGTCATCATCAATAACGAGGGACAGCGCACCACCCCGTCCGTCGTCGCTTTCACCGACGGCGGCGAGCGCAAGATCGGCAACCCGGCCAAGCGCCAGGCGATCACCAATCCGAACAACACCATCTTCTCCATCAAGCGGTTCATGGGCGAACCCTACGATGTGGTGACGAAGGAAATCGAGCGGATGCCCTACAAGGTGGTCCGTGGCGAGAACAACACCACCCGCGTGGACATCAACGGCAAGCTCTACACGCCGCAGGAGATCTCCGCGATGATTCTCCAGAAGATGAAGAAGACAGCGGAGGAATACCTCCGCCAGGACGTCACCGAGGCGGTCATCACCGTCCCGGCCTACTTCTCCGACTCCCAGCGCCAGGCCACCAAGGAGGCCGGCCGCATCGCGGGTCTCGACGTGAAGCGTATCATCAACGAGCCGACGGCCGCGGCCCTCGCCTATGGCCTTGACAAGAAGGACAAGGACATGAAAGTGGCGGTCTACGACCTCGGCGGCGGTACCTTCGATATCTCCATCCTGCAGCTCGGCGGCGGCGTCTTCGAGGTGCTCTCCACCAACGGCGACACCCACCTGGGCGGCGACGACTTCGACCAGGTCATCATCGACTGGCTCGCCGGCGAGTTCGCCGCGGAGAACGGCGGCATCGACCTGAAGAAGGACCCGATGGCCCTCCAGCGTCTGAAGGAAGCCGCGGAGAAGGCGAAGATCGAACTCTCCAGCCAGACTTCCACGGAGATCAACCTCCCGTACATCATGCCGGTGGACGGCATCCCCAAGCACCTGGTGAAGACCCTCACCCGCGCGAAGTTCGAGCAGCTCTCCGACAACCTGTTCCAGCGCTCCATCGAGCCGTGCCGCAAGGCCCTGGCCGATGCGCACCTGAATCCGTCGGACATTGACGAGGTCCTCCTCGTGGGCGGTTCCACCCGTATCCCTTACGTGCAGGAGCTGGTGAAGAACTTCTTCGGCAAGGAGCCCAACAAGAGCGTGAACCCGGACGAGGTCG
>CAMVPS010000084.1:0-6249 GCA_947169405.1 uncultured Bacteroidales bacterium
ACATCGAGCGCTACTCCGACGCGCTGAACAAGGCCTTCGAGAAGATGTACCAGGCCAGCGCCGGCGCCCAGCAGCAGGGTGGTCCGCAGGGTCCGTTCCAGGGCGGCCCGCAGGGCGGTCCCTTCGGCGGCGGCAATCCGGGCGGCCCGTTCGGCGGCCAGCCGGGTGGCAACCCGGGCGGCGACCAGGGCCCGGACGAGCAGTAATGAAGCCACACTTGAAAAGAACGGTGCCCTCCGAGGCACCGTTTTTGTTTTCAAGGAAATATGTGTAATTTTGTCGACAGAAAATGTAAGAGCATATGAAACGGATTGTCACCCTTATCTCCCTGGCCCTCGTGGGCGCTTCCTTCTCCGCTTTCGCGCAGAACACTGAAGTCCTTCAGCAGGCCCGTCAGCAGGTCCAGGAAAAACAGGACGTGCTGGACGACGCCGAGCGCGCCCACAGGCAGCAGCAGGCGGAAAGCCGCCGCAACATCAACGCCGCGGAGCGGCAGATCGACGCCGGCAAGGCCAACGTCGAGCAGAGCAAGAAGCGCATCCAGGCGATGAAGGAGGATATCAAGGCCCGCGAAGCCGAGCTCAAGATCAAGAAGCAGGCTCTCAAGCTCGAGAAGGAATCCCTCAAGCTGGACGGGAAACTGGACGCCGCCGACAAGGCCCAGCTCCGGCTCGCCGAGAATGACCTGAAGGTCCTGGAGCGCGCGCTCAAGGATGCCAAACGGCTCCAGAAAGAGGAGGAAAGTCGGATGAAGGCTTCCCAGAAGGCCATCAGCTCCGCCAAGAAGCAGATCCGCGAGTCCAAGAAGGCTGAGAAAGCGACCCGGCAGGACGTCCGCGATGCCAAGAAGGAGGTGAAAGCCTCCCAGAAGGAGCTGAAGAACGCCACGCAGGTCGAGCAGAACCTCCAGCAGGCCCGTGAGGCGGCCGAAGCGGCCGAGAGCAAGGCCATCGAGACCAATCAGGTCGTCGAAGAGGCCGTCCGCACGGAGTAATCCCTACCGGATGCCGTAGCGCCGGAGAATCCGCAGGAGCGGCTTCTCGATGGAGCGCGACCAGCAGTAATACCCGTAGTCATCGGGATGGATACCGTCCACCGAAGATTCCTGCAAAGGGGTCGAGGCGGACGGTTTGATGTAATAGACGTCCTTGTACCGTTTGACGGCGATCTTCATCAGGCTGTCGGCCATGTGCTGCTTGGCGGCCTCCGTGGCCTCGACGGCCGTGTCGAAGTTCCGCCGCTCCCGGCGGATGGTCTGCTGGAAGATCAGGGGTTTGCCGGGATGGGCGGCCTGCAGGCGCTCGATGAAGGGGAAGAGGCGCTCCTCGATCATTTTCGCATTCGGGTTGGAGAAGGCGTCGAACACGAAGGCGTCGGCATCGACATCCTCCAGGACGGCGGCGAAGTACGGCTGCATCTTGCAGTTGCCGCTGCATCCCAGGGGAAGCATCTGGATGCCCGTGTGGCGGGTGAACTGGTCGGGATAGGACATCCCGGCCCGGCTCGTGGAGATGCCGTGCGTGTAGCTGGACCCGAAGATGGCCACGCGGTGCCGGAAGGGGGATGGCATCGGCTCCAGCATCCGGCCTTCCTCCACGCCGATCTTGACGGAGGTCAGCTCGCTGTAGATGGGCAGGTACAGGAGGCATTCTTTGACACCCGGCGCCATGTTCTTGATGAGGTCCATCGGCGCCTGGGGGTTGCGCGGCGCGGGGCAGCAGGCGGCGGCCCAGATCCATTCCCCGTCTTTCCGGATGTACAGGTCGAAGCCGTGGGAGGCGAGGCGCATCGTGTTGTTCGCCTGGTAGGAGAAGTCGCCCTCGGCCTGGACGGTGATGGAAGGGGAGTCGGTCCGGAACAGGACGGCGAGGCCGGCGGGGCAGCGGACCTGCAGGTTCTCCGCCTTGGTGAAACCCTTGTATTTGACCGTGTCCACCCGGTGGTAGGGATTGGGCGTGTCGATGATCTTGCCGATGAGGGTGAGGTCGGAAGCCTCGGTAAAGACTTGGGCGGACAGGGCGGCGGAAATGAGGGCCGCCAGGGTGGTGAGGACGAACTTTTTCATGGATGCAGCCGGTTGTTCCCACAAAAATACGCATAAAATTGCTTATCTTTGAATGTTATTTTGAAAGATTATCGGACGATGGGAGTCAAGAGAAGAAACTTCCCGGTTCAGGGAATGGGATGCGCCGCCTGCGTGGCGCGCGTGGAGAACACCCTCAAGGCCTGCAAGGGCGTGAGCGGGGCGAATGTGTCACTGGCCTCCAATTCCGCCCAGGTCGATTATGACCCGGCGGTGGTGACGCCGGGTGAGCTGAAGAAGGCCGTCCAGGATGCCGGTTACGACTTGCTGGTGGACGGTTCCGACGACGAAGCCGACTCGGAAGCCGAGATAGCCCGCCAGGACGCCTTCAGCGCCCTGAGAAAAGATACGCTCCTCGCCTGCGTCGTGGCCGCTCTCGTGATGCTGCTCGGCATGGGTTTCGAGGATTTCCCGGGGAAAGGATTCGTTCTGTGGGCCCTCGCGACCCCGGTCGTTTTCTGGTGCGGACGCCGGTTCTTCAAGGCCGGATTCAGCGCCCTGCGCCACGGCAGCGCCAATATGGACACGCTCGTGGCCCTGTCGGTGTCCATTTCCTATCTGTTCAGCGTCTTCAATCTCCTGTTCCCGCAGGTGTGGACCTCGCAGGGGCTGGAGGCCCATCTGTATTTCGAATCGGCGACGATGATCGTCGCCTTCATCCTGATCGGACGGTTGCTGGAGGAGCGGGCGAAGCACAGCACCACCGCCGCCATCCGCAAGCTGATCGGCCTGCAGGAGAAGGGCTCCACGGCCCGTCCCGGGGAAACGGTCCTGGTGAAACCGGGCGAGCGTCTCGCCGTGGACGGCCTGGTCACGGACGGCTCCTCCTATGTGGATGAAAGCACGCTGACCGGCGAACCGGTTCCGGCCCTCAAGCAGGCCGGCTCCCACGTCTATGCCGGTACCATCAACCAGAACGGCGCCCTGACCGTAAAGGTGGAGAAAGTGGGGGAGAACACCCTTCTTTCCGGCATCATCCGGATGGTGAGGGACGCCCAGGGGTCCAAGGCGCCGATCCAGAAGACGGTGGACCGCATCGCGGCGGTCTTCGTCCCCGTCATCATCGGCATCTCCGTCCTGACGCTCCTCATTTGGATCCTGTGCGGGGAAGTCACCCTGGGACTCCTGTCCATGGTGACGGTCCTCGTCATCGCCTGCCCGTGCTCGCTGGGCCTGGCGACGCCGACCGCCATCATCGCCGGCATCGGCAACGGAGCCTCCAAGGGCATCCTCATCAAGGATGCGGAGAGCCTGCAGGTCGCCCGGAAGGTCCAGGCGATGGTGATGGACAAGACCGGCACCCTGACGGAAGGGACGCCCTCCGTGGTGGAGTCCGTCTGGGATCCTTCCATCACGACGGAAGACGATCCGTCGGCCCTGAACCTCCGCGATGTCCTGTATGCGCTGGAACACCGCTCCGAGCATCCGCTCGCCCTCGCCGTCTGCGAGTCCCTGCGGGGCTGCGAGGACCTTCCGGTGGAGGATTTCGAGGCGGTCCTGGGCAAGGGCATCGCCGGTACGGTCCGCGGCCGGCGCTACTATGTGGGCAATATGGACCTGCTCCAGGACGTGTGCGGCGACCTGCCCGAGGCGACGAACCCGATGGTGGGCGACAGCATCGGTCCCTGGATGGACGCCGGCCACACGGTGACGCTCCTTTTCGACAAGGTGAAGGTCTATGCCGTCCTGGCCCTTTCGGACGAACTCAAGGATACCTCCGTCCAGGCCGTCAAGGCCCTCCAGGCCCAAGGCATCGAAATCCATATGCTTACCGGTGACAACGAGGTGGCCGCCCGCCACATAGCCGAGGAAACCGGCATTTCCCACGTGAAGGCCCACGTTCTCCCACAGGACAAGGCCGAATACGTCAAGCGGCTGCAGGCCTCCGGCAAGCGGGTCGCGATGGTGGGCGACGGCATCAACGACAGCGCCGCCCTGGCGCAGGCCGACCTGGGCATCGCGATGGGACAGGGAAGCGACATCGCCATCGACACGGCCCAGGTGACCATCGTCTCCTCCGACCTTTCGAAACTCAGCGACCTCGTGCGCCTTTCCAGGCGTACGGTCACGATTATCCGGGAAAACCTTTTCTGGGCGTTTATCTACAACCTGCTGGCCGTTCCCCTGGCCGCCGGCATCCTGTATCCGGTCAACGGTTTCCTCCTGAACCCGATGGTCGCCGCGGCCTGCATGGCGCTCTCGAGCGTCTGCGTGGTGACGAACTCGCTGCGGCTCAGGAAATGACAGAAAAGCGGCGCTCATCCGAGCGCCGCTTTTGGATTTAGATCTGGTAGAAACCTACTTTCTTGTACACCTTCCGAAGGGTCTTGTTGGCCACGTAGGAAGCCTTTTCGGCCCCCTTCAGGTATACCTCGTTGAGGTAGGCCTTGTCCTTCATCAGGCGTTCGGCTTCTTCGCGGATGGGGCGGAGGGCCTCCACCACGGCTTCGCCGACGGCAGGTTTGAAGACGCCGTAGCCCTGTCCGGCGAATTCCGCCTCGATCTCGGGGATGGTCTTGCCGGTGAGGGTGGCGTAGATGTTCATCAGGTTGGCGACGCCGGGCTTGTTCTCCTTGTCATACCGGACACAGTTCTCGCGGTCCGAATCGGTGACGGCGCGCTTGAACTTCCGGCGGATGTCGTCGGGGGAGTCCATCAGGAAGACGCAGCCGTCGGGGACGGATTTGCTCATCTTGTCGCCCGGGGTGGACAGGCCGTAGATCCGGGCGCCGGTCTTGGCGATCAGCGGCTCGGGAATCTTGAACACGTCGCCGTAGATGCTGTTGAAACGCTGGGCGATGTCGCGGCAGATCTCCACGTGCTGCTTCTGGTCTTCTCCGACCGGCACGTAATCGGGCTGGTAGAGCAGGATGTCCGCCGCCATCAGGACCGGGTAGGTGAACAGGCCGGCGTTGATGTTGTTCTCGTATTTGGCCGACTTGTCCTTGAACTGGGTCATGCGGGACAGTTCCCCGAACATCGTATAGCAGTTCAGCACCCAGGCGAGCTGGCTGTGGGCGGGCACGTGCGACTGGAGGAAGAGCACGTTCTGCTCCGGGTCCAGGCCGCAGGCGATGTACTGGGCCAGCTGGTTGATCGAGCGCTTGCGGAGCTCGGCCGGATCCTGCCGGACGGTGATGGTATGGAGGTCGGCCATGAAGTAAAAACACTCATAATCGTTCACCCGGTCCGCCCAGTTCTTGATGGCACCGAGATAGTTTCCGAGATGAAGGTCTCCGCTGGGCTGGATGCCGGACAGCATTCTTTTCTTCTGCAATTCTTCCATGTCGTATCGATTAGGGTCTGCAAAAATACGCAAATCCTTTGAAATAACGTCATCCTTGTCGGCCAAAATGGCTACGGCAGCTGCTCGAGTCCCAGGTCCTTGAAGGTTCTCGGGGCCGGGACGCCCGGGAGGGGCTTGCGGTCCTTGATCTGCTCGAGGGCCACCTCGATGGCCTTGAGGAGCTGCTGGTCCTCGCCGGCCTGCTCGCGGATGGGGTCGTTGTCCAGCAGGATGTCCGGATCCACGCCGTGGTTCTCCACGATCCACTGGCCGGTCTTCGCGTCATAGTTCGTGAAGAACGGGACGCGGACGTCGGTGCCGTCCATGTACGGCAGGGAACCGCTGATGCCCACGATGCCGCCCCAGGTGCGCGTGCCGATGACCGTGCCCAGGTTGTTGGCCTTGAAGCTCCACGGGAAGAGGTCGCCGTCGGAGGCGGAGTACTTGTTGATCAGGAGCACCTTCGGGCCGGTGTGCGTGCCCTCCGGGACGGTGCCGGTGAGGGTGGAGCCGCGGCGCATCGTCATCCGGTACACCTCACGCTGCAGGCGCTCGATGATCATCGGGGAGATGTTGCCGCCGCCGTTCTCGCGGTCGTCGATGATGAGAGCTTCCTTGTCCAGCTGCGGATAGTAGTACCGGGCCCATTCGTTCAGGCCCTCGCGGCTCATGTCCGGAATGTAGATGTAGCCCACCTTGCCGCCGGACTTCTCCTCCACGGTCTTGATGTTCTTGAGGATCCACTCGTAATGGTAGAGCGGGTATTCGTCGGCGATGGGCTTGACCACCACCTTCTTGCCGCCGACGGTGAGTTCGGTGAGGACATCGGCCTTGCCCACGAGGAGCTTGTACACGTTGTCCACGTCCTTGAGGGACACGC
>CAMVPS010000085.1:0-6237 GCA_947169405.1 uncultured Bacteroidales bacterium
TGGGGGAGAAGGGGATTCCCTTCGGGCTCATCTTCACCAAGGCCGACAAGCAGGGCTCGACCGTCACGGCGGCGCAGGTGGAGAAGAACAAGGCCCGCCTGCTGGAGGAGTGGGAGGAACTGCCTCCCGTGTTCGTCAGCTCCTCCGTGAGCGGACTGGGCAAGGAAGAGATTCTCAACTATATCGGAACCGTACTCCAAAACTTATGATAAACGAAGTCCATAAGCACAGGATGGCCATTTTCACCTGTGAAGCCACTCGGTATTTCTCCGAAAAAGTGGTCGCGGCCATGAACCGGCTCAAGGGGCCGGAAGATCCGGAAGTGGTGCTCGGTCCGCTCGAGGTCACCCATTTCAGCGACGGCGAGTTCGTTCCTTTCTTCGCGGAAAGCGTGCGCGGCGCCACCTGCTTCATCATCCAGTCCACCTTCCCGCCCACCGACAACCTGATGGAACTGCTCCTGTCCATCGACGCGGCGAAGCGCGCCTCCGCGAACAAGGTGATCGCCGTGATCCCGTACTTCGGCTGGGCCCGCCAGGACCGCAAGGACAAGCCGCGCGTGTCCATCGGCGCGAAACTGGTTGCCAATATGATCAAGGCCGCCGGGGCCGACGCCCTGATGACCTGCGACCTCCACGCCGACCAGATCCAGGGTTTCTTCGACCTCCCGGTGAACCACCTGTATGCGAGCTACGACTTCCTGGGCATCCTCAAGAAGATGCAGAAGGCCGACCCCGACCGCTTCACCATCGCCGCGCCCGACATGGGCGGCGCGAAGCGGGCCAACGCTTACGCCAAGAACCTCCACTGCCCGGTGGTGATCTGCCACAAGACCCGCGCGCGGGCCAACGTGGTGGAGCGCATCGTCCCGATCGGCGAGGTCGAGGGCCGCGACATCGTGATCATCGACGACATCATCGACACGGCCGGCACCCTGACCGCCGCCGCGAACGAGCTGGTGAAGCGGGGCGCCCGCAGCGTCCGCGCCTTCGCCACGCACGCGATCCTGTCCGGTCCCGCCTACGAGCGGATCGACGCCTCCGCCCTGTCCGAGGTGTACGTGACCGACACCATCCCCCTGAATCCCGAGAAGCGGGCCCTCCAGGGCAAGATCCGCGTGGTCTCCCTGGCCGAGACTTTCGCCCGGATGATCCTCCGAGTGTACAATTACGAACCCATTTCCTCCGAATTCCCGCTCTGATGAAAGTCTTTCTCGCCGCCGTCGTCTTCGTGGCGCTCGCCGTGCTGCTGCTCGGGGTGAACATCTTCTTTTTCCACCGTCCCTTCCCGGACGGGGAGATATCCACGAACCCGGAGATGCGCAAGCGAGGCATCAAGTGCGCGAAGGAGGAAGAGCTGGAAATGCTCGCGGCGCGAAAAGGGAAGACGGTCTGCGACGGGAACTATTCGGATGCGTGCGCATCCTGCGGATTATACCGGAAAGATTAGGATGAAGGAAAACCGCACACGCCACGCAAATAAAGGTCATGTCTTGAGCAGGATGGGTCGCATCCTGCTCAAGATTGTCTATTCCGTCCTGGTTCTGCTGTTCCTCGCGGTCCTCGCGACCTCCGTCAGCCCCATCTACGATTTCCGCGCCTCGCGGCCTTTCAGCGGCCCGGACATCTTCAATCCGTACCGGGACCTGGACACGGCATACTGCTGGAAACGGACGAACCTCCACACCCATACCCGCGTCAAGGGCCCCTTCCCGCCGAATGAATGCGAGCTGTGGCCGGACGAGACGTTTGCCGAATATGAACGCTTCGGGTACGATATCGTCACCTTCTCCAACCACAACGAAATCACCACCCATCCGTTCGATTCCACCCTCCAGGTCAATGTGTACGAGCAGGGCTACAGCCCCTTCAAGTTCCACAAGCTGGTGTTCGGGGGCGACCGCGTGGTCCATTACGACCCGCTCCTGCCGCTGCTGGCCTCCCAGAAGCAGTTCGAGCTGGACCGGCTGGCGAAGCATTCGGACTTCATCCAGATCAACCATCCCTACCGGACCGTGGGCATGTCCCGCAGCCATATGGAGGCGCTTTCCGGGTACGAAATCATGGAGCTGGACACCGGCATCAGCACGGAGAACGAGTACTGGGACTGGGCGCTGAGCGCGGGCCACTACAGCTTCTGCCTCGCGAACGACGACTTCCACCACATCGACAACTCCGTGAACATCGCCGTCCGCTGCAATTTCCTGTGCACGCCTTCCGGCCGCTATGAGGACTTGAAAAAGACCCTTCTCGGCGGCGGTTTCTACGCGATGCGGGTGCCGGATTACGGCCACGGCGACTGGGACGTCAAGTACGCGAAGAACCGGGACCTTCCTTTCGTGAAAGCCATCGGCATGCGCGGGGATACCATCCATATGACCGTGTCCGAACCGGCGGACAGCATCCGCGTGACCGGCCAGGACCACCGGACGCTCGCGCTCGTGGAGCGCTGCGACAGCATCGCCTATCCGATGCGCCCGGAGGACGCCTACGCCCGCCTGACGGCCTATTTCCCCGAGGGCGAGGTCATCTATTCCAACCCTTTCGCCAGGTATGACGCCATCCTCGCGGACAGCCCCTTCGACGACAGTCCCCAGCGGGTGAGCGTCGTCTGGACGATCCTATACAACCTGCTGCTGCTCTTCCTCTTCGGAGAAACCGTGCGGCTGTGGCTCAAATACCTTCTTAAACGATGAACAAGCCTGGTAAGAAAGTCTCCCTGGCGCTCTGGAGCCTCGTGCTCGCCCTTTTCACGCTCGTGGCGTTTCACGTGCCGTTCTTCCGGCATCTTTTCGCGAACGTGGAGGCCGGCACGAACGGCGTCGTCATCGCCGTGACGGCGGCACTGCTGCTGCTCGTGCTGGACTTTCTGCTGTATTACCTGCTCGTGTGGCTGCTTCGCTTCGTGGGCAAGTGCGTCGTGGCGTTCACCCTGTTCGGGGACGCCGTGATGCTCTATTTCGTGAACAACTACGACGTGCTCGTGACGGACGAGATGATGGGCAACGTGTTCCGGACGCAGTATTCCGAGGCGTCCGGCTTCTTCTCCTTCTCGTTCATCCTGTACATCCTCCTGCTGTGCGTGGCGCCCTGCATTTACGTGTTCCGGCGGAAGGTGGAGTACGGTTCCTGGAAACGGCTCCTGGGCTGGCTCGGCGGCTGCGTGACGGCCCTCCTCGTGCTCGTGTTCGGAAACATGAAGAACTGGCCCTGGATCGACCGCAACTCCACGGAACTCGGCAGCCTCCTGATGCCGTGGTCCTATATCGTCAACTCCTTCCGCTACCAGGCGGCCGAAAAGCGGAAGAATGTCCAGGAAATCCCGCTGCCGGACGCGACACTCACGGATGACAGCCCGGCCGTATGCATCCTTGTCATCGGCGAGTCCGCCCGGCGGGACCATTTCTCCCTGTACGGCTATCCCAAGGAGACGAACCCGTACACGGTGAAGGACAGTGTCAAGGCCTATGTGGCCGACGCTTCCGCCACCTATACCGCCGCCGGCGTGAAAGCCATCCTGGAATACAAGGATGCGGACGAGCTTTACGAGATTCTGCCGAACTACCTGTACAGGACCGGGATCGATGTATTCTGGCGCACCAGCAACTGGGGGGAGCCCCCGGTGCACGTGCGCTCCTACGAAACCATCGGCGACCTCCGGAAGCGGCTGCCCGAAACGAGCGGCAAGTACGACGGCGACCTTCTCGTGGGCCTGAAGGACGAAATCCTCGCGGGCGGCAAGGACCAGGTGTTCGGCGTGCTCCACACCTATACGAACCACGGGCCGTCCTACAACACGAACTATCCGCCGGAATTCGAGGTGTTCACCCCCGTCAGCAGCACCGTGGAGATGTCCAAGGTGAGCCAGGAGGAGCTGTTCAACGCCTATGACAACAGCATCGTGTACACGGACTGGATCGTCCACAAGGTGATCGACATCGTGCGGGAGACCGGCCGCCGGGGCTGCGTCCTCTTCGTCTCGGACCACGGCGAGTCCCTCGGCGAGAACAACCTGTATATGCACGGGGTCCCGTACTCGATGGCCCCCCGCGAACAGCTGGAAATCCCCTTCGTCGTCTGGACCTCGGACCCCTCCCTCCGGATGAAGGATCTCCCGAAAATCGGCCAGCACCACGTATTCCATACGGTTTTGGACTTTTTCGGCGTGGAAAGTCCCATTTTTGACGAGAATTTCAGTATATTTGAAGACTAAGTAAGATTGATTGAGATATGGCATTAGTAGCGATCGTAGGAAGGCCCAATGTGGGCAAATCGACCCTTTTCAACCGCCTTGTGGGCATGCGTCAGGCCATCGTCGATGAGACGGCGGGCGTGACCCGCGACCGCCATTACGGCAAGTGCGAATGGTGCGGCACCGAGTTCTCGGTGGTGGACACCGGCGGTTACACCTCCAATTCGGACGACGTCTTCGAGGACGCCATCCGCCGCCAGGTGGTCATCGCCGTGGAGGAGGCCGACGTGGTCCTCTTCATGTGCGAGGCGCAGACCGGCATCACCGACTATGACGCGGAGATCGCGGACCTCCTGCGCCGGTCCAAGAAGCCCGTCGTCCTGTGCGTGAACAAGGTCGACTCGGGCGAGAAGATGTACGACGCGTACGACTTCTACGGCCTGGGCCTCGGCGAGGTCTGGACCATCTCCGCGGCGAACGGCTCCGGCACCGGCGACCTCCTGGACGAGATCGTCAAGGTGCTCCCGAAGGACGTCCCGGAGGAGGACGACCATTCCGACATCCCGCACATCGCCATCGTCGGACGGCCGAACGTGGGCAAGTCCTCGCTGACGAACGCCCTGTTGGGCGAGGAGCGGAACATCGTGACGCCCGTCGCGGGCACCACGCGGGATTCCATCTCCACCTACTACAACAAGTTCGGCCACGAGTTCATGCTGGTCGACACCGCCGGCATGCGCAAGCGGGCGAAGGTCACCGAGGACCTGGAGTTCTACTCTGTCCTCCGGGCGATGCGCACCATCGAGCATTCCGACGTGTGCATCCTGATGATCGACGCCACCCTCGGGATGGAGGCGCAGGACATGAACATCTTCAACATCATCCAGAAGAACCGCAAGGGCTGCGTCATCGTCGTGAACAAGTGGGACCTCTTCGAGAAGGAGTCCAACACGATGCGCGACTACACGGAGGCCCTGAAGGCCCGCCTGGCGCCGTTCAACGACATTCCCATCGTGTTCACCTCGGTCATCAACAAGCAGCGTATCCTGGAGGTGCTGAACGCCGCCGCCCACGTGGCGGAGAACATGGGCCGCCGCATCCCCACTTCCGAGCTGAACGACGCGATGCTCCCGGAGATCGAGAACTACCCGCCGCCGGCCTGGAAGGGCAAGTACGTGAAGATCAAGTATGTCACGCAGCTGCCCACCCGGACTCCGCAGTTCGCCTTCTTCTGCAACCTGCCGCAGTGGGTGAAGGACCCGTACAAGCGCTTCCTGGAGAACAAGCTCCGCCAGCACTTCGACTTCACCGGCTGCCCCATCCAAGTGTATACCCGAGCGAAATAGACTATGTTTGACGTGAAGAAAACCAAGGACGCGTGCGTCCAGTGGATCCGGGACTGGTTCGAGGAGAACGGCCCGGGCTGCAATGCCGTCATCGGCATTTCCGGCGGCAAGGACAGTTCCGTCGTGGCCGGCCTCTGCGTGGAGGCCCTCGGCGTGGACCGCGTGATCGGCGTGACGATGCCCAACGGCGTCCAGCCGGACATCGACGATTCCATCCGCCTCATCAACCACCTGGGCATCAAGCGGTACGACGTGAACATCGGTGCGGCGTACGACGCCCTGATGGCGGAAGTGGAGCTGAAACTCGGTCACGAGGCGTCGGCCCAGACCCGCATCAACATGGCCCCGCGCCTGCGGATGACGGCCCTGTACGCCGTCTCCCAGTCCAACAACGGCCGCGTGGCCAACACCTGCAACCTCTCCGAGGACTGGGTGGGCTACAGCACGCGCTACGGCGACGCCGCGGGCGACTTCTCGCCCCTCGGCGGCCTCACCGTGCAGGAAGTCGTCGCCATCGGCAAGGAACTCGGCCTGCCCGTGGACCTCGTGGAGAAAACCCCGTCCGACGGCCTCTGCGGCAAGACCGACGAGGACAACCTCGGGTTCACCTACGCCGTCCTGGACCGCTACATCCGCACCGGCGTGTGCGAGGACCCGGACACGAAGGCGCTCATCGACCGCAAGCACGTGATGAACCTCT
>CAMVPS010000086.1:0-6073 GCA_947169405.1 uncultured Bacteroidales bacterium
TAGTGATTGTATGAAGAAACTACTCTTGCGGCGGCTCTTGCTGCTAATGGCGTGTATGCTGACGAGCATACCGGTAGTCTTCGGCCAGAATCAGGTTACCGTGAAAGGTTCGGTCTCGGATGCGGACGGACAGCCCCTCATCGGCGCGTACGTCATGCCGAAGGATCAGAACACCGGCGTAACCACCGATCTGGACGGTAAGTTCTCCATCGTGGTGCCCCGGGGCTCGACCCTCGTGGTATCAATCATCGGCTTCTTCACCCAGGAGGTGACCGCGGCGCCGACGCTCAACATCGTCATGGAGGAGGACATCTCCATGATCGAGGAGACGGTCGTCGTGGGCTACGGCACGCAGAAGAAGGCGTCGTTGTCCAGCGCCATCTCCAACATCCGGAGCGAGGAACTCACGGCGACCAAGCAGTCCGACGTGCTGGCCTCCCTCCAGGGCAAGGTCCCTGGCCTGCAGATCCGCCAGCGCACGGGTGACGCCGGTGACTTCAACACCGACCTCAAGCTCCGCGGCTACGACGAACCGCTCGTCATCGTGGACGGCATCGTCCGGACGGCGCCCCGCCGCAGCCAGGAGACCAACACCTCCTACTCCAACTCCAGCTCCGCCGTCCTGGCGCAGCTGAACCCGGAGGACATCGAGAGCATCTCCGTCCTGAAGGACGCCTCCGCCGCCATCTACGGCATGGGCGCCCAGAACGGTGTCATCCTCGTGACCACCAAGCAGGGTACCATCGGCGCCCCGACGGTGAAGTACTCCAACCGGTTCTCCTTCGGTGTCCCGACCGCCCTCCCGGAAGAGGTGGACATCATGACCTGGTTCGAGGAGGCGAATGCGATGTACGCCCTCGTGGGCAAGTCGCTCCCGTATCCCCAGGACCTCATCGACCACTATAAGAACGGTGATCCGGGCTATACGGACAACAAGTGGTACTCCCAGTTCTACCGGAAGCACTCCACGCAGATGAACCACCAGATCTCCGTGAACGGCGGCAACAATCAGACTCAGTACTACCTGAGCGGCTCCTTCAACACGGATAACGGCATCCTGAACGGCCCGCAGCTGGGCTACAAGAGCTTCTCCTTCCAGGGCAACGTCACGACGAACGTGACAAAGAATCTCAAGGTGGTCTTCCAGTCCAGCTTGAGCTGGAACAACAAGGTGGGTACGCCTTCCAACGCGAACCAGAACTTCTATACCCGCGGTCTGTACTCGGAACGCTGGATTCCCTGGCAGGTGCCTTCGAACCCGACCCACTGGACCTACAACTCCGGTAACGAGAGCCGTAACGCGATCGGCGCCCTGAACGGGGCCAACGGTTATGACAAGACGTCGGTATCTTCCTTCGTGAACAGCCTGAGCGCCACTTACACCGCCCCGTTCCTGAAAGGCTTGAAGTTCCAGGGCCAGATCGCCTACGACTACCAGCAGCGCGAAACACGCCAGCTCACCCTCGCTTTCCCGCTCTACAACTGGCTGACGGATGAATATGTCAGCAAGAACAAGGATGAGAATGAAATGACGGAGCGGTGGAACAACCGCCGGCAGCTCTATGGCAAGGCCCAGGCCAATTACAGCGCCCAGTTCGGCAAGCACACGGTCGGCGCCATGCTGGCCACCGAGGCGTCCCTGAACTGGAACGTCGACCTCCGGGGCGACCGCAAGTTCCTTGACTTCTATACGCACGACATCCTGGACCAGGCCGTTCCGTCCACCGCGGAAAACGCCGGTTCCCGTTCGAGCAGCGCGAAGGCCGGCTATATCGGCCGTATCAACTACGAGTATGGCGGCCGGTACATCGCCGAGGTGATGGCCCGCTATGACGGCTCCTCCTTCTATGCTCCCGGCTTCCGCTGGGCCTTCTTCCCTTCCTATTCCCTCGCCTGGAGAGTATCCGAGGAGAAGTTCTTCAAGAAGGTATTCCCTTGGATGACCAACCTGAAACTCCGCTGGTCGGACGGCGTTTCCGGCCGGAACCAGGGTAAGGCCTACCAGTATCTGCTGGGTTACGAGCAGTCCAAGACGAACTACATGTTCGATGACAACAGCCCGGTCATGGGCTACCGGAACGAAAAGGTGGCGGAAACCCTCCTGTCCTGGACCAAGGCCTACATGCGGGACTTCGGCTTCGACTGGGAAATCAACCGCGGCGTGATCGGCGGTTCCATCGATTGGTTCTGGCGCGAGGAAAAGGGCAAGGCCGCCAAGGTGGAGGCCTCCCTCCCGGACATGTATGGTATCGATCTCCCGCAGATGAACCTCGACGCCACGGAGAACGTGGGTATCGACCTCGAACTCTCGCACCGGATGCGGTTCAAGGACTTCAACTACCGCATCACCGCCACCGCGACTTACGCCCGCGAGCGTGACACCTATCAGCAGGCCGAGCGTTACAAGATCTGGAAGTCCTCCCAGGCCTACTATGACGGCCATACGGAAGGCCGCTGGGACAACGCCCTGGACGGCAAGTACTACGAGTGGAACGGCAAGGGCCAGTTCACCGACTGGAACGACATCTTCGACTATCCCGTCCTGTACAACACCTCCTCGTCGAAGAAGATGAACATGGCCGAGATGGTCCCGGGCATGTACAAGATCCTCGACCTCAACGGCGACGGCGTCATTACGAAGCAGGACCGCTACTATTCCTGGAAGGAAGGCAACCCGCCGCTGCAGTTCGGTCTCATGATCTTCATGGAATACAAGAACTTCGACCTGAGCGCGACCTTCAACGGCGCGGCCCTGTCCCACAAGAACATGCAGATGTCCGGCGGTATGGGTTACGGCTGGAGCAAGACGCTCTTCGTCAATCACATGGACCACTACCGGCTGGCTGACGGCTGGGACGATCCCCGCGACCCGAACTCGGTGTGGGTGCCCGGTTACTGGCCGGCCCTCGCCCCGGCTTCCGGCGCGGAGGACGCCGCCTCGAATGCGACTTATCGTTTCGTGCAGCCCTATTCCTGGGTGAACAACGCTTTCTTCCGCTTGAAGAGCCTGGAAATCGGTTACAACCTCCCGAAGTCTCTGCTCAGCAAGATCCACCTGAAGCGGGTCCGCATCCACGCCAGCGGCACCAACCTCCTCACTTTCTGCAACCCGATCGTGAAGGAATGGGACCCGGAGACCTACCAGGCCTCCCGCCGCGGCGCCTCCGGCGCACCGCTGCTTCGCACCTATGTCATCGGAACCAGCATCAGCTTCTAAACGATTTGCGCCATGAAAAAGATATTCAAATATACTCTCGTCCTCGTTCTCGCCTTCGGCCTGATCTCCTGCGACAAGCTGTTCGACAGCCTGGAAGGCGACCTCACCCTGATGACCGAGGATGATATGACTTCGACACAGGCGGGTCTGGAACGGCTCCTTTCGGATGTTTACAACACCATCCCGATGGACGCATTCAACACGAAGGACCAGCACACGACGTTTGCCTCCTACTCGAAGGCAAACGACTACGACATCGCCGTGACGGGTTTCTGGAATTATACGAAGATGCGTTCGATCAATCAGTTCATCCAGAAGATCGACCTGGCCCTGGAGAAGAATGCCATCAACCAGGAAACCCGTGACCAGATGCTGGGCGAGGCCATCTTTGCCCGGGCCTACTGCTATTTCGCAATGGTGCGTCGTTACGGTGGCGTTCCGATCGTGACCGAGCCGCTGGACGACCAGTACGATGGTGACAAGAACGAAGGCCTCTACGTCCCGCGCAGCACGGAGAAGGAGACCTGGGATTTCGTGATCTCCGAGCTGGACAAGGCTGCGGAACTTCTTCCCGACGAGCCCAAGGGCGGTAAATATCGCGCCAGCAAGTGGGCGGCCCTCGGCCTGCAGTCCCGCGTGGCGCTGTATGCGGCGACCCTGAGCAAGTACTGGGCCAAGGAGGCGATTCCCGCCAGCTACAAAGCCGTTCAGGAAAAGCTCACCTATATGGAGGCCTCCTATGCGGACGCGTACTTCGCCAAGTGCATCGAGGCTTGCGACAAGATCATCAGCTCCGGCAAGTTTTCCCTGTACGGCGGCGCTACCACGTCGGTCAGCAAGGCGAAGGACAATCTGACGGCCCTGTTCCTGGAGCGTCAGGACTGCGAGTTCATCTTCGGCAAGTCCTACAAGGACGGCACGGCAGATGCGGACAACGGCTTCGACCGCAACAACTCCCCGAACCAGAAGCACGGAACCGGTTCCAACGCGGGCTGGGGCAACTATTCCATCATGTCCGAACTGGTGGACCTGTATGACAACTACAACGCCGCCGGCGGCCGGGCGGACGGCACGGTCAGGACCCGGAACGACGGGGAAGAGGACACCTATTTCGCGCAGATCGCCACTTCCGCTTCCTCCTTCGACAAGAACGCGGACTTCATCCAGTACGACCATCCGCAGGATCCGTTCCTGCAGAAGGACGCGCGCTTCCAGGCGTGGATCCTGTATCCGGGTTCCGAGTTCCGGGGCGTCACCATCGTGGCGCAGGCCGGCTACTGGCTCCCCGGCGGGAAGCTTGAATTCTACCAGGAGAACTCGACGAAGATCGGCAATACTATTTATTATGAGCTTGGTGCCGACAGCCAGAACGGCATGTCCGCCTACATCGACATCGGCAACGTGGGTACGAGCAACCACTCCTATTTCTGGACCACGGGCTTCGGCATCCGGAAGTTCCTGGACGTCAACAATCCGCTTGACAAGTCCACCGGTCCCTGGTGCGACATCCGCTATGCGGAAATCCTCCTGAACTATGCGGAGGCCTATGCCGAGAGCGGAAAGGGCAACGCCGCCGATGCGAAGCAGTACCTGAACGACATCCGTCACCGCGCCGCGTTCACCGACGACATCGAGCCCACCCTCGAGAACGTCCTCCACGAGCGCCGGGTCGAGTTTGCGTTCGAAGGCCACGAGACCTATACGCTGTGGCGTCACCGCGCGTACTTGAGCAACCGCTCGGGCGGTCCGCACCGGAAGCACACCGTGATCAACATTCGCGACCTTCGTGGCGGTGAGGGTACGGAGAAGTACATCTACGCCCGCGTGAACGCCTACTGGAGCGATGTGCAGAACTCCACCACCGGCCTGAACACCGACCTGCTGGACTACTACGGCAGCATCCCGAACTATGCTGAGAACCGCCTGACTGTCAACCCGTCCCAGGAATAATTAAAGAATCTGCCTTATGAAAAAGATATTTGTATTTCTTTCGTTGATCGTCCTGGCCACGTCCTGCGACTGGTTTGTCTTCGACAACCAGGAGTACTACAATGCCTCGGTGGAAGGGAAGCTTCTCGACACCAAGACGGGACAGCCCCTGCAGTTCGCCTTCCCGAATACCTGCAAGATCTCCATCATCGAAGAGGGGTGGAAGGACAAGGCCGGCAACCCGGCCGAGGAGGCCCAAAGCTGGTACGTCAAGTGCAACGGCGTCTACGTGAACAAACTCGTGTGGGCCGCCAAGTACCGGATGGAGACCAAAGACCAGAATTTCTACCCGGTCAGCATCCCGTTCGAACTCCAGAAAGGCGAGAATACCGTCAACTTCGAGGTGACGCCGTACTGCCGCGTCCTGGACCCGCAGATCACCTTCGAGGACAACAAGATCGTCGCCCGGTTCAAGGTGGAGGTGGAGGACATCGCCAAGACCAAGACCGTGGACGTGGCCCTGTTCGGCTTCACCGACCGCTGGGTGAGCGACGGCAACAACAACTTCGACTTCGACAAGGTCCAGAAGGAGGGCCAGCTGAAGAAGATCAAGAATGCCGACGGCACCTCCGTCATCGAGCTCAAGATCGACCCGTTCAACGAGAAGGAAAGCGGCATGCAGTTCGCCTACAAGCGCACCCACTATCTCCGGATCGGCGCCCGCGCCTACGGGGACGAGAACACCAGCAAGCGCTACAACTTCTCCCCGGTCTTCAAGGTGTCCAGCGACTTCTCCAAGGTCGAGGAGGTGACCAACTGGGACGAGGACTAGTCCGCATCCCTCGCTGAAACAATTGGGGCCGCTCCTTTCTGGGCGGCCCTTTTTATGTCAATACTTCACTTTGCTCAGGAACAGCGCATGCCCGG
>CAMVPS010000087.1:0-6057 GCA_947169405.1 uncultured Bacteroidales bacterium
CGTGCTCGCTGGGCCTGGCGACGCCGACCGCCATCATCGCCGGCATCGGCAACGGGGCCTCCAAGGGCATCCTCATCAAGGATGCGGAGAGCCTGCAGGTTGCCCGAAAGGTCCAGGCGATGGTCATGGACAAGACCGGCACCCTCACGGAAGGGAAGCCCTCCGTGGTGGAATCCGTCTGGGACCCTTCCATCACGACGGAAGACGATCCCACGGCTTTGAACCTCCGCGACGTCCTGTACGCGCTGGAACACCGTTCCGAGCATCCGCTCGCCCTAGCCGTCTGCGAGTCCCTCCGGGGCTGCGAAGACCTTCCGGTGGAGGATTTCGAGGCGGTCCTGGGCAAGGGCATCGCCGGTACGGTCCACGGACGGCGCTACTATGTGGGCAATATGGACCTGCTCCGGGACGTGTGCGGCAACCTGCCCGAGGCGACGAACCCCATGGTGGGCGACAGCATCGGCCCCTGGATGGACGCCGGCCATACGGTGACGCTCCTCTTCGACAAGGTGAAGGTCTATGCCGTCCTGGCCCTTTCGGACGAGCTCAAGGACACCTCGGTCCAGGCCGTCAAGGCCCTCCAGTCCCAGGGAATCGAAATCCACATGCTTACCGGTGACAACGAAGTGGCCGCCCGCCACATTGCCGGGGAAACCGGCATCTCCCATGTGAAGGCCCATGTCCTCCCGCAGGACAAGGCCGAATACGTGAAGCGGCTGCAGGCCTCCGGCAAGCGGGTCGCCATGGTGGGCGACGGCATCAACGACAGTGCCGCCCTGGCACAGGCCGACCTGGGCATTGCGATGGGGCAGGGAAGCGACATCGCCATCGACACGGCGCAGGTGACCATCGTCTCCTCCGACCTTTCGAAACTCAGCGACCTCGTTCGCCTTTCCAAACGTACGGTCACGATTATCCGGGAAAACCTTTTCTGGGCGTTTATCTACAACCTGCTGGCAGTTCCCCTGGCCGCCGGCATCCTGTATCCGGCGAGCGGCTTCCTCCTGAACCCCATGGTAGCCGCCGCCTGCATGGCGCTGTCAAGCGTCTGCGTGGTGACGAATTCGCTGCGGCTCAGGAAATGACAGAAAGCGGCGCTCATCCGAGCGCCGCTTTTTAACTTAGATCTGGTAGAATCCGACCTTCTTATAGACCTTCCGAAGGGTCTTGTTGGCCACGTAGGAAGCTTTTTCAGCCCCCTTCAGGTACACATCGTTGAGATAGGCCTTGTCCTTCATGAGGCGCTCGGCCTCTTCACGGATGGGACGCAGGGCCTCCACCACGGCTTCACCGACGGCGGGCTTGAAGACGCCGTAGCCCTGTCCGTCGAACTCCGCCTCAATCTCGGGGATGGTCTTGCCGGTCAGGGTGGCGTAGATGTTCATGAGGTTGGCGACGCCGGGCTTGTTCTCCTTGTCGAACCGGACGCAGTTCTCGCGGTCCGAGTCGGTCACGGCACGCTTGAACTTCCGGCGGATGTCATCGGGGGAGTCCATGAGGAAGACGCAACCGTCGGGAACGGATTTGCTCATCTTGTCGCCCGGGGTGGTAAGACCGTAGATCCGGGCGCCTGTCTTGGCGATCAGCGGCTCGGGAATCTTGAACACGTCGCCGTAGATGCTGTTGAAACGCTGGGCGATGTCGCGGCAGATCTCCACGTGCTGCTTCTGGTCTTCTCCGACCGGCACGTAATCGGGCTGGTAGAGCAGGATGTCCGCCGCCATCAGGACCGGGTAGGTGAACAGGCCGGCGTTGATGTTGTTCTCGTATTTGGCCGACTTGTCCTTGAACTGGGTCATGCGGGACAGTTCCCCGAACATCGTATAGCAGTTCAGCACCCAGGCGAGCTGGCTGTGGGCGGGCACGTGCGACTGGAGGAAGAGCACGTTCTGCTCCGGGTCCAGGCCGCAGGCGATGTACTGGGCCAGCTGGTTGATCGAGCGCTTGCGGAGCTCGGCCGGATCCTGCCGGACGGTGATGGTATGGAGGTCGGCCATGAAGTAAAAACACTCATAATCGTTCACCCGGTCCGCCCAGTTCTTGATGGCACCGAGATAGTTTCCGAGATGAAGGTCTCCGCTGGGCTGGATGCCGGACAGCATTCTTTTCTTCTGCAATTCTTCCATGTCGTATTGTCTTGTATCGATTCAAGTCTGCAAAAATACGCAAATCCTTTGAAAATACTGTTGAGGCTGACCAAAAAGTTTTGATCAGCCTCTTGTCTTTCCGAGTGAAGCGAAGGAATCCCTATTCCATTTCCGGAAGTCCGAGGTCCTTGAAGGTTCTCGGGGCCGGGATGCCCGGAAGCGGCTTGCGGTCCTTGATCTGCTCGAGGGCCACTTCGATGGCCTTGAGGAGTTGCTGGTCCTCGCCGGCCTGTTCGCGGATGGGGTCGTTGTCCAGGAGGATGTCCGGATCCACGCCATGGTTCTCCACGATCCACTGTCCGGTTTTAGCATCATAGTTCGTGAAGAACGGGACACGGACGTCGGTCCCGTCCATGTACGGCAGGGAGCCGCTGATGCCCACGATGCCGCCCCAGGTGCGCGTGCCGATGACGGTGCCCAGGTTGTTGGCCTTGAAACTCCACGGGAACAGGTCGCCGTCGGAAGCGGAGTATTTGTTGATGAGGAGCACCTTCGGGCCGGTGTGCGTCCCTTCCGGAACGGTACCGGTCAGGGTGGAGCCGCGGCGCATCGTCATCCGGTACACCTCGCGCTGGAGGCGTTCGATGATCATCGGAGAGATGTTTCCGCCGCCATTTTCCCGGTCGTCGATGATGAGGGCTTCCTTGTCCAGCTGCGGATAATAGTACCGGGCCCATTCGGACAGGCCTTCCGGCCCCATGTCCGGGATGTAGATGTATCCCACCTTGCCGCCGGAGAGCTTGTCCACCGTCTCGATGTTCTTCAGGATCCATTCATAGTGGTAGAGCGGATACTCGTCGGCGATGGGCTTCACGACCACTTTCTTTCCGCCGACGGTAAGTTCCGTGAGGACATCGGCCTTGCCCACCAGGAGCTTGTAGATGTTGTCCACGTCCTGGAGGGAGACCCCGTCGATGGCGGTGATGACATCGCCTTCCTTCACGCCGAGGCCCGGTTCCTGGAGCGGGGAACGCAGTTCCGGCCGGTAGGTTGCACCCTGGAGGATGCGGTCGATGCGGAAGCCGTCCTTGACCTTGGAGAGTTCGGCACCCAGCAGGCCCATCGGGATGCGCTCCGGCTTGGGATAGTCGGACGGCGGGGTGACGTAGGCATGGCCGCTGGCCACCTCGGAGATCATCTCGCCGATGATGTAGTTCACGTCCAGGCGGGTCTTGGCATACGGGACGAGCACCTCGTACTTGGCCTTGACGGCCTTCCAGTTGCGTCCGTGCATGTTCTCCAGGTAGTAGCCGTCGCGGAAGGCGCGCCAGACCTCGTCATAGAGCTGGGGCCATTCCTGGGCATAGTCCACCGTGGCGACGAGACCGTCCAGGGCTACTTTGTCCTTCAGGCCCACTTTGGCGGCGGGAGCGGCCACGTACAGGTCGCGTCCCTTCATGAAGATGGCCTTCTTGTCCCCGTTGCGGACCATCATCCGGGCGTCGGTGCACTCTTCGTCCTTCTGGGTGGCGAAGTCGAAGACCCGGGTGCCGCGGCCGGCGCTGTACCAGAGCTTGCTGCCGTCGCTGTAGAAGCCGCGCCCCTTGACGGGCAGCTTGATGATGCGGTCGATGATCCCGTCGGGATCCACCTTCGTGGCGGATTTTTCAGCGGTCTTCGGAGCACCGCCTTTCTTGGCATCGGCCTTAGGCTCGTCTGCTGCGGGCTTTTCCACCTTTACGACCGGGTCCTTCGCAATCAGCGGGGACGGCGTATCCTTGGACAGCATGGCCATATACACGCCGGACATGTCGCCGTAGGCGTAGTTCCATTCGATTCGGCTGTACTGCGGATTGAGGTCGCGGTCGGAGGTGAAGATGAGGTACTTGCCGTCGGCGCTGAAAGTGGGGCTGCCGCTGTTGTACCAGCGCTCGGTGACGGGGTATTCCTTCCCGCTGGCGAGGTTGTACAGATAGACGATGCTCATCTCGTTGGCTGCGGGCTTGGTGTAGGTAAGCCACTGGCTGTCAGGAGAATACTCGACACCGTAGAACTCCGCTTCCGGGTTTTGCATCACGGTACGCTTGGTCTTGGCGAACGGATCCACCTCCACGATGCGGTTCTTGCGGTCGGTGTAGAGGAGGTGCTTGCTGTCCGGGCTCCACTGCAGGGAGCGGATGTAGGTGTCGGCTCCCTTCGTGACCTGTACCGGATCACCGCCCTTGACGGCATCATACAGATAGATTTCCGTCTCGCCGGTGGCATCGCCGATCCAGGCGATCCACTGGCCGTCCGGACTCCAGTCGGCGCTCCGGTCGTTGGAGCCGGGCGTACGGCTGATGTTACGGGTGACACCCTGTTCCACAGGAACGTCGAAGACTTCGCCGCGGGCGGTCACGACTATGCGGGCACCGTCCGGAGACAGGCTCATGCCCGTCCGCTTGTCGGCGACGGATTTCCGTTCGGTACGGCCGTAGATATCGTCTGAGGCCAGCGTGACGGGAATCCGGGTGGCTTTCCGGGTCTTCGGATCCAGCTTATAGAGCCAGCCGCCGTTCTCGAAGACGATGGTCCTTCCGTCGGTGGACGGGAACTTGACATCGAATTCCTTGAAGTCCGTCACTTTCTCCGTCGTCCCGGTCTTCGTGTTGTAGACGAACAGGTTCATGACCATATCCCGGTCGGAGGCGAAGAAGATCTCGTCGCCGATCCACATCGGGAAGATGTCCTGGGCGTCGTTGTTGGTGACGTTTTCCACTTTCCCGGCCTTCGGGTCGTATACCCACACATCGTCCGCCATACCGCCGCGATAATACTTCCAGGTGCGGAATTCGCGCATCACACGGTTGTAAGCAAGCTTCTGTCCATCAGGGGAATATGAGCAGAACCCACCCTCCGGAAGGGGAACCTGTGCGGGCATCCCGCCTTCCGGTGCGACGGTCCAGAGCTTGCCGGGGAAACCGTCGCCGATCCGGTTGCGATAGACGATCCGCTTCCCGTCCGGGGACCAGGCCATCACGATGTTGTTCGGGCCCATCCGGTCTCCCAGGTCGTCGCGTCCGTTGGTGGCGGTATAGGTGAGCCGTACGGGTTCGCCGCCCTTGGCCGGAATCAGGTACACCTCCCGGTTGCCATCATATTCGCCTGTGAACGCAATGCACTTTCCGTCGGGGGAGTAGCGGGCGAACATCTCGTAACCGATGTGGGACGTGAGCCGCCGGGCTTCACCGCCCTGGATCGGGACCGTCCACAGGTCGCCGGCGTAGGAGAACGCCACTTCGGAGGAATTCGTGGCCGGGAAGCGCAGCAGGCGCGCTTCATCGGCCCGCGCCGTCAGGCAGGCCGCAGCGGCCAGCAGCGCGAAAATCGCAATCAATCGTTTCATAATCAGTCTTGTGCTTTGTACAAAGATAGCCAATCGGAGAGGAAAAGTCAACCCCTCTGACAAAAAACGGCCCCTGCAGGAGCAGAAGCCGTTTTTCATAGTATGTTACAGGGGATTACTCCGCCTTTCCGTCGGAACCGAGGACGTTGACGATCTTGTGGATGTACATCTTCTTCATCTCCTCACGGGCGGGCTTGAGGTACTGGCGCGGGTCGAAATGGCTCGGGTTCTCAGCCAGGTGCTTGCGGATGGCGCCGGTCATCGCGAGACGGGAGTCGGAGTCGATGTTGATCTTGCAGACCGCGCTCTTGGCGGCCTCACGGAGCTGCTCCTCAGGAATGCCGATGGCGTTCGGGAGGTTGCCGCCGTACTTGTTGCACATGTCCACATACTCCTGCGGCACGGAAGAGGAACCGTGGAGGACGATCGGGAAGCCGGGGAGCTTCTTTTCAATCTCGTGCAGGACGTCGAAGGCGAGCGGCGGGGGAACCAGACGGCCGGTCTTCGGGTCGCGGGTGCACTGCTCCGGAGTGAACTTGTAGGCGCCGTGGGAGGTGCCGATGGAGATGGCGAGGGAGTCGCACT